>JAHECN010000053.1 GCA_024641735.1 Gemmatimonadota bacterium | reverse complement strand
AGGCGCCGCAGGTTCCAGGACGGATGGAGCGCTTGATCGATGCACCGGTGCACGTCATTCGGGACTACGCCCACACGCCCGATGCGTATGAGCGCGTGTTCGCCGCACTTCGGCCTCTGACGCCAGGGCGTATCATCGCGGTGTTCGGGTGTGGTGGCGACCGCGATGGCGGCAAGCGTCCCTTGATGGGCGCCGCGGCTGCCGCGGGAGCGGATCATGTCATACTCACGACCGACAACCCGCGCACCGAGGATCCCGATCGCATCATCGATGAGATCGCGGCCGGGATGCCGGCGGGAAGCTACGAACGGGAACTCGACCGGTACATCGCGATCGCGATGGCGGTGGGACAGGCCGGTCCCGGGGATGTCGTCATCCTCCTCGGCAAGGGGCATGAGACCTATCAAATCATTGGCACGGAAAAGCAGCCGTTCGATGAGCGGTCAATCGTGCTCGGACTCTTCGGTCGATGACGATGGCCTGGTCGGACGCGCAAGTGCGCGTGGCACTGGCGCTCCCCGCGTCAACCGAGGCATTCCCGCCACGTTATGATCGCGTCGTAACGGACACACGAGCGATTCAACGTGGCGACCTCTTCGTGGCCTTGGTCGGCGAACGGTTCGATGCGCATGACTTCCTCGCCGGAGCCCGGGATGTTGGAGCGCTCGGCGCCGTCGTGCGCGCCGGCACGCCGCCCGTGACAGGACTCACGCTCTACGAGGTCCCGGACACCCTTTTCGCGCTCGGTCAACTCGCCGCGGCACGTCGCGATCGCTTCCTCGGGCCAGTCGTCGCCATCACCGGACAGAACGGCAAGACGTCCACCAAGGAAATGGTCGCTGCCGTACTCGCGACGCGGTGGCGGACGCATCGGACGCGCGCCAACGACAACAACCTGATCGGCGTGCCACTGACGGTGTTGCAGGCGCCTGACGATACGGAAGCGATGGTCGTGGAAGCGGGCGCGAATGTGCCGGGAGAGATTCCGCGCTACCGCGACATCCTGCGTCCCGACATCGCCGTGGTGACCAACGCCGGGGCAGGGCATCTCGAAGGATTTGGTTCGGTCGAGGCGGTCGTCCGGGAGAAGCTTTCGCTCACGCGTGGCGTTCCGGTGGCGATCGTTGGGGTGGAACCGCCGGAACTGGTCGCGGGTGCCAAGCGATTGGCACAGCGGGTCGTGACGGCCGGTCTGCATGGGACCGACATCCAGCCGACCGCGGTTCAGGTTGCTGGCGATGGCTGTCCAGATGTCACCGTGGAGGGTCGTTCCTTCCACCTCGCGGCGCGCGGGCGCCATCAGGCGGGCAACGCGATGTTCGCGTGGGGGGTGGCGAAGGAACTCGGGCTGGATCTCGATCTGGCAGCAGCGGCGCTCGAACATTTTGCGCTGCCTGGCGGACGAGGCGAGTTGAGCCAACATGGCAGACTGACCGTACTCAACGATGGCTACAATGCCAATCCGCACTCCTTCGCGAGTGCGATGGCGCTTGCCGATGAACTCCGGGTCGGGCGGACGCTGGTCTTTGTTGCCGGTACCATGAAGGAGCTTGGCCCGTTTTCCGCCGAGCTGCATGCCGAGGTGGCGGGAGAACTCGCGCGATTGAATCCGGATCTGCTCGCACTGGTGGGGGAATTCGTGCCGGCATTTGCCCCCCATCGGGAGGCCTTCGCCGACCGGCTCCTCGAAGCGCCTGACGCCGAGACGATGGGGCCGCTCTTGGCGGACCGCTTGGTCGGTGATGAACTCGTGGTGCTCAAGGGTTCTCGTGGCGCCGCTCTCGAACGTATTCTTCCGGCCATTCTCCCCCCCACCGATTCCAGCGACTGAGGCTCGATGCTCTATCACCTGCTCGCGCCGCTCGGCAAGATGATTCTGCCATTCAACTTGTTGAATTACATCTCCTTCCGCGCGGCCGCGGCGATGGTGATGGCGCTGGGGATCGCCTTTCTGTTGGGGCCGGTGATCATTCGTCGATTGCACGCGCTGAAGGTTGGACAGGTGATTCGCGCCGAGGGGCCGGCGAGCCATCAGGCCAAGCGCGGGACGCCGACGATGGGCGGCATCATCATCATTGCGGCCACGGTCATTCCCACCTTGCTCCTCGCGCCGCTGACCAACCGATTCGTCGTGGTGAGTGTCATCGCGATGCTCTGGTGCGGCGCGATCGGATTCCTCGATGACTATCTGAAGGTGGTCCAAGGACAATCGCGCGGACTCGTCGCCAAGTGGAAGTTGGCCGGCCAAGTCTCCTTCGGGGTCACGTTGGGCGTTCTCCTGCTGGTCTGGCCGGTGGTCAATCCCGCCTCGATTCCGGCGAGTGCGACCACCGTCCCGTTCTTCAAGTACCTCATCGTGACCTTCGCACCGTGGCTGTACGTCGTCTTTGTGACGGGCGTGGTGACCGGCTTCTCGAACGCGGTGAACTTGACCGACGGCCTCGACGGACTCGCCACGGGGCTCTCCATGATTGCCGCGGGCGCCTTCGCGTTCTTCGCCTATGTGCTGGGCCGAGTGGATACCACCTCGTACTTCCTGCTCTTCTACTTGCCGGGGGCCGGAGAGCTGGCGGTCTTCTGCGCCGCACTGATGGGTGCCTGTCTTGGATTTCTCTGGTTCAATGCGCACCCCGCCCGCGTGTTCATGGGCGATACGGGATCGCTCGCACTGGGCGGCGCCTTCGGCACCGTGGCGATCCTCCTCAAGAGTGAATTTCTGCTGGTGATCATCGGTGGTGTCTTCGTCGCCGAGGCGCTGTCGGTGATGATGCAGACCTCGGTGTACAAATGGAACAAGCGGACGCGTGGACGCGAGTATGCCGATGCGCATCGTGTCTTTCGCATGGCGCCGCTGCATCACCATTTCGAGAAGCTCGGGTGGGCAGAGTCCACGGTCGTCGTGCGGTTCTGGATTCTTGGCATCTTCTGCGGCCTGGTCGGGTTGGCGACCCTGAAGCTCCGGTGAGCTATCTCACGGAGTGGCAGCACACCGGCCGCGAAGTCAGCGTGGCGGGCCTCGCCCGGAGTGGCGCGGCGGCAGTGCGGCTCCTGCGGGCACACGGTGTCCCCGTGTACGCCTCGGATGCCGGGAGCGGGCCTGAGGTGCATGCGGTCCATGCGGCACTCGCCGGCGCCCAGGACGACGACCTCACCCTCGAACTCGGCGGGCATGATCTCGCACGCGTTGCCCGGAGTGCCGCGCTGGTGCTGTCGCCTGGAATTCCGCCGAGCGCCGCCGTGGTGCGTGCCGCGCTCGAGGCTGGCGTCCCGGTGTTGGCGGAGGCGCAACTTGGGCTGGATACCATGTCGCGCGTTCCGTACATCGCAGTGACGGGGACCAACGGCAAGACGACGACGACCGGGCTACTGGAGCACTTGATGCGGGCCGCGGGACGCGATGGCGTTGCCGCCGGGAATATCGGCACGCCGCTCTGTGAGATCGCCGCGCGATCGGAATGGCCGGCATGGCTCGCCGTCGAGTTGTCGTCGTTCCAGCTGCACGACTGTCCCGCGTTGCGTCCTGCGGTGGGTGTGCTGACCAACTTGGCACCGGATCATCTGGATCGATATCCGGATCTTGCGAGTTACTACGCCGACAAGGCGCGGCTCTTTGCCGGTGCCACCGACGCATCCTGCTGGGTCAGCAATCTGGACGATCGAGATTCTCGCCGGATGATCGCCAATGTTCCTGGCCGGCATCTGACTTTTACGGTCATGGCGGGGATCACGGCCGACGCGTGGCTCGATCACACGACTGGGCAGCTCATGCTGGACGGACACGAGCTCTTGCCGCGTGCGGCGCTGTGTCTGCTCGGCGATCACAATGTGGCCAACGCCCTCGCCGCAGTCCTCGCGCTGCATGCGACCGGGGTCGGTCGGCAGGAACTTGCGGCAGGGTTGCGGAGTTTCGAGCCCATCCCGCATCGCCTCGAGCCGGTGCGTGTCGTGGATGATGTCCTCTGGATCAACGATTCCAAGGCGACCAATGTCGCCTCGACGCGCGTGGCGCTGGAGGCGATGGATCGCCCCTATGTGCTGCTCCTCGGTGGTCGGCACAAGGGCGAACCGTATGTCAGCCTTGCCGCCTCACTGCGCGAGCGCGCGGTGGCGGTGATCGCGTTCGGCGAAGCGGGGCAACTCATCCAGGGAGACTTGGGTGGCGCGGTCAGGGTCCTTCCGGCCGGAGACTTCGACGAGGTCATGGCGACGGCTCGGGCCGTGGCGCCACGGGGCGGTGCCGTGCTGCTCTCGCCGGCGTGCTCGAGTTACGACATGTTCGCCAACTATGAAGAACGGGGAGCCACGTTCCGCCGTATCGTGGAGGGATGGTGACGCCCGCAGTTCGGCACCCCGGTGAGATGCGGTGGGAAACCAATCTCCTGGCGGTGACGACGTTGACGCTCACGGGCTTCGGTGTGATCAACTGCTACGCCACGGGTTCGTATCTCCCGGACTGGCAGTACGAAGCCACCCAGCAATTGTCCGGTGCGCTGATCGGTGGCGTCGTCTTCCTCATCGCCGCCTATCTCGATTACGGCATCTGGTATCGATTGGCCAAGCCGATGTTTTACGCCACGCTCGCGGGCCTCGCGCTGCTCGCCGCCGTGGCAGTGATCTGGCCCAAGGGTGCCCCGGGATTCTTGCACGAGGTCTTTCCCTTCCGAAAAGGCGCCCATCGCTGGATTGCCATCGGGGTGCAGGTGCAGGTCTCCGAGATCGCGCGGTTCACCTTGGCGGCCTACTTGGCCATGCGTGCGGCGGAGTTGGGCACACGCGTCCGACGCTTCGGTGAGGGATTTGTCCCGCTGATGGGGACCGTCCTCGGTGTGGTGGCGCTGCTGGCGCTCGAACCCTCGGTCTCGATGGCGATCGTGCTGGCCGTGATCGGTGGCACTATCGTCTTCACGGCGGGGGCGCGCATTGCGCACTTGCTGCCGATGGTGCTGCTCGGCTTCGCGGCGATCTTCGCCGTCCTGAAACTGGACACGGTCCGTTCCGCGCGTGTGGAAACGGTGTCGAGCGCCGCGCTCGACTGCGACCCGTTGAAAGACCAGGCGTGCCAGTCGCTGATCGGATTCGGGAGTGGCGGGACGACCGGTGTCGGGTTCGGACGCGGGACTGCGAAACTGGGGCATGTGCCGTTGGGGTACTCTGACTTCCTCCTCTCGATGATTGGTGAGGAGTGGGGATTTCTCGGGGTCACCTTCGTCGTGGCGCTGTTCACGATCTTCTGTTGGCTTGGCTTTCGGATCGCCCGAACCGCACGAGATCCGTTCGGGACCTATCTCGCCTCCGGCCTGACGATGGCCGTCGCGGTCACGGCGCTCTTCCACGCCGCGGTCGTGACGCGTATGGGACCGACGACCGGCCTCACCCTCCCCTTCATGTCCGCGGGGCGGGCGTCACTCATCCTCTATCTCTTCTCGGCGGGCGTGGTGGTCAACATCGGCCGTCGCCGGGGTCGCCCGGCGAGATCCCGATGACCACAGTGCTGTTGGCGGGGGGAGGAACCGGCGGGCATCTGATGCCGGCCCTCGCAATCGCCGATGCCATCGCAGCGCGTCATCCCGAGTGGCGATTGCTCTTTGCTGGTGCAGAGCGGGGGATCGAGGCGAAGGTCTTGCCGGAACGTGGGGTTGCCCATCGGCTCTTCCCGTTCGAACCGATCCACCGGCGGGCATGGTGGCGCAACGGCAAGTGGCCGCTGCTCGCCATCCGACTGATCCGCGCCGTGGACGCCATGCTGGACGAGGAACGCCCGGATCTGGTGCTCGGGACCGGAGGGTATGTGAGCGGGCCCGTGGTGTGGCGCGCGGCGCGTCGCGGGATCCCCACGGCGATCCTCGAGTTGGATGTCCGTCCCGGTCTCGCGACGCGTGCACTCGCCTCACGGGTCGACGAGATCTGGCTGGCAGTCCCGGATGCCATGTCGTCGCTCTCCTCCGCGGCCTCGTCCAAGGTGGTGGTGACCGGCGCGCCGATCGTTCCCCCGGACCCGTCTCGCCGTGCTGCGGCGCGTGCGACGTTCGGACTCCGAGAGGACCATCCGGTCGTGGTCGTGACCGGCGGGAGCCAAGGCTCTCGCGCCATCAACCAACTGATTGCCGAATGGGTCGCGCAGGGGGGAGCCGATGGGGCGCAGCTGGTCTGGGCGACCGGGCGTCTGACCCACGCGGAGTTTGCCCATCTGCACGCACCGCCCGGCATCACCGTGGTTCCGTTTCTGGACCCTATGGCAGACGCCTGGGCCCTCGCGGATCTGTGCGTGGAGCGCGCCGGGATGATGACCCTCTCTGAACTCTGTGCCTGGGGAATCCCGTCGGTGCTCATTCCGCTGCCAACAGCAGCTCAGGATCATCAGACGCCCAATGCGCATGCGATGGCGGATGCCGGCGCGGCGATCGCCCTCCGGCAGGAGGGGCTCACCGCGGCCGGGCTGGGTCACGAATTGACCCAACTGCTGCAGGATGATGCCCGACGCAGGGCCATGGGGGAGGCCGCTCGGCGACGTGGCCACGCCGACGGCGCCGCCCGGATTGCGGGTCGTGTCGAGGCCTTGATCGCGCCAACCACCGGGGCTCGTGCAGCCGGTTCCTAGGCGAGCGACCAGTCCGAGATTTCCACAAGTTTGGCGCGGATTCACCCCGCTCTTATCTTGCCCAAGTGGCTTCCCTGTTTGATCCCGCAGATCCTCGTCCGGTACACTTCCTTGGCCTCAGTGGCGCAGGGATGAGTGCGCTGGCGCTCGTCGCACGCCGTCGCGGTGTTGCGGTCACCGGGTGTGATACCGAGACCGCAGCCTTTGCAGACCTCCGTGCGGCAGGAGCCACTGCGTTCGACACGCCGGACGCCGCGCATCTTGTCGGCGCTCGTGCCTTGGTGGTCACCGCGGCTGCCCCAGCCAATCATGTTGAAGTGCTTGCCGCCCACGCAGCGGGGATTCCGGTTGTGCCCCGCAAGGTGGCGCTCGCGGAGCTCGTGAACGGGCATACGGTGGTGGCGCTGGCCGGGACCCATGGCAAGACCACGACCACCGTGATGACCACTGAAGCGTTGCGCGGTGGGGGACTTCACCCGACCGGGCTGGCCGGCGGGCGTGTGGCGACATGGGGCGGGAATGCCTTGCTCGATGGCGACTCGCTCTTCGTGGTGGAAGCCGATGAATACGATCAGGCCTTCCTCACCCTGCAGCCGACGATCGCCGTCATCAACAATGTTGAAGCTGATCACCTCGAGTGCTACGGCAGCGTCGAGGCGATGGAAGACGCGTACGCCACATTCGGCAATCGCGCAGCGCGCGTGCTGGTCGGCATGGCGGACCACGGCTCGGATCGCGTCGCCGCACGACTGCAGACGCCGGTGTGGCGGTTCGGTGTGGAAGGCGGGGAACTCCGGCTGACCGTCCGCGAAGCCGGGCCCGACAGCACCCTTGCCGACGTCGAGTTGCCGGATGGACGCTCGATGCCCTTGCGGCTCCGTGTTCCCGGCGTACACAACCTCCGCAACGCCGGGGCGGCGCTCGGCGTGGCGGTCGCATTGGGTGCGGATCTCGGCGGCGCCATTGAGGCACTGGGCGCATTCACCGGTGTCGGCCGGCGGTTCGACCGACTCGGCGACTCGCATGGTGTGACGCTCGTCGATGACTACGCCCACCATCCCACCGAACTGGTGGCGACCCTGGCCGCCGCACGGCAGGCCTTTCCGGGACGCCGGATCGTGGCAGCGTTCCAGCCGCATCTCTTCTCGCGAACAGCAGCACACGGAAGGGCCATGGGGGTCGCGCTGGCTGCCGCCGATCTCGTCATTGTGACCGATGTCTATGCCGCGCGCGAGCAGCCGTTGGAAGGGATCACCGGGCGAGTCGTCGCGGATGCCGCCATCCAGGCGGGCGCCGTGGTCTGCTATTCTCCCGTTCGCGCGGAACTCGCCACCGAGATTGCGGGATTGCTGCGCGAGGGGGATGTCTTGCTGACGATGGGCGCGGGGGACATCACGCACGTGGGACCCGAAATCCGCCGCCGTCGGGAGGGCGCGTGACGACCCGCCGAATGGCATTTCTGGTGGCGCTCCTTGCCGCGGGCGTGGCGGGGGTCTGGGTTGGTGTCCCCATGGGGATGCAGCGACTCGAGTATTTCCGCGTGCACCAGGTTGAGGTGGCGGGATTGCGCTTCCTCGACGAGCGCGACGTGGTCCGCCGTCTCGCCCTCTCCGAGCACGCGAGTATTGTCGACCCGCTGGATGCCGTGCGTGAGCGCGCGGCGGAGATTCCCGGCGTTGCAGCGGCCTCGGTGGAGCGGCGCTTCCCCGGGACACTCCGCGTCTCCATTCTGGAAGAACTGCCCGTCTCCTTCGCGATGCAGGACGATCGGCTCGTGTTGCTGGACCGACATGGGCGCGTCCTCCCCTTCGATCCTGCGGACGCGCCGGTCGCGCTGCCCGTGTCGGCCAAGGATTCCACGACGGCCGCGCTCCTCGCGGCGGTGCTGCGCGCCGATGCTGAGTGGTATGAGACGATCGAGGCAGCGCACCGCGATGGCGGTGATGTCCTGCTCGAGACCGGCGCCCGACGCATCCGCGTCCGTCCCGACGCGACCTTGGAAACCTTGCGATGGACGGCCAATGTGGTGCGCTGGCTGGGGGAACAATCCAAAGGATGGGTCGAATTGGATACGCGCTTTGTGGGGCGCGCCTTCGTGACGTTGGCCAAGTCATGACCGTCGCCGTGCAACGTCTCGTCGCCGCGCTTGATCTCGGCAGCACCAAGGTCACCGCGATCATCGGTGAGGTCACCGGCGATTCTCGGTCGTGGGGGCTGCGGATTCTCGGTGTGGGCACGGAGCGGTCCACGGGAGTGCGCCGGGGGGTGATTCGCGACTTCGAAGAGAGTGTCCGCGCCATCACCAAGGCGATGACCGACGCCGAGCGCATCGCCGGGATCGAAGTCGGGACGGTGTACTGCGGTGCCGGTGGTGAGCAGCTCGCACAGCGGATCTCCCATGGTGTGGCCTCGATCACGGGGAGTGAAATCCGGACCTCCGATCTCGCCCGGGTCAACGATGTCGCAAGCAGTGTCTCCTTCGGGCACGACCAGGAGTTGCTCCACGCGATTCCGCTCGACTATCTGGTCGATGGCCAAGCGGGATACGCCGACCCCGTCGGGATGTCGGGGGAGCGGGTGGAGGCCCAGGTTTACATCCTGACGGCGCGGTCCAGCACTCTGGCTCATCAGCGGAAAGCGATCGAGAAGGCGGGGTGGCACGTCGGGGAAGTGGTCGTGGAGCCGCTGGCGGCATCCTTGGCGGTCCTCTCCCCGGAAGAGCGCGAAATGGGCGCGGTTTTGGTGGATCTTGGCGGCGGGAGCACCTCTGTCGCCATCTTTCAGGGTGGCAAGCTCCGGTACAGCGCCTCCCTCCGCTTCGCGGGGGGGCATCTGACGTCGGATCTGGTCCATGGGCTGCAGATCACTCAGGCCGAAGCCGAGCGGATCAAGGAGCGCTGGGGAGCGGCCTATGCGCCGATGATCCCTGAGGTCGAGGTGGTGGAAGTCGCGACCACTGGGCAAGGGGTGAAGTCGGTTCCACGGCAGCTGATCGCCCACATCATGCATATGCGGCTTCAGGAGGTGCTGGAGCTGGCCTACGATGAGGTGGCACGGGCCGGATGGTCGATGGCGGCGCTGCCGTGTGGCGTGGTGGTGACTGGTGGCGGCGCAGCCGCCCCGGGGATCGTCGAGCTGACGCGGGATGTCTTTGCCGCGCCAGTCCGGATTGGAGTTCCGGCCGACCAATTGCGTGGGCTGGTAGATCGTGTGGCTGCGCCTGAGTATGCTGTCCCGGTCGGGCTGGCACTCTGGGGTGCACGCCAGGTGGCGTTGGGTGGTGGATTCGGGGCCGGTGGTAAGGCCTCGCCGGCCGTCGGTCGGGTGCTCGAGCCGGTGCGACGCTGGTTGCAGGATTTCTTCTGACCGACCCTCGGGGGGGTGCGGCATGACGGATGGAATGATCTTCGAACTCGAGGAGCAGTCGGCGCAGAACGCGCGGATGAAGGTCGTCGGGGTCGGCGGCGGCGGCGGGAATGCGGTCAATCGCATGATCGCCGAGGCGTTGACGGGCGTGCAGTTCATCTCGGTCAACACCGACGCGCAGGCGCTGGCTGCGTCCCGCTCCGACATCAAGGTGCAGATCGGGAAGAAGCTGACCCGAGGCCTCGGCGCTGGAGCGCGTCCGGAGATCGGTCGGCAGGCGATCGAGGAGAACCGCGACGAGGTGCTTCAGCATCTTCAGGGTGCGGACCTGGTCTTCGTGACCTGCGGGATGGGGGGTGGCACCGGGACCGGTGCGGCGCCAATCATCGCGCAGATTGCAAAGGATATCGGGGCCCTGACGGTCGGCATCGTCACCAAACCGTTCCTCTTTGAGGGACGGAAGCGGATGAAGCAGGCCGAGATGGGCATCACCGAGCTCCGCCGCAACGTGGACACGATGATCGTCGTCCCGAACGAGCGATTGCTTGCCGTTGTTGGGAAAGGGATCCCATTTCAGGACGCCCTGAAGAAGGCGGACGAAGTGTTGCTAAATGCAACGCGCGGAATTGCCTCTTTGATCACCAGCACTGGTATAATCAATGTTGACTTCGCGGACGTCCGGACCGTGATGCAGAACGGCGGGGCGGCGCTGATGGGGACGGGTGTGGCGACGGGCGAGAATCGCGCGCTCGAGGCGGCGCAGCAGGCGATCTCCTCCCCGTTGCTGGACAATGTGTCGATCAACGGTGCCAGTGGCGTCTTGATCAACATCATCGGCGGTGAGGACCTCACCCTCGGTGAGGCCACACAAATCAGCGGGATCATCCATGACGCTGTGGGTGACGAGGCGCAGATCATCTTTGGTGCAGGGAGTGACCCGCGCTGTAATGGCGAGATCCGGGTGACGGTGATCGCCACGGGCTTTGATCGTGCCGTGACGGGGGAGCCGTTGGTGGATCGCAACGCCGTGAGCTCGCAGGTGTTGCCGTTCACGCCGAGGCGGCAGACGGGTCCTGGGGCACCGATGACACCGCCACCGGCGGCGACTCCGGCCACACAGCAGCCAGCCGCCGCGGCACCGCGGACGCCGGTCGCGCCGCAACCGTTCGTTCGACCTGTGCAGCCGGTCCGTCCGGCCGCACCCGATGTGTCCGACATGGAAATTCCGACCTTTATCAGGCGGCAAATGGATTGATGCGTAGACGCTTTCCCCGATTCCCCCTCGCCGTCGCGGTGCTTGGCACTGCGACACTTTTTGCTGCCCGTGGCGAATGGCCTTGGCAGCGGCTCGACGTCCCGACGGCAGGGGCCATCACGGTCTCCTCACCGTTCCATATCGTGCGCGATACGCTCCACCAGGGCGAAACCGTGACCACGTTGTTGGCGCGGCACGGGGTGGTCGGGCTCGATCTGTCGGGGCTTGCGAATGCGCTCTCCTTCGACCCCCGTCGCCTTCGCGCGGGGCAGGAATTCTCGGTGCGGGTCGGCGGCGTGGACGATGCCGCGACGCATGTTGAATTCCGGACGTCTCCGGAAGAGCGGCTCCAGTTCATTCGCACCTCGAATGGGAGCTGGCGTGGGGAGTCGGTGCCAGTGCGTTGGGACACCGATACGATTCGATTGAGCGCCTCGATCTCGACGAACTTGTACAACGCGATTGACGATCAAGTGAGTGACGCCATCCTCGATCGCCTCGAGCGATACAATGTCGTCTTCGCACTCTCGGAAGTCTTCTCCTACTCGGTCGACTTCTCGCGCGATATTCAGGTGGGCGATCGCTTCACTGCGGTCATCGAGCGCCTGACCTCCGAGGAGGGCGATACCCGCTTTGGCCGCGTCCTCGCCGGTGAAATGGACGTGAGCGGCAAGTCGGTCACGGCATTCCACTACGGGACAGGCAAGGGGGCCGGCTTCTACGATGCCTCGGGCAACGCGCTCAAGCGCGCCTTCCTCGCTGCCCCGGTCGAATTCCGCTACATCTCGAGTGGCCTGAGTCGTGCCCGGATGCATCCCGTCCTGGGCTACGCCCGCAAGCACGAAGGGATCGACTACTCGGCCGCGAGCGGCACGCCGGTGCGTGCGGCCTCGGAAGGGGTGGTCTCACAGGCCGGTCGGTCTGGCGGCTATGGCAACTTGATCGAGATTCGCCATCGCAACGGAATCATCACGCGCTACGCGCACCTCTCGAAGATCAACGCCGGCGTACGCCCTGGGGCGCGAGTCTCGCAAGGAGATTTGATCGGACGGGTCGGGTCCACTGGTCTCTCGACTGCACCCCACCTGCATTACGAGTTCCGAGTGAATGGCGTCGCGCGCGACCCACGCAGCGTCAAGATGGAAGCCGGAGCGCCGCTCCCCAAGAACCAGTTGACCGCGTTCCTCGATTCGCGTGATCACCTGCGCGCCTTGCTCGGCCCCACGTCGGGGCCCTCCCGGCCTGTCACCGAGTAGCTCCGGCACCATCGATGGAGCTCTATCCCGCCATCGACCTGCGCGCTGGGCAGGTCGTCCGCCTCGCGCAGGGTGAGGCCGCCCGCACCACCATCTATGCCGACGATCCGATCGCGCAGGCCGAGCAGTTCGCCTCGGCCGGCGCGGCATGGATTCATCTCGTCGATCTCGACCGCGCCTTCGGTGACGGCGACAACGATCTCGTGATTTCGGGCATCGTCAAGGCGCTCGGCCATCGCGTGCGGATCCAGATCGGTGGCGGTGTCCGGAGCGCCGAACGTGCCGAGGCACTGGTCGGTCTCGGCGTCGCGCGCGTGGTCATCGGCACGGCCGCAGTCTCATCCCCGGAGGTGGTGGATGCGATCGTCGCGCGCGTGGGGTCCTCGCATGTTGCGGTTGGGATTGATGCGCGTGACGGCCTGGTCGCCCTCCGTGGATGGGTCGAGACCTCTGCCGTCCGCGCGGTCGATCTGGCAGCGCGCGTCGCAGGGCAGGGTGTCGGCACCGTCATCCATACCGACATCGCACGCGATGGCATGCTCACCGGGCCGGACATCGTCGGCGCGCTCGCCGTCCACGCGATGGGACCGGCGGTCATCGTCAGCGGCGGCGTCGCGACCATCGCGGATCTGGAGGCGATCGCCGCGGCCGGGTTGGCTGGGGCGATCACCGGCCGCGCGATCTATGACGGCCGCTTCACACTGACCGAGGCACTCGCCGCCCTGGCGGCCTGACGGCTGTGACAGCACTGCCGGCCATTGCTCTCGCGTTGGCCATCGGGCTCACCCTCGCGTGGTGGAGTTACCGTGCGCGTTCCGGCGAGTTCTTGGCGCGAGTTGCCGCCGGCTGCCGGACGCTCGGCGTTGCGTTGCTGATCCTGCTCCTCGTGAACCCCGCAGTGGTCACGACGCTCCTTGCCCCTCGTGCGCTCGTCCTCGTCGATCATTCTGTCTCGATGTACAGCGCCGGCGCACGGAGTGACTCGGCGTGGCGGCTCGCCGCATCCCTCGGTGACACCACGGCGTTTGGTACGTTGACCACAGGGGAGCCCAGTGGGTGGAGTCTGCTCGCCGAACCCCTCGCGACCGCGCTTTCCGCCGGACGCGCCATCACCATCGTGACCGACGGCGAAATCGCTGATGCCGCGTCCATCTCACCAGAATTGTTGGCCGCAGCAACTGTTCGCGTCGTCGCGCGACGTAGTGGAGATGACCTCGCGGTAACGGATGTCGATGGGACGGCACAGGCTGCCGTGGGCGATTCGGTGCAGCTCACCGTGGATGTGCGCCGGATCGGTGTCGCGCCCGACAGCGCGACGGTCGAATTGCGCGAAGGTGCCTTCGTGGTGGCGAAAGGGATCGTGGCCTTCGGTCCGACCGGGCATGGTCGGGTCACGCTCCGCGGTGTCATCCCCGGTACACGCGCCGGTGTGCGGTGGTTCCAGGTGGTGCGTGTTGGGCCACCCGACGCGGAGCCGGGTGATGATGAGCGGTGGTGGCCGATTCGGGTCAGTGCGACGCCGGGCATTGTGATGCTCGCGGTGACGCCCGACTGGGATGCGCGCTTTCTCTATGCGGCACTTCGCACGGTGACCGATGCGCCGGTACGAGGGTATGCACAGCTGTTGCCGGGGCAGTGGCGGCGGATGGATGATCTCCGACCGGTGTCGGCCGCCGAAGTGCAACAGGCGGCGCGCGCTGCGGATGTGTTGGCGGTGCGGGGTCCCGTCGAGGCGTGGCGAACGAGCGGCAAGGCGCGGTTGCTTTGGCCACCTTCGTCGATCGTGGGGGATTGGTACCTTCGCCCCACTACAGCTTCTCCGCTCGCCAACGGATTTGGCGCCGTCGATCGCGACTCCCTCCCACCGGCAACCGCGATTCAGGCGTTGGACGCCGAGGCGACGCGCGCGTGGACGGGTGCCACCGCGCAGTTGGCGCGTCGCGGCACGGAAGTCCCGGTCATTGGAGGGCGAGAAGGCCCGAGTGGGCGAACCGTCACGCTCGGTGCAGACGGACTCTATCGCTGGGCATTTCGTGGTGGGGCATCGGAGCAATTGTGGCGCGGGCTGATCGCGGACGCGACGGCCTGGCTCTTGGCCACTCCGGATTCCGGAGCCGTCACCATTCGTCCGGTGGCGTTGGTCACGCAGCGGGGTCGTCCGGTGCGCTTTCGGT
>JAHECN010000052.1 GCA_024641735.1 Gemmatimonadota bacterium | reverse complement strand
CGTCGGCTCACGCAATCGCTGGATCGCGATTTCGGTGAGCCACTGCTGGCGCGCGCGGTCGCGATGGCGACGGCGCTCGATGTCGATGCATCGGGACGGGCGACCTTTGCCGCGCTTCGCAGTCTGCTCGAGGATGGCGCCCTCCTGCTGCCCACGCGCACTCCAATCCATGTCCGCCACGAGTGGCTCTTGGTGCAATTGACGCGACTGCTCTTCCTCCGCTTTGTGGAGCGCGAAGGATGGCTCAATGGCGAAGTCACGTTCCTGGGCAACCGGTTTGATGCCTGCTTCGGCTCAGGAAAGGATCCCCATCGTCACCTGCTCGCCCCACTCTTCTTTGGCACCTTGAATCGCCCGCCAACGCAACGTTCTCGACTGGCGCACAGTTTCGGACGAATCCCCTTCCTCAATGGCGGCCTCTTCGAGCCGCATGAGCACGAACGACGGTACCGCTTTGCATTGCCCGCGGACTTCTGGCGGAGGACAGTGGATCACTTGGTGCTCCACACGGAAGTCACGCTGGAGCCCAACGCTCTTGACGGTTCGGTCACTCCGGAAATGTTGGGACGCGTCTTCGAGGGGGTCATGACTCCTCAGCAGCGCAAGCAGGATGGGGCGTTCTTCACGCCACCCAGCTTGGTCACCGCCGTGGTCCGCGAAGCACTAGTCTCACATCTGGCGCCACGACTCGACCGGGCCGAGGAGTCAGTGCGGGGCGCGCTCGACAATCCGGACCGTGCCATGCAGCGCGCCATGCTCGACACCAGCGTGCTCGATCCCGCCGTCGGTTCCGGTGCCTTCCTGATCGGTGCCCTGCACCTGCTGCATGGACCGGGCACACCTGACCGCCGACGCGTGCGCCATCTCGTCACGCGGCGCCTCCACGGCGTGGATCGCAATCCCGCCGCCGTGCGCCTTACCGAACTCCGCCTGTGGCTCGAGGTGCTCCGTGCAACACGCGGCGAGGCGGTGGAAAGCATCCGGCCGTTGCCGAACCTGGACGCCACCATTCGCGCGGGCGACGCCCTCCTCGACCCGGTGTTCGGCAGACTTGGTCTTCCGATGGTGCGCCGGTTGCGGCTGGCGCAGGCCGGGCTCGCCGGACGACACGGTAGCGCGAAGCGCGAACGGCTGCGCGCGCTGCAACGCGCCGAGGCGAGCGCACTCACGGAGGCGCTGGAGGAGGGGGAGCGCACGATCGATGTGCAGATCCGGGAGATCGTCGCTGCGGCGCGTGCCCCGACACTGTTCGGGGAGTCCGTTCCCGTCGGCGTGCGCGATCGGCGCCGACTTCGTGAACTCCACGGAACGCGTCGGATGCTTCGTCGGGAACTGCGGCGCTTGCAGGTCGGTACGACGGCCGTGCCCTTCGCCATGGCGACCGCCTTCGCTCCGGTCTTGCAAGGGCGTGGCGGCTTTGATCTCGTCGTCGGCAACCCGCCGTGGGTGCGGGCTGAAGCGCTGCCGCGCGAGACGCGAGAGGCGCTTGCGCTTCGCTATCGGTGGTGGCGGTCGCCAAGGGTGCAGGGATTCCGCCACCTCCCGGATCTCGCGATCGCCTTCGTGGAACGCTCGGTCGATCTGCTTGCGCCCACCGGCACACTCGCCCTACTGCTCCCGACCAAGTTGACGACCGCGAGCTACGCGACCATGGCGCGCGCGGCACTCGGTCGACAGCACACGCTCCATGTTGTTGCGGATCTCGACGACGACCCCAGAGCCGGGTTCGATGCCACCGTCTATCCGCTCGCCTTGATCGCGTCGCGTCGGACACCTGAGGCCGCGCATACAACTCGGACCGGGCTCGCACCAGACGCCGAGCGTCACCCGCAACAGGAATGGGCCACCAACGGCCCCTGGCTGTTGACGTCCCGCACGGCGCTCCGCGTCGTGCAGCGCCTGCGTGACCAGTTTGTGCCACTCGCCTCCGTGTTCACCCCCCAGCTGGGCGCAAAGACGGGGGCGAACACGGCCTTTCTCGATCCGCCGGAGTCGCTCGCTGGGTGGACACGCTTGGCGGTGCGTGGTCGGGACGTGCGTGCGTATTGCGCTGCACCGGAACAGCGCCTGCTCTGGCCCGCTGATGATCGTGGCGAACCATGGGAGCGATTGCCGTCGGAAGTGGCGGAGCATCTGCGTTCGTTCGAAGCGCGGTTGCGCAGCCGGACCGACTACGCCGGCGGCCCGTGGTGGCGGATCTTCCGGGTGCGCGCTGCAACGGCGGCACACCGCGTCGTCTGGGGAGATCTCGCCCCCTGCCTCGAAGCCGCGCTGCTCCCCAACGCCCAGTGGATCCCCCTCAACAGCTGCTACGTCATCGCGGCCCCATCGGCACATGTGGCCCACGTGTTGGCGCACTGGTTGAACAGCACCTGGATCCGTGCCCTCGCGCGGCTCTCGGCCGAGCCAGCAGCTGGAGGCGCCGTGCGCTTTGGGGCCCGGGCCGTTGGGGCCGTACCCTGGGTCTCTGCCGCCCTCACGTATCCGGCATTTTGTCCTCCACCGGAGGCTCACACGGCGGCGTCCTCCGACGAGGCGGTCGCCGAACTTCTGGGACTATCGACCGATGACTGCGCCGCACTTGCCTCACTGGCCACGCGTCGTCGCTGAATCCCTCGCGGGGGTACTGCGACCACTCGCGACCACCGCGCGGCCCATACGCACAGCGCGTAGCACGGATGTGTGGAACGCCTGCGGACAGGCCAGCGCCCCGGCACTGAGCGCCGTCGTGCCGCCTCCCTTTCTCATGATCCACCAAATCACACCATGGCGTCGAGTGATGGCCGCGCTCGACATGTGGCGTGGAGCCCTGCTCGTTGAACCCGTCGGCGCAGGCAAGAGTTGGATCGCCATGGCAGCGGCCCTGGGATTCGACAGGGTGACCGTCGTCGGACCGGCGCTGCTCCGAGCGCAGTGGCAGGAGGTGGCTGCTGCCGTCGGCCTGACCATCGAGTATTGGAGTGCAGAACGGCTCTCACGCGGCAGCCTCCCGCGGTCCAGTCCTGCCCTCGTCATCGTGGACGAGGCCCACCGGTTCCGGAATGCTTCGACGCGGCGGGTCCGCACACTCGCCCCCTTCCTCATCGGTAGGCGCGTGCTGTTGCTCACCGCCACCCCACTCGTCAACCGACTCGAAGAGCTCGTCACGCTGCTCAGGCTCTGCCTCCCAGAAGATGCGCTGCGCCAGGATGGGATCGCGACGCTCGGCGAGATCGCGTACCACACCGAAGCCCCGATCGCGCTCCGTCGCGTGGTCATCCGCTCGGATGCCGACGCAGTGGCGGGGTATCCCGCGAGTGTACGCCGGCTTCCGCTGGTAAGCGGCGAATTGGAACGCGGGGCGCGCGCCGTGGAAATCGTCCGCCAAGTCACGGCACGCCATCGTGCGGCGTCCGGTCGACTGCTCTCGATCGTCCTGCTCGACGCGGCTGCGTCGAGTGATGCAGCACTGCTGCAAGCGTTGCGTCGCTATCGCGCCCTGCTGCGACAGGCCCGCGATGCGGGAGGAAGCGATCGCACCACGCTCCGTCGTTTTGCGGGAGAGCAACTGGAGCAATGCGTCCTGTGGGAGTTGGTCGGCATCCCGGAGGGTACCATCACCCTTCCGGTCGACGATCTCGCGCTGGTCGAACGAGTGGTCGGCACCTTCACACCGGCCGACAGCTGGTGGCTCGCGGCGCTCAGGGTGTTCCTGACACAGGGGCCGCCAGTCATCTGCTTTACGCGGCATCGTGCCACGGCGTCGCTCCTGCGCACGACCCTCGGTGACGGCACGGCATGGATCACTGGAGACTCCGCCGGCATCGGGCCACATCGGATGGCACGCGAAGCAATTCTGGCAGCCTTTGGTCCGGACCGCGCCTCATGGGCCCTGCGACGGGTCATCCCGCGGTGTCTGGTGGCCACGGACGTCGCGGCGGAGGGACTCAACTTGCAGGGCGCCGGGAGACTCGTGCACATCGACCTACCCTGGACTGCCATGCGGATCGCGCAACGCGAAGGCCGGCTGTTACGGATCGGCCAGCAACATGAGTCGGTCGAGATCATCCTGCGGCAGCCACCCGGTCAGATCGAAGCGTCCTTGCAGCGGACACAGGCCGTGGCACGCAAGGGGTCACTCTCGGCACGCTGGCTCGACCAGCTCGCGTGGCACACACCGCGATGGGCTCGTCGGGGAGACGGCATTCCCTGCGCCACGGAACGCACGGCGCACGAGACCCCGCCGCGTGATGTGGTGATGCTTGAAGTGACCGATCACGCGACCAGTCGCATCGGCTTGATGACTCTCATCCGCGAGGCGGACGGCGAATGGGACGTCACACAGCCGGGTGCGGTGCGCGGCACCGAAAGCGGGACCAGTGATCTTCTTCCAGGGGATGCACACGACCGCATCGCAGCATGCATCGAGTCGGCGACGCAATTCGCCCTCAGGAGACTCCGGCGAACCTCCGGCTGGATGCCACCGCGCTTGGTCACGCGCATTCATGGGTTGGCGCGAAAGGCCGCGTGGGCTCGTGACTCTGCAACCGTGCGTCGGTTGGACCGGACACTGCGCTGGTGCAATTCGGCGCCGACGCTTGGCCAACGGATGCTCGTGGACAGACTCGCTGCTGCCGACGACGAGGAGCTGATGCGCTACGTCGCACCCGAGGATTCCCCGGCCGGCCCCTATTCGATTCGGGTCGTCGGTGTGGTCCTCTTCCGTTCGGCGGGAGGAACGCTACGTTCCGGCGATGTCCTCCTACCAGACCATCCTCTTCGACCTCGACGGGACGCTGATTGACTCAGTGGACCTGATCGTGGACAGCTATCAGCACACCTACCGCGCGCATGGGCTCCCGATGAGCTCACGTGAGCAGATCCTGGCCGGCATGGGGGTCCCGCTTCGGACGATCTTCGGAGAGCTGACGAGTGATCCCGCGGAAATGGATCGATGGATCGCCACATATCGTGAGTACAACCTGACACACCATGACCAGCAGGTACGGGCATATCCTGGCGCAGTGGAGATGGTGCGTGCCGTTCGCGCGGCGGGCTTTCGGACCGGGCTGGTGACCAGCAAGAACAACTCCGGCGCACGCCGCGGTCTCGCGCTGGTCGGATTGGAAGGGGTGTTGGAAGTGATTGTCGGTTCCGATGATGTCACACGCCCGAAACCCGACCCGGAACCGGTGCGACTCGCGCTCACCCAGCTGCAGATGCCGACGACCGGCTGTCTCTTCGTGGGCGACTCACATCACGACATCTACAGTGGTCGAGGAGCGGGTGTCGGAACCGTGGGCGTCACATGGGGACCCTTCGATCGGGCGCACCTGGAATCGGCCACACCCGATTTCTACTGCGAAGACCCCCAGGCGCTCCTGAGGCTGCTCGGACTCTGAGCGCGTGGCGGTCTAGTCGTGGCGCGGGCCGGCGGTGGGATGGCGGTCCAGCGGGTCCCGGCAAACCATTACGACGTCTGCATCAACGCGGCGAGACGCCGCTCAATCGTCGTTTGTGCCCCGGCGTTGCGGGTCGCCACGAAGATGGTGTCATCGCCGGCAATGGTCCCCACCACTTCAGGCCACCCAAGCAGATCCAGCGCACTGCCGACCCGGGGCGCCTCACCGGGAGGAGTGTGCAGGACCAGCATCGCATCGCCGGCCGGATCGACCGCGAGGAGGGAGCTGGCAAGGCGACGCTCATTGGGGTCGGCAATCTCCTGGAGCCGCGCAAGTGCGGCGCGCTGATAGATGCCGTCCACCTTGATCAACCCGAGAGTCCCGATGTCGCGCGACACGGAACTCTGGGTGACCTCCCAGCCCTCCTGCGCCAGCGCCTCAGCCAACTCGTCCTGTGTGTGCATGGGACGCGTAGCGACCAACTCAAGGATTTTCAGGTGCCGCTTCCGCCGCTCGAGACTCATGAGGACGGCCCCTCGACCAACTGCGTGATGGCACGATCCAGCCGACGACGCATCCCCGCATTCCAGCGACGCCCGTCCGTGGCGCGCCGCTTGAGGTCGGTGATGGGGAGGTTCCCGATCCCCCCGGTGCTCAGCCGTGCGGCAAAGAGTGCTTCCATCGAGATGGCTGGCATCGGCTCACCGCGCTTCACTGCCGCCGCGACGTCGCGATAGGCGCGCCGGAACGGTGTCCCTTCCCGGACGCGCCGCATCACCTCGTCTGTCGCCAGCACTTCACCGGTGAGCGCCTTGCGGCCGCGCATGATGTCGACTCCGAGACGCGGGATGGCGGTCGTCAGCATGCCGAGCATCTCGTGCGTCCGATCGAGGCCACGGAAGAGCGGCGCCTTGAGGAGTTGGAAATCGCGGTGATAGCCGCCCGGCAGCCGCCCCTTCACGGCCAGAACGGTCATCAGGTCACCCTCAAGCGCCGCTGCCCGGGCACGCGTCAACTCAAAGAGGTCAGGGTTCCGCTTCTGGGGCATGATTGAGGAGCCTGTCGAGAGCTCATGTGGCAACAGGAGCCAGCCGAACTCGTCCGACGAGTAGAGGATGACGTCCGCCGAGAGTTTGGCCGCGTGGTGTCCCGCCTCGCCGCACCAGAAGAGCGTCGCGGCTTCCAGCATGCCGCGACTTCCCTGCACCGACGTCACCACCTGTTCCACGCCAGCGAAGCCGAGCGCCTTGGCAGCAGCCTCGCGCACCAGGGGCAACGGCACGCCGTACCCGGCCGCGCTCCCGAGGGGCGAACGATCGAGTCGCGGCCAGAAGCCGAGCACGGCGTCGGCGGCGTCAAGGAGGCCTTCGGCGTACCCCGCCGCCCAGAGACCGCCGGAGGACGGCATGGCGATGCGCTGGTGCGTGTACCCAGGCCAGAGCGCGCGGCGATGCCGAACCGCGAAGGCCAACAGCACACCGGCAAGGTCGATCATCCGTCGGTGCAAATCGAGGACTTCGTCCTTCAGCATGAGCCGCATATCGGTGGCGACCTGATCATTGCGCGAGCGACCGGTGTGCAACCGCTCCCCAACCGAGCCGAAGTGCTGCGTCAGCCAGAGCTCGACGGCACTATGACCATCCTCATGCTCGGGGCCGATCGTCAGCTCACCCGACCGCACCGCCGCCAGCGCGGCACGCAGTGCGCGCCGCATCGTCGCGTACTCGCGCTTGGTGATCAGCTCACTCGCCGCGAGTCCTGCTGCATGGCCGAGGGAGCCGATCACATCCCATCGCAACAACCGGGTGTCCACTTCGCGATCATCGGCGACGGTATAGGCCAGCATCTGCGCATCTGGCGCAGCGCCCGGTGACCACAGCGTCTTGGCGTCACTCATCGGAGATACTCCTGAATCACGTTCGCATAGAAGGCGCGCGCGGCGGTGACCTCTGACAAATTGACCGACTCATCCGCCGTGTGCGACCGGCGCGACGTGCCTGGGCCAACCTTGATGGCGTCGAGATCCTTGAGATAACACCAGTCGGAACAGGTCGGAGAGCCATACGTCCGAGCCACCGGGCGAGCGCGCTGCGCCGCGGCCAGGAGCGGCGAGCCGGCCGGCGTTTCGCAGGGAACCAGCCGGGTGGAGGTGACGATCACCTCGGACGCAAGCTCCGCCTGCAACAGCTCAGCCAGTTCCTGGTGGGTCCAGTCGGGTGTCGATCGAATGTCGAGAATCGCGCGGGCCGTCGGCGGCGTCACGTTCCGCGAGACACCGGACTCCAGCATCGTCGGTGTGACAGTCGTGACACCGAGGACTGGGTGGACCCTGGCACTCGCGATCCCCGACAGTTTGGCGAGATCCTGCGCCAGCAGCGTAATCGCATTGCTCCGTCCCTCGGTGGCGGCGTATCCGGCGTGGTGCTGATCGCCGTGCGCCAGCAGATCGACCATCATCAGGCCACGTTGCGCCACCGCAAATTCGAGATTGGTCGGCTCCCCGATCAGTGCGGCATCGAGTCGGCCGGCCCGCTCCCGCGCCGCCGGCATCGTCGCGTTCCGCGTCTCCTCCCCGTAGGAGAAGATGCCAAGGGCGCGGCCCCGCAACGTGACGCCCAGCGCGGCCACGTCGCCAAGCGCATGCAGCATGGCCGTGACCGATGCTTTGGCGTCTCCGGACCCGCGACCATACAGGAGATCCCCTTCGATATGCGGCGCGAAGGGATCGCGGGTCCACCCGTCCCCCGGCGGCACCACGTCAAGATGCGACGCGAGCGCCAACGTCGGTCCTGCCTTCTCGTCCCCGACGCTGACGCGCACGGAGGTTTCGTCGCGCACCACCGCGAGCCCGAGTTCCCGGGCCACATGCTCCACATACTCCGCCGCCGGCAGCTCATTCCCGCTGATCGAGGGAATCGCCACCAGCTCGGCGAGCGTGGTAATCTCAGTCCGCGAGGTCAACGCCAAGGTAGGTCGCCTTCTCCTTTCGTCCCACGATCATGGTGCCGCAGCCCGAGCCGGTGAATGCCTCGAGCAGCAACGCGTCTGGTGCACGGCCATCAATGATGTGCGTCCGATCGACCCCGCCTGTCGCGGCACGAATGCACGCCTCCACCTTCGGGCGCATGCCGCCGGCGAGTGCTCCGCTCGCCATCAACTCCGCCAGATCGTCCGGGTCCGCAAACGCCACCAACGTCGACGGATCATTGCGGTCCCGCAGCACGCCGGGCGCGCCAGTCAGGAAGATCAGCTTCTGCGCCTTCAGCGCGATCGCGAGCGACTCTGCGACGGTGTCTGCGTTGACGTTGTATACGTTGCCGTCCGCGTCCCCCGCGAGCGAGGAGACCACCGGGACGAAGCGCGCACTGAGCAGGGTGTCCAGAATCCGCGGATCCACCTTGTCGATGTCCCCGACATGGCCGTAATCGACGGTCCGCTCCACGCCGGCATCATCGACGACGCGCAGCGGGAGCCGCCGGTGCGCGGTGATGAGATCGCCATCCACCCCTGACAACCCGGTCGCCTGCACGCCATGCCGACGGAAGGCCGCCACGAGATCGGTGTTCAGGAGACCACGATACACCATCTTGGTGACCTCAAGCGCCGCGTCGTCGGTGACACGGCGTCCCGCGATCATCTCCGGCTCCTGCCCGAGCCGTCGGGCAATCGCGCTGGCCTGCGTGCCGCCACCATGCACGACCACCAGACGGATCGACAGCGAGGAGAGCAACGCCAACTGCCCCGCCACCGTGTCGAGGCTGTGCGGGTCGGACAGCACATCGCCGCCGAGCTTCACGACAAAGACGTGATCGCGATAGGCGCGGACGTAACGCAGTGCCCCTTTGAGGCCGGCAATGCTCTTGGATGGATCGAGGGTCATGGGTGGGGCTCCTTAGTGTGTTCACAATCACGAATCGAGGGTTGAGTCGTGAGTCACGTGTCGTGAGAGGAGGCTCCGGTTACAATCTCACGACTCGCGACTCGCGACTCGCTCCTATCGGTTTCCGATCAATTCCAACAACAACGCCCGCTGCGCATGCAGCCGATTTTCTGCCTGGTCAATCACGGCACTATTCGGTCCGTCGAGGACCTCGCCGTCCACTTCCACATTCCGGCGGACCGGAAGGCAATGCATCGCGATGCCGCGCCCTGCTGCGGTACTCCGCATCCGTTCCTGCGTGAGACGCCAGTCCCGCTTCCCTTCGCGCCCCGCACGCTCCTCCTCCGGGCGACCAAAGTGTGTCAGGGCGCCCCACGACTTCGGATAGACCACGTGGGCGCCTTCGATCGCGCCATCGAGATCGTCCGTGATGTGGAGGGATCCGCCCCGCGCCGTGGCCAGCGTCTCGATCGCGAGGTAATCCTCGGAGTCGAGGTCGTAGCCATCCGGGCGCGCGATTGTCACTTCCATCCCGAGGTGTGCCGCCGCGATGGCCGCGCTCGCGGGGACCGCGGTCGGCAGCGCCTTCGGGTGCCAGGCCCAACTCAATACGAAGCGCTTCCCGACGGTCTCGCCGAGATGCTCGCGCATCGTCATGGCATCGGCGAGGCCCTGACACGGATGCCGGCGGGCGGACTCCAGGTTGATCACCGGTTTGTCCGCGAAGCGCGCGAAGTTCCGGATGGTCGGGTCGAGGCGCTCGACGCCCCAATCCGTGCCTTTGGGAAAGGAGCGGACCGCGAGCGCATCCGCGTAGCGTGACAGCACGCGTGCCGCCTCGATGATGTGCTCGACCGTCGTGCCGTCCATGACGACATCCAGTTCGGTCTCCATCGCCCAACTTCCCTTGCCCGGCTCCAGCGCGAGGGCGTGGCCACCGTGCAGGAACATCGCGGTTTCCATCGAGGAGCGCGTCCGCAGGGAAGGATCCAGAAAAATCATTGCCAACACTTTGCGCTCAAGTCCACCGAGGAGTTCACCGCGCTTGCAGCGTGCGGCGAGCGCGAGCAGTCCGTCGATGGCCTCCGGGGACCACTCCTCCATCGCGAGAAAATCCCGTTTCATGCGGAGAGCACCGTCCGGAGTCCGTCGAGCAACAGCGCCGCCTCGTCGCTACTGAGCGAGAGGGGCGGCAACAACCGCAGCGTCTGCGGATCTGTCGAGGTACCGGTCAGGATGTGGAGTGCCCACAGCGCCCGTTGCACCTCCGCGGCCGGCAGGTCCAATTCCAGTCCGAGCAGAAAACCCCGGCCATGCACCCTGCGGACATGGGGCATCGCTTCGGTACCGGCGCGGAGTTGCGCGCCAACCCTGCGGACGTTCTCGAGCAGTTCCTCGCGATCGATGACGCTGATGTTGGCAAGCGCGGCAGCACACACCACCGGGCCACCGCCGAAGGTCGATCCGAGATCGCCAATGGCGAGATCATCCACGAGCGACGGCTGCGCAAGGACGGCGCCCATCGGCAATCCTGACGCGAGACCCTTCGCCATCGAGAGTGCATCTGGTATCACACCGAAGCTCTCCGCCGCGGTGAACGTGCCGAGGCGACCGACACCGCATTGCACTTCATCAAAGAGGAGCCTGGCGCCAAAGCGATCGCACAGCGCACGCGCGCCTTCCAGGAATTCCACGGTCGCGGTGCGTGCTCCACTGAATCCCTGCACAGGCTCCAACAGGACGGCCGCAACGCTCTCGTCCATGGCGGCCTCGAGCGCCGCAAGATCATTGAACGGCACCTTGCGAGAGAGCGGCACACCGGCCCGGAGCGCGCCAGCCTCGTACTTTGCGCCATCGGTGCAGGCGAGCGTGGCGGCGGTGCGGCCGTGCCACCCACCACGCATGGTGACGACGGTCGTGCGACCGGTCTTTCGACGCGCCAGACCCAGCAAGTTCTCGTTGGCTTCCGCGCCGGAGTTGCAAAAGAACACCTTGCCCAACGCGCCGGGGGCGTGACGCGCGAGCACTTCCGCGAGCCGCTCCCGTCCCGCGTGCGGCACGGCCGTCGAGTAGAAGAGAAGACGCGCACTCTGCTCGGCAATCGCGGCGACGACATCCGGGTGCGAGTGGCCGACCGTCGCAACGGCGTGTCCGCCATACGCATCGAGCCACTCCACCCCGGTCTCATCGACCAACCAAGAGCCATGACCCGACGCCGCGCGCAACGGAAAGGTCGCGTACACCGGCAACAGTGCTGGCCCATCTTCGCGCATCAGCATGGGAACGGCCCCGGGGCGATCAGGCCGGCGCGTTCATCCAGCCCGAGGGCGAGATTCATGGCCTGAATCGCCTGACCTCCTGCGCCCTTGATCAAGTTGTCGATGGCGCAAAAGACACGCACCTCGCGACCATCCGCGGAGGGAGTCGCGTGCAAGAGCGCGAGATTGGTCCCCACCACATGCGTCAGCTCCGGTGGCGTGTCCATCACACGCACGAAGGGCCGACCCAGGAAGCGGCCTGCGATATGTTCGGCGAAGCTCACCGACGGGAATGCGGGATCGAGATGCGCATGCAGCGTCGCGTAAATCCCCCGGACGAACGGCCCGGAATGCGGGACAAGGCGCGCCTCCGCGGTGCGATCATTCCGCCAGCCGCGCCACTGCTCGAGGATTTCTCCCTCGTGGCGGTGCGAGGAATCGGGATACGCGAAAAGATTGTGCGCCCGGCTTGGATGGTGCGCCGTGGCCTTGAGCTTCTGGCCGCCACCGCTTGAGCCCGTCACCGCGAAGATCACCGGCGGTGCTGAGACGGGGAGTTCCGCAATGGCGTAGAGGGCCAGTTGCGCGGCTGTGGCGAAACACCCCGGCGCCGCAATGGCCCGGGCGCCACGCAGCGAGGTGCCGCGCACATCCGCCAGTCCATATTGGAAGCGATGCACCAACGCGGGGGCGTGGTGCGGCCCGTAGTAGCGCTCGTGGAGGCCTCCGTCCTGAATGCGGAAGTCCGCCGCCAGATCCACCACCAAGCCCGGGCCGGCATCGATGATCTCACCCATCATCTGGGCGGACTCGCCATGCTCCAGCGCCAGGAACACGACATCCTTGCCCCGTGCGACATCGGCTGGCGCGTGCGCGGCAAACCGCGCGTCGGTCAGCATCGCCAGCGCCGGATGGAGATCTGCGATCGGCTTGCCGGCCTGACTCCGCGACGTGGCGACAATTTCCGTCACATCCGGATGTTGCAGCACGAGCCGCAGCAGCTCGCCGCCGACATAGCCGGCCGCGCCAAGCACGGCGACCTTCACGAGGCCTTCCCGTGCGCGGCCTGCCACTGCTCGATCGCGGCCCGAACCACCGTCACGAGTCCCTCGGGATCGCGGAGGGAGTTCACCGCGCGCAGCCCGAGGGAGGCCGTGATGTAGTCGCGACCGACGGCGTTGTCCGTCGCGGGTCCCGTGATCACGGTGATCGGAAGATTGAACTCATCCCGCATCAACTCGCGCGAGCCCCAACAGCCAACCGGATCCGGGGCTGCCATGATGTACGCAGCGCCCAGCGCCATCAGATCTGGGGCACGGAGGATGTCCTGCACCCCGTACTCCCCGAGGATCCCGTCTCCGAGTTCTGCCACGATCACGTCGGGGCGCGCACCGCGCGGATCGGCCAGACGATTGAACAATCCGCGAGCCACCGGAACAGTCATTCCTGCGTGCGTGCTGGCAGCACCGGCGTCGTTGAATGTGAGTGCCGACACAGCGCCAGCGTCCTGCATCGAGAGCGCATCACGCATCAGCGAGACACCCGTCAACTTGCAAGCGGCGACACGCATGCCCCCACGCGCCAGCCCGCGCACCAATTCGGTCGCTGCCACCGTCTTGCCGGCGTTCATGCAGGTCCCGGCGACGTACACCACCGGGATGTCGCACGACAACGTTTCCGCAGGCGGCACGGCGCGATCGCGAATGTGCGCCGGTCGACCGATGCGATCCCCCAGCTCGGGAAAGGCGAGCACGGCACCGAGCACTTCCGCCTTGAAGGGCGGCCCGATCTCGGGATTGGCGGAGGTGCAGCGGCCGAGAATGCCACCGAGATTCAGGACGTCGATCGTGTCGCCGACCGCAATTGTCTTCGGGATCTCACCAGCGTAGCCTCGGAGCGCACGCCGGACGCCGAGCGTCCCTGCCAGCACATCGCCGGACCGGAGGGAGACCATCCGCCCACCAAGATCTTCGACGCTGTTGTAGCTGCTCTTGTCGGTCAGAATGCGCACTGCCAACACGTAGCCTTCCGCTGCCACGATTTCATCGCCCACCATGACTTCGGCGGTGAGCGCGGCATTGCGCGTCGACGATGCGATCCGATCGAGTCGGACCCGAGTGGTCACTACCATCTCACCCCTCCCCTTGTGCACGCGCATCGGCCCGCATTGCCAACAACTCCGGAATCGCGCCGACGCGTGCGAATGCTTTCGCTTCGTCTCCGGTCCAGAGCACGTTCTCCTCGCCGTAGGTGGCGATCGCACGATCCATCATCGACCAGGGTGAACGTGCCCCTGTCACCAAGAACCGCCCGGCGGCCATGCGGATGCGCGTCTCGCCGGTAACTCGCTGCTGCGACGACGTGACCATCGCCTCGATGTCGCGCAGGGTCGGATCGAAATAGTGCCCTTCATGCAGCCGATCCCCATAGAAGCGGCCCAGCTGGTCCTTCCAGAACGACTGCCACTTGGTGAGCACCAACTTCTCGAGCTCGCGATGGGCGCTGATGAGCATCAAGGCACTCCCGGCCTCGAACCCGATGCGACCCTTGATCCCCAGCGCGGTCTCTCCGACATGAATGCCGTGGCCAATGCCGTAGGCACTGGCGAGTGCGCTCACCGCATCGACGATCGCATAGCCCGGCAACTCCTCCCCGTTGAGGGAAACGGGCACGCCCTGTTCCCAGCCCACCACATGGTCGGCCGGGGGCGGGGCATGGTCGGAGGGGTCGAGCAACTCGCTCGGCGGTGCGGCCCAGGTGTCATGCGTCCACCCTCCACCCCACGTTGTACCCCAAAGGCCTGCGTTGATGGAGAAGGCGTTCGCCTTCGGCGGAACGGGGAGGTCTCGCGCCTCGAGGTAGGCGATGGCCGCTTCGCGCGAGAGGGACTCCTCACGGATCGGCGTCACGATCTCGAGTTCCGGCGCCAACACGCGGAGGGCGATGTCGAAGCGGATCTGGTCGTTACCCGCGCCGGTCGATCCGTGACCGACGGCAACCGCACCAATCTGGCGTGCGATGTCGACGACGGAGATCGCCTGCTGGGTCCGTTCGGCCGCCACGGAGAGCGGATAGACCTCGCCACGCAGGACATTGGCCTGGATCAGGACCCGCACGAATCGGTCGAACACCAGTCGACGTGCGTCCACTTCATGGTGCTCGGTAGCCCCGACGGCCAGCGCCTGTGCCCGGATCGCGGCGCACTGCTCGG
>JAHECN010000051.1 GCA_024641735.1 Gemmatimonadota bacterium | reverse complement strand
CCGGTCACCACGGCGGTCTTGCCGTCGAGTCGAAACTTGGCCGTACTCACAGTGAGACTCCCCGCTTCCAGGGTATGAAGTCGTCTTGCCCGAGCTGTTCCGCGCGGGTCAGCTGACCGCTCGCCACCGCGACGATCAAGTCCAGAATCTCCTCGCCCATTTCGGCCAGCGTGCTGGCACCCGAGAGCACTGGCCCGCAGTCGATGTCGATCAGGTCCGGCATCCGGGTGGCGAGTGCGGTATTGGTCGCGAGCTTGATCACCGGGGCGATCGGATTGCCGGTCGGCGTGCCAAGCCCCGTGGTGAAGAGCACCACCGTGGCACCGGCACCAACCTGTGCCGTGGTGGCTTCGACGTCGTTGCCGGGCGTGCAGAGCAGGTTGAGTCCCGGCGTCGTGGCGTACTCGGGGTAATCGAGCACATCGGTGATCGGCGAGAGGCCACCCTTCCGTGCCGCACCGGCCGACTTCATCGCGTCAGTGATCAGGCCATCCTTGATGTTGCCCGGCGACGGATTCATATCGAAGCCTGAGCCGACTGCTTTGGCGCGCGCGTTGTAGGACGTCATCAGCTGCATGAAGCGTTCGGCGTGCCGTGGCTCGGTGCAGCGGTCAATCAATTCCTGCTCCACGCCGCAGAGCTCCGGGAATTCTGCCAGCAGTGTCGTTCCGCCGAGTGCGGCAAGGAGGTCAGCGGCATGGCCGACGGCCGGGTTGGCGGTGATGCCAGAGAAGCCATCGGAGCCGCCGCACTTGAGGCCAACGTTCAGCTTCGCGAGTGGCGCGGGGGCGCGTGTCACCTGATTGGCGGCAACAAGTCCATGAAAGGTCTGCTCGATTGCGGCGGTGAGCATCGCCTGTTCCGATACCTGCCCCTGCTGCTCGAAGTAGAGGAGCGGCTTGTCGAACTGCGGCGCACGTTTGGCGATCTCCTCGCGCAGCAAGTCGCCCTGGGCATGCTGACAGCCGAGCGAGAGCACGGTGGCGCCGGCGACGTTGGGATGGTGCAGGTAGCCGGCGAGCAGTCCGCAGAGATTGCGCGAGTCCTCGCGCGTCCCGCCACACCCGCCGCTGTGGGTGAGGAACTTGATGCCGTCAATGTTCTCAAAGACCCGTCCCGACCGGCGCATCCGTCCCTGTGTGTTGCCGCGACCGTCCTCACCGAGCCCTTCGATCAGGGCACGCACCTGCTGGCGATAGAGGTCGGGCGGGGCAAAACCGAGCTCTTCCTCGAAGGCCTGGCGAATCATCTGGACATTGCGATTCTCGCAGAAGACCAGCGGAATCACCAACCAATGATTGCGCGTCCCCACCTGACCATCGGCGCGGTGGTAGCCAAGGAAGGTGCGCTCCTGCCACGCGGACACGTCGGGCGGGCTCCACGCGGGAGCGCTGGTCGCGGCATGCATCTCGGCGGCGGCGTGCTTGGTATTGGCGGTAGTGAGCACTTCGCCTTCGGCGATCGGCACGACGGCGCGCCCAACCAGAATGCCGTACATGACGATCGGATCGCCGACGGCGCGGGGGAGCGTGGTGAATTTGTGCTTGGGGGCTACGGCAGTGGCGAGCTCGAGCGTGCGGGAGCCGTCTGCTACCGACTCGCCAGCGGCGAGGGGTTCCAGAGCCACAAGCACGTTGTCGTCGGGATGGACCCGCAGGACGCGATTGGTCATGTCATTCCGGCTGGGGGATGCGCGGATGCTAACCCGTCGCCGTCACCCGCGCTACACGGCGCGCTCGCCGGGTGCAGTGTCCCTGCGGCGCGTTACGGCAGGGAGTCGGGCGCGCCTTCCCCAAACAAGAACTGCTCCATGTTCCGGAGCAGGAATTCCTTCGCCTTGGGCTGATGGGGAATCAACGCGTAGTGGTTGATCAACTGTTGCTGGGTCTTGAGCCATTCGGCCCAACACGCCTTGCAGATCGACTCATAGATGCGCGTGCCCATCTCGTTGGAGAAGGGCTTGAACGCCTGCGGCTCACCGGCGATTCCACAGCGGACACATTGGATTTGGCTCATGGCCAAAGATAGTCCGCTGGGGAAGGGGGTTACTCGCCGCGCTTGAGGGCCTTCACCCCGCTGGCTGTGCCGAGGCCGGTGGCGGCGCCCGCGACGAGGGCGGTGAATCCGGTCACAAGTGGCAGCAAGGCGGCAATCGGCGAGGCGATCAGGAGTACCACACCGCCCGCGATCCACGGCGCGAGTGGATGCTTTACCGCATCCACGAAACGGAGCCGCTGCCGGACGTATTCCCGGGCGAAGCCGAAGGAGACGATCCCAACGCCGGCCGCGACCACCAGCGTCATCAGGTTCCAGATTCCAGCGAACACGTGTGCCTCCCAGAAGGGGTTACCTGTTTCAGTACGCAACGGGGACCCCGGAAGATTCAGTCTCGGCTAGTACCGGATCAGGGCACTCCCCCAGAGGAAGCCGGATCCGAAAGCGGTCAGGGCGATCAGGTCGCCGCGCTGGATCAGCCCCTGCTCGAGGCACTCATCCAGAGCGATCGGGACGGTGGCACTGGTGGTATTGCCGTAGCGCTGGATGTTGTTGTAGACCTGATCGTCCCGGAGGCCGAGGCGTTTCTGGACCATCTCGGAGATGCGGAGGTTGGCCTGGTGGGGGATCAACAGGGTCAAGTCCTCTGTCGACTTCCCCCCCTTGTCGAGGACTGCTTGCACCGACTCCGGCATCCGGGTCACGGCATGCTTGAAGACTTCCTTCCCGTCCATCGAGAGGTAGCCCTTTGAGTCGATATGCTCCGCCTGGTTCCGCGGGTGGTAGACCGAGCCCGGGGCATCGACCCAGAGCAGTTCGGCGTGCGCGCCTTCGGAGTGGAGGTCCCAGGCGAGGATTTCGGACCCGGCGGCTTCGTCGCAGGCCTGCACCACTGCCGCGCCAGCGCCGTCGGCGAAGATCACCGCGGTGTTCCGGCCACGGTCGCTGACGTCCATCGCCGTGCTCTGTACTTCGGCGCCGACCACCAGCACGGTGCGGTACATCCCGCTCTTGATGTAGCAGTCGGCGAGCGAGAGCCCGTACACGAAGCCGGAACACTGGGTGCGGATATCGAGTGCGGGGATGGTGCCGACGTTGAGGTCACGCTGGAGATAGACGCCGCCGCCCGGTGCGAAATGGTCGGGGGTCGAGGTCGCATAGACGATCGCGTCGAGGTCAGATGCCGGGATGCCGGCCTTGGCGAGCGCGCGTTCCGACGCCTTCAGGGCGAGGCCGCTGCCACTCTCGCCAACGGCGATCCAATGGCGCTGCTCGATCCCGGTCCGTTGCCGAATCCATTCGTCGGAGGTGTCGATCTTTTCGGCCAGCTCGGCGTTGGTGACCACGCGGTCGGGGACGGCACGGCCGGTGGCGAGGATGCGGGTGTTGGGCATGCACGGAAAATAGTGAGGCAAGTCGTGAGTCGTGAGTCGCGAGAGGGATCGGCATGGGGCCAGGGGGAACAGCAGGGAACAGGAAACGGGGAACGGGACTGCCGGGCATCCCAGTGACTCCCTGTTCCCTGTTCCCTCTCACGACTCCCAACTAGCGACTCGCGTCTCGCCTACGGCAGCAACACCGCATCAATCACATGCACCCACCCATTCGACGCGCGCACCGAGCCAATCACCTTGGCGCCGCCGATCCACATCTCGCCATTCTGCTTCTTGACCACGGCCTTCCCGCCACCCGCCATGCCGACCGTGTCGCCATCCGCGAATTCGTCGACGCTGAGTGCGGAGGTGGTGACATGCTGATAGAGCACGTCGACCAACTTGTCCTTGTTGGCGGGCTTGAGGAGATCCTCGACGGTCCCCGCCGGGAGCTTCTCGAAGGCGGCATTGGTCGGTGCGAAGACGGTGAACGGGCCGGCGTTGGCGAGCGAGTTCACCAGATCGGCTGCCTTGAGGGCCGCAACGAGCGTGGTGTGGTCCGGCGACCCGACCGCCACCTTGACGACATCGGGCATCGAGACGTCGTCGCTGACCGCCGCTTGGCCACCGGCATCGGGGGGCGTTGCCGCATCCTCGACCGGCGCCGGTGCCGGACTGCACGAAACCAACGCCACTGCCAACACCGTCGTGAGCATATGTTTGACGAGCATGGAGCCCTCAGGGAGAAGCGTCAATGTGCGGCACCGTGACAGGATGGTCAGGCGCTGCAACAAGAGTATGGCGACCTGATTCGGTGCGGGCAAGCGACTGCAATACGAGTGAAATAGTCCCGTATCGCGGGGATTTGCAGCAGATTTCCGGTCACCCACGAGGGGTCCAGCAGTAACCGATAGGCGTGCCCACGCCAGCCATCCCCCGGCCCGCCGCCACTCCACCGTACACCACCTGATACCCGCCTCTCGCCATCGGCGATGAGCGCTCTTTCCCGATTCCTTCCTCCTTCCTTCATAATCGCCAGAGGATACTTCCACGGTGGAACCCCGCACCATGGTGGCTGGGGTGTCGTGACCACGGCAGGAGAGGGTTACGCCCCCAGGATATCGGGGAGTCACTGCCACCACACCATTCAGGACAGGAAGGGTGACCGCATGAAAACATTCGTGACAGTTCTCATCGCAGGACTCGTACTCGTCTGCGTGGTCCCGCTCACAGCACAGGAGAGGATCGTGCGGGGTACCGTGCGTTCCAACCCGGTGCAGCTTGTCGGCGCGGCCGTTGCACCCTCGCAACCGATCGCAGGCGCGAAGGTTCGCGTCCAGGGTGCCCTCTTGGCAGTAACGACCGATGCGGCCGGTGCCTTCACCATTTCGGTACCGATGCAGTCTTCGGACATTCTGGTCATCACACACCCGGACTATGACACACAGGAAGTGGCACTCGACGGACGTTCCACCGTGGACATCTTCCTGATCTCCAGTGCACGGTACAACCAGTACGGCGTGCGGGTGGACCGGCGACCAGTTGTGCCCGAGACCCGCGACGGTTTGCTGGTCTTCGAGAGCACGGACGGGCTCTATCGCCTCTGGTTCGACGTCCGCCTCAACCTCGACGGAGCTGTGATCTTCGACGACTCGCTGAACGAGAACGGCAGTGGGGCCGAAGTGCGACGCGCACGCTTGGCATTGAAGGCCCAGTTCCGGGACAAGTGGTATGGTGAGCTGGACATGGACTTTGCCGATTCGCGGGCAGATCTGAAGGATGCCATTCTGATGTACTCGCCGAACGAACACTTCAGTATCAAGTGGGGCAACTTCAAGGAAGTCTTCTCGTTGGAACAGAATACCAGCAGTCGTTACCTCGTCTTCATGGAACGCCCGATGGTCACCAACGGCCTGACGCCGTCACGTACGTTGGGCATGCAAGGCATCTACAACCACAACTGGTTGATGCTGGTCGGCGGCACCCACTTCCAGGATGTCGGCGGTTGGGAGGAAGTGCAGAACCGGAAGGACAATAACGCTGATTTCGGCGCGGACGAGGGCTACTCGTTGACCGGCAAGGTCATCGTCATGCCGTGGGTCAATGACCCCGACAAGGGAGTCCATCTCGGCTTTGCCCAGTCCTACCGCACCCCCAAGACGGACGACGTCATCGGCACGATGCGGTTCAGTGTCCGGGGTCCGGCAAACGTCAACCGCCACAAGTACATCGACACCGACCGGATCAAGAACGTGGACCACGCCGTCCATGGCAACCTCGACATGGCGGCGTACTACAAGGGATTCCGGGCGCAGAGTGAAATCACCCGCGCCAGCCTGACCTCGTTGATCGACTCGATCCCTGTCGCCCACTTCAAGGGCCACTACGTCTTCGGCAGTGCCATGCTCTTTGGGGGGCGCTACCAGTACAACCCGAACGATGGCGAATTCACACAACCCAGACTCGGGCGCGACTGGGGCGATGTCGAAGTCGGCCTCCGCTACCAGTACCTCGACCTCAACAGCCCGGATGCCTTCATCACGGGTGGCGCAGGGGAGGCGTGGACACTGGGCGTGAATTTCTATCCGAACAACAACGTCAAGTTCATGCTCAACTTCTCCACCGTGAACAACGACCGCTTCGCCAATGGCCGCGGCCGACTCAACGTGGGTACGACCGCAGCGGGCGCGCTCAGCACCAACCCCCAGCTGATCACGGAAGCCGACGGCAAGGCGGGCGAGGACTACAAGGCGATCGCGCTACGGATACAGGTGTCCTTCTGATGCCCGCCCCTGGCGGGACAACGACGAGGCAGTCATGACACGGAAATGCATGCTATGGATGGTCGGTCTCCTCGCGGTGGGAGCAGGAGGATGCGTTGACGACCTGGCTTTACCCCCACTCCCCCCGAAGGTCTCCGAGGTCGTGCACTACTGGCACTTCAACGGCCTGCCCGGCGGGACGATTACCACACCGATTGCGGCGGACGAGAGCGCACTGACCGGCGCAACCATCACCTATCCGGGCACGGGAGCCGGATACATGGACGACGTGGATGGGACCACGTTGAATGCGCAGTCCGGACAACCGGCGGGATTCGGGCTTCGGCCGAGGAATCCAGCCAACACGCGGGAGTTGATTCTGGTTGCCCCATCCACCGGGTACGAGAAGTTGGTGGTCTCGTTCGCGGTGATGCGCTCGTCGAGTGGCGCGACCCAGGAAGACTTCTCCTATTCCGTCGACGGCGGAACCACTTGGGTGGTCGTCGGTGCGGCATACGACATTCAGCTTGAGTATGCCCTCCAGACCATTGACCTATCGGCGATCACAGCGGTGAACAATCAGGCCGCTCTGCGTTTCCGAATTCGCTTCCTTGGCGAGGCGGCAGCCGGCTCGTCCGGCAACAACCGCTTTGACAACATCGTCGTCGAAGGGGTGCCGCTGAGTTGAGTCCTCACGACCCCCGCCCGCCGGGCGGGGGTCCGCCGACACACCGAGGTACGGAGTCACCATGCCGTCCATCACACCGCAGATCGGAGCGGCCTCCGCGCCGCGCTTCGAGTTCCGCGCGTTTGGGCAAGACTTTGATCGCGTCCACCATCGGATGGGCCGCTTCTCCGTGCCGGTCCCGGAGCCCGTGTGGGAGCGCCATTCGGACGAACTGTATATCGTGTCGCAACACTCCGATACGCACAACACCAAGATTCGCGACGGCAAAGTGGATATCAAGGCGTTGGTCCAGACCCTCGAGGGATTGGAACAATGGCGCCCCGTGATGAAGGGGACCTTCCCGCTTACTGAGGCAGTGATGCGAGCAGACGTTGCTCCCGCCTTCGGCGTCCCGTGGCCCCCAACTGCCGATCAGGACTGGGACTTCGAGGCCTTCCGGCACTTTGTCGACGCCCAACCGGGGCTACAGGCTGTCCATGTTCGCAAACAACGCTTCGGGTACCTGGTCCATGACACCATCTGCGAATATGCCGTCGTGCTCATCAACGGGGCCCGAGTGGTGACGGTGGCCACGGAGTCCACCGATCGCGCCGCATTGCATCGGACCATTGTGGACACGGGGATGACCGGATTGGAGAACATCAACTACCTCCATGCGATAAAACGGGTGCTCGGGATGCACCCGACGCCACTCGCAGCCACGCCATCTGGAGCGATCCGATGACCCAGGAAATTGAACGAAAGTTTCTGGTCCAAGGTGACTTTCGCCGCGAGGCGATCGGCTCCCGACGGATTGTTCAGGGATATCTCTGCTCGGTTCCCGAGCGCACCGTCCGGGTCCGCATTGCCGGTGATCGCGGCTTCCTGACCATCAAGGGGATCGGCGACGCGTCGGGAACCACACGCTTCGAGTGGGAGCGTGAACTGCCGATCGCGGAGGCACAGGAACTGCTCCGCCTCTGCGAGCCCGGCGTCATCGACAAGGTGCGGCATCTCGTACCAGTGGGTCGACATACCTTTGAGGTGGATGAATTTCACGGGGACAACACCGGGCTCGTCCTGGCCGAGGTTGAGCTGGGCGCGGCGGATGAGGTCTTCCAACGACCGCCCTGGCTGGGCGCGGAGGTCACAGGCGACGCGCGCTATTACAACGCGATGCTCATGAAATCGCCGTTCACGCGTTGGTCCGGAACTGCCAGATGACTGCGCCGGGGCGTTCGGCACCACGTCCTGTCGGCGACACAGCCGACCCGCTCGACATGCGGAACTACCGCATCGAGCTTCTCCCAGTCCGCACCAGAAGTCGCACCGAGTTGGTGCTGGCACGCGCTGGCGTACCGCTCGCGCTCCTGCTCTTCGTCCTCCTCGCCTTTCTGGTGGATCTGCCCTTTCTGCAGAACATCGACCCTGCGCGAATCACCTCGGAACTGGCCAAGGCGCGATTGGCGGAACAAGGAGGCCCGCTCTTCAGCACCCATCTGGCGGCCCTGCTGGCCATCTTCGTCGCCTCCATGGTGTTGTGGGTGACGGCAGCGCTTCCCAACTACCTGGTCTCGTTGATGGTGATCAGCGCCTTGGTCCTCACGGGGGTCCTCGGCGAACAGGAAGCCTACGCCCAACTGGGCCACCCGGTCATGTGGCTCAATATCATGTCCTTTGTCTTGGCCAGCATGCTGGTGGCCACCGGCCTGGCCAAGCGGGTGGCCCTCTGGCTTCTGCTGCGCTTCGGACATAGCGCACCCTCGGTGATGCGCGTCTTCATCGTGCTCAACGTGATCCTCTCGGCATTTGTCTCCGCCACGACGGCGAAGGCGGCGATCCTGCTGCCACTCTTCATGGTGATCGCTGCGATCTATGGGGCACGTCCGGGTGGCGAGAAGACCAATTTCGGGCGCAGCATCGTCCTGCAAAACTTGCTGGACATCAACCTCGGCGCCGGAGCGTTCATGACCGGCTCGGGCGCCAACCTGCTCGCGGCCGCCCTGATCGGCGGGGCGATCGGCAGCACGATCTATTTCGGCGACTGGATGCTGGCGATGTTCCCGGTGATGGTCGGGTTGATGCTGGTGGGATACTTGCTGGCGATGCAGGTCTTCTTCCCGCTCTCCCCATCGGAACGCGTGCCTCAGATTCCCGGTGGCATGGCCCGGCTCCAGCAGGACTATGCCGCCCTCGGTCCGATGGACGGCAAGGAAGTTCGCGCGGTGGTGATCTTCCTCGCCATTCTCGGTCTCTGGGCCACCGACCGCATCCATGGCGTGAGTCCAACCGCCGTCGCGTTCGTCGGCGCGATTATCGCGCTGCTGCCACGCTACGGGATCGTGGAATGGAACGAGGTGGATATCCCTTGGCACCTGATGCTCTTCTCGGCTGGTGCCTACGCGCTCGGGGCCGGACTCGATGCCACAGACCTCGCCTCGATTTCCGTCAACGCCTTCTTCGATCAGATCGGCATTGGCACGGACACGCCCTTCTGGGTTCTCTACCTCCTGCTGACCGGGGTGATGGTCTTCAGTGCGCTGGTCTTTCAGTCGAAGACCATGCGCGCCATGCTCTTCATCCCGATCGCCATCGGCGTCGCGAGCCGTTTCCAGTATCCCATTACCTCACTGGCGCTGCCGACCGCCTTCATGATCGAACATGTGTATGTGCTCCCATTCAACAGCAAACCGGCAGCGCTGCTCTACGAAACCGACCGCTATACCCTCTCGGACGCCTTCCGATATGGCGTGACGATGATGATGATCGCCTGGTTGGTGATCATCCTCGCGGGGGAGACCTGGTTCCGCCTGTTGGGAATCACACCCAACGGGGTGTTCGGACTGTTCTGACGACTCGGCCACCACCAGCCGTCCCGCTGTGGAGCGACGACCCATGACTGTACTCTTTCGGAGGACCCGGGAGCTCGAAGCCCAAATCGACGAGTACCTCGACCTGATCATTCAAGGCGGGATGCTTTTTCGGCAGGGCGTGAAGTGCTTCCTCGAGCATCGGAGCGACGAATTCGAGGTCCGGCTCCAGGAGCTCCGGAACACCGAAGAACGCGGCGACATGCTGCGGCGTGGCATCGAAAGCAAACTCTATTTGCATACGCTGATTCCGGAGTCACGCGGTGACGTGCTCGGGTTGTTGGAGAGTGCCGACGAGGTCCTGAACGTGATCACGGCCACCCTGCTGCGCTTCTCGATCGAGAACCCCGAGCTTCAGGACGACCTGAACCCCCTCTTCCGCGATCTGGCCGACAACGCCATCGACACGGTCGAGGCGACCGTCAGTGGCTGCCGGGCGTATTTTCGCAATCTGGCCGCCGTTCGGGACCATATCTCCCGGGCCCAAGCCTTCCGCGGTGAAGTGAATCGGATCGCGGAGACATACATGCGCGCCGTCTTTCGCCGCGAGCTTCGGCTGAGTCACAAGAATCAACTGCGACGTTTCGTGACGCACACCGAGCAAATCGCCGAGGATGCGGACGACGTCTGTGACCGGCTGGCCATCGCCGCCATCAAGCGCTACGTGTGACGCGATGATCTGGTTCTTCCTGCTCAGCGGACTCTTCCTGGGGTGGTCGCTCGGGGCGAACGACGCGGCGAACATCTTCGGCACAGCGGTCGGCACCCGGATGATTCGCTTCCGCGTGGCCGCCACGATTGCGAGCATCGGCGTGGTGCTCGGAGCGGTCTTCGGCGGGGCCGGCGTCACCCAGACCCTTGGCGCGCTCGGCGCAGTCAATGCCATCGCGGGCTCCTTCACCGTGGCCCTCACCGCAGGCCTCACCGTGGCGTGGATGAGCCGCTCCGGGCTGCCGGTGTCGACGTCACAAGCGATCGTCGGGGCGATCGTTGGGTGGAACTGGTTCACCGGCTCGCCAACCGATCACGGCACCCTGATCACCATTGTCAGTGCGTGGGTCTTCGCCCCCGTGCTGGCGGCGGGCTTTGCGATCGTGCTGTACCGGATGGCCCGGTGGTGGCTGGCCCGGAGTCGGCTCCACCTCCTCTCGCTGGATGCGTACACGCGAGTGGGCCTGGTCTTCGTCGGCGCCACCGGGGCGTATGCGCTGGGGGCCAACAACATCGCCAATGTGATGGGAGTCTTCGTCCCTGCGTCCCCGTTCCGGGACGTCACGCTCGGGGGCGCACTGCGCGTCTCCGGCACCGAACAACTCTTCCTCCTTGGGGCGCTGGCGATCGCGATCGGCATTCACACGCACTCCTACCGCGTCATGACCACGGTGGGGAGTCAGATCTTCAAGCTCACTCCCGTGCTCGCTCTGATCGTGGTGCTGGCGCACACGCTGGTGCTGGTGACCTTCTCGTCGCAGGGGCTGCAGACGCTGCTCCACTCGCTCGGACTCCCCGCTCCCCCCCTGGTACCGGTCTCCTCCACGCAGGCGATCATCGGCGCGATTCTCGGCGTGGGGCTGATCAAGGGCGGCAAGGGAATCCAGTACGGCACCCTTGGTCGTGTGGCGCTGGGATGGGTGATGACTCCGCTCGTCGCGGCAGTGCTCAGCTTCGTCCTGCTCTTCGTGGGACAGAACGTCTTCGAGTTGCAGGTGGTCGCACGGTAGGCGCGACGTACGCCTCACCGCCTGCACCCACCCCGTAGCACGATGAACCCCGCGACCACGGCCACGCCAGGGAGGAGCCACGCGCTTGTGCACGACATGGAGATAGCTGAGGTTCCCACACGAAACAGTTGCAGGGGCCGCTTCGAGTCCCTCACCAGTCCTCTGCCCTCTGAGGTCCCCATGAACATCCTCACCAAGCTGCGCGCCATCCTCACCATGGGGGTCGTCTCCGCCATCTTCTGGGGAGTGGCGTTCGCGCTCGGCCGGATGGGGTATGACCTCATCGTCAACGGCTACTTCGGCATCAATTGGGCGGTGTCGGGAATGGTGGCATTGCTTGGCTTTTTTGGTGGCGCGATCTACGCGACTGGCCTGGCGCTGATGCCCAGGCGCGAAGGGACAACCGGCCTGCCGGCCTGGCAATCCGCGCTCTTCGGCGCACTCGGCGGCATCGCGGTCCTGCTGGGAATTCGCTTCGTGTTGGCGGACAACCCCAGCGGCCTCTGGCTTATCCCGACGGCGGCCTGCGCCGTGCTCGGCGCCGGGACGGCGCTGGCGATCAGTGGCACGGCGAAGCGTGGTGCGTTGCCGAAGGGTGAGGAGCGGCAAAAGGAGTTGGGATCGTAATGGAGATCCGCTTCACCGAATCGAATGGCAAGGGCCGTTTCACTGCCTGGGATGGCGAGGACGAGGCGGGGATGATGGTGCTCTCGCGCGTAAACGAGCATCTGTGGATTATCGAACACACGGAAACGGGTCCCGACCACGGCGGAATGGGAGTCGGAAAGGCCCTCGTGGAAGCGGGAGTCGAGTGGGCGCGTGCGAATGGCCACCGCTTCATGCCGCTCTGTCCCTTTGCGAGGACGCAGTTTGATCGGATGTCGAAGTGGCGGGATGTGCTGGAATAGGGAACTGGGAACAGGGAACAGGAATGTTATGATCCCGCATGGGCGACGCGCGCCTCGCCCGTCCCAACAAACCATCAGGAGGCTGCCATGCCAGTCGAAATTCACACCCGCGGTGGAGGCTTTGCGCGAGGAAGCAGCGTCGCCAAGGCCGGAATCGGGATGGGGAGCGCACTTGCGATTGCCATCTCGTGGAGCGTCAATCAGTCCATTCTCTGGGCGATTCTCCACGGTTTTTTCGGCTGGGTGTACGTCGTGTATTACGCGATTGTCAGGTAACGGAGAACAGAGAACGGAGAACAGACAAGAGAGGAGAGAGGAGAAGCTGGCGGGCTAGCCTCCTTTCCGACCGCAGAGGTGTGGTAGTTTTTGGAGTCTGCCATCCACTCTCTCCGAGGCACCCGATGCGTCTGCCCGTCCTCACCCTCTGCGCCGCGGGTTTGCTGACCGCCTGCCTCCCGTCGTCACCGAAGGGCCCCGCTCCGGTACAGGGTGTGTCGGTCATGGCGTTCACCATCGATATTAGCCCTGGCAAGATCGAGTCGCTCTACCTGCGGAACGACACGCCCCGAGACTTGATGCTCACGTCGTTCACACTCAACAACTGCACCAACCTGAGACAGGAATGCGGGGCGTACACCCCAAACATCCTCTTGCCGGCGGGGAAGTCCGTCGCCGTGATGCGGCTTGAATCGGCGAACCCCCTGCTCCGCTTTCACTACCAGTACGGCTACCAGACGGCCTTCGTGAACCCGAGCGGAGGCGCTTCCACATCCGCGGTGAGTGTCTCGTCACCCATAAGCATTCGCATGAACGCGCTCAAGGATCCGGAGGCATTTGTTCCACGGGCAACCGGGAGCCTGGGGGAGCCGGAATGCAACCTCCCGCCCCCGAAGACCCGGCCGGCGGGTGTGAGCAGGCTCATGATGAATTTCGCGAGCACGGATCCGATGAATCGTCGGTCGATCGACGTCACCCTCGACACCGAGGGCCGCCCCGTTCGCTACGTCGACAGCCGCGGCAACCTGTCAATTCATGAAGGGATGCCGGGAATCGACACACTCCCGCCGAGAACATCGATCCAGGTCGATGTCCAGCAACAGGTCGCGATCTTGGTGAACTCTGGTGGCGGCAAACCAACCGAGTTCCTGCGCGCGTCCGGTCCGGAAGTCATGACCGCCGCCGCTCTCGGTTTCCCGCGCGCAACGATGGATCGGATTATTGAGGTGTGTGGGTACCAAAGCGACACGCCGTAAGTGAGTCGTGAGTCGCGAGGAGGGAGTCGTGAGACGTCGTAGGTCGTAGGGGCGAGGCATGCCTCGCCCCCTGTCGTAAGGGTCGTAAGGTCGTAGGTGCTGCAGTCCCGTTCCCCGCTCCCTGTTCCCTTCGGTTCCCCCTCACCCCTCACCCGCCTCCGGTCGAGGTTGAGACGGGCGAGGCATGTGTCGGACCTACAAAAACCCCGTCGTGCAACTTTCCCCCCTAGGGGCATCTCCCGGCCAACTCACACCGGGGATGACCCAATGCGTGGACCAATTGCCCTTGCCCTCACTGCCCTCCTGCCCCTTGCCCCCCTCGCTGCTCAGGGGTGGATCGACGAACGCCCCACCATTCCAGAACGCGCCTCTCCGGCCGTGATCCGAGTCGGATCAAGCGTCCGGGTCGTCGTCGACGGTCGGATCGCGCGGGTGGAGGTGGAGGAACGCTTCCGGAACAGCGGGCGCGTGATGGCGGAGGGGAGCTACCTCTACCCGCTGCCGGGAGAAGCGCAGTTCACCGATTTCTCGCTCTTTCAGGGCGACCAGGAACTGAAAGGCGAAATGATGGGCGCCGACCAGGCGCGCGACATCTATGAAGGAATCGTCCGACGACTGAAGGATCCCGCGCTAATCACGCTCGCAGGCCACGGCTTGATCCGGGCCCAGGTCTTCCCGATTCAACCGGGCGAGACGCGCAAGGTGATCCTCCGCTACACCCAATTGCTTTCGCGTGAGAGCGACGCCCTCCAACTCCGCTACGCCGCCGGTTCCCGCGGTGACGCGCCGATGAGCGTGCGCTTCGAGATCCCGCGCGAGAACGAATTCGCCACACCGTATTCTCCGACCCACCCGATCACCACAACGCGTCGCGCTGGCACGATGGCGATCACTGTCGAGCCACCGGCGCGCGGCGATATCGCACTGGTACTGCCGTTCCGTCGTGGCATCGTGGGCGGCTCGATCCTGACCCACGCCAACGGCGGCGGTGAGGACGGCTACGCACTGCTCTTCCTCTCGCCCCCGCCGATCGGTGAATCGACGCGCGTGCCACGTGACCTGACCTTCGTGGTCGACGTCTCCGGTTCCATGAGCGGCGAGAAGATGGCCCAGGCCCAGACCGCACTCCGCCAGGCCCTCGGCTCCCTCGGCGCGACCGATCGCTTCCGGTTGATCGCCTTCAGTAACGCCATTCGCCACTTTCGCACCGGTTTCACCGTGGCGACTCCCGCGGCTCGTGCGGCAGCGCGCGAGTTCATCGATGGTCTCACCGC
>JAHECN010000191.1 GCA_024641735.1 Gemmatimonadota bacterium | reverse complement strand
CCGGTCGTGACCAACAATTCCTCGCCCGGTGCCGTGTGCCCGATGCCACCCATACCGATCAACTGCAGACGACCACCCTTGTCGGCTTCGTAGACCTCCATGCCACCGGCCGGAAGCGGCAGGTCGCCGAAGGTGGTGCCGAGCTTGCGCTCCAGACGATAGGCAACGGCGACAGGAACTTCCTGCTCATCCTCCTGCTGCCCGAAGCCGCCGTAATACGGCATCGCGCCGGAAACGGTGTAGCGACGTTCGGCGCGCGCGGGGGTCGGCTCGAAGAGCGGCAGCACCATCTGCGTGCCTGGGAGGAAGGTCACGCGACCGGGGAGGGTGTAGATGCGTGCCTCGCCGACCGCCGCCGACTCGGACATGCCGAAGTCCTTGGCGGATGCACGGGCAGAGAGCGCGATGAGTCCGCCCTGTGCTTCTCCCATGGCACGGGGAGAATTCATCGGTTGCCCAATCTCCCCTGCGAGCAATTGCACCTCGGCATCAGCGAGGTCGAGTCCGCCGTTCATGATCGACGCGTTCCCCTCGATTCTGCCGGCGTTGCCGAGAATCAACTGGTACCCCACGCCCCACGAGGCGCCGCTCGTGCCGTAGAGAAGCTTTAGGCCAGAGCGTACGCGATCACTGGTGACCGTGACGTCGCTCAACGCCCTGATCGGAATCTTGGACGGCTCCCAACGGATCTGTCCGGGACGGGCATACACGACCGCGCCGTTGACCAACCAGCGCTCGGGCTGCAATGCCAGCAAGGTGGCGCGGATCGTCGTGGGCGGCGTGCCTGCCACCAAGAGCGTCAACTCTTGCCCGAGGTTACGCCGCATCATCGCCTCTTCGCTGACCGCGCCGTCAAAGGTGACGCGCTGCAACCGCACCCCCGGTTCGAGCACCATCAACGACGCGGGATCGAAGAGACCCAGCGCCAGCGGCAACGTGCTGGTCCCGTTCGGCACCGCGACCGGAATGGTCCGGCGCACCAAGACACGCCCCGAATTGAACAGGGTCACCGACGGCACCTCGGCCTGCTGCGCCAGCAGCATGCCCGGCAGCGCCAGACCAATCATCGTATTCCGCAAGATTCGAAGCATCAGAGGAACTCCCATGCGACGCGATTCGCAATGTGATAGACCAGGACAGCGACCACCGGAATGGCAATCACCGCGTACCACTGGCCAGTGGGAGACGTCGGAGGGCGGCTCCAGCTCCACGCCGCCATGAGCGCCGCCGCCAGCAGGGCGGCACGCCTCGCGATCAGGACACACCGACGCTTCCGCCGTGCGGTGCAGTCGGGACAGCGTTCCACGAAATCAATGTCGGGCACCCGCTGCCCACATTCCACGCAGGGGACTTCAGACCACCCGGCGGGCGACGGCATGTCCAAACTCCGAGGTGGAAGCGGTGCCGCCGAGATCCCGGGTCCGCACTTCGTCCGCGACGATCGTCGCGATCAACGCCCGACGGATGGAGAGGGCGGCCTCATCTTCGCCGAGGTGATCGAGCATCATCGCCGACGCGAGGATCAAGGCCGACGGATTCGCGATTCCCTGCCCCGCGATATCCGGCGCCGAGCCATGCACCGCTTCGAAAATGGCCGAGTGGGTCCCGATGTTGCCACCCGGCGCGAGACCGAGGCCACCGACCAGGCCGCTGATCTCATCGGAGAGAATGTCGCCGAAGAGATTCGTGGTGACGATGACGTCGAACTGCTCCGGCTTCAGGACCAGTTGCATCGCGGCGTTGTCGACGATCAAGTCATTGAACGCGACGCGTCCCTCGTACTCCTTGGCGATCTCCCGACCGATCTCCAGAAAGAGACCAGTCGTGAACTTCAAGATATTCGCCTTGTGCACCAGCGAGACCTTCTTGCGGCCATGGCGCACGGCATAATCGAAGGCGTAGCGGATGACGCGTTCCGAATTCTTGCGGGAGACGACGGCTACCGATTCCGCGCGTCCGTGCGGATCGCCATCGACCTCAACCCACCGTTCCTGGCCGATGTAGAGACCCTCGAGGTTTTCACGCACGAGGACGATGTCCACGTGATCGAACCGCCCTCCCGGCACGAGGGTCTTGGCGGGGCGGACATTCGCAAAGAGTTCGAACTCTTTCCGGAGTGCCACGTTCACGGACCGGAAGCCGCCGCCGACCGGCGTCGCGAGCGGTCCCTTCAGGGCGATCTTGGTGGTCCGAATGGAATCGAGGGTCGCAGCCGGCAACGGATCGCCGACGGCATCGAGCGCCTCCATCCCGCCAATCTGTCGATCCCAGGCAAAGTCGATCCCGGTGGCGTGCAGCACGGCAAGTGCTGCGTCGGTGATCTCGGGGCCAATGCCATCGCCGGGGAGGAGCGTAATGGTGTAGGTCATGAACTCACTGGAAATCGGGAAGAATTTTGGCGATCGCCGCCGAGAGGGCCGCGCGCGCCGTCGTGCCGACGGCTGTCGGGCTGCTGCGCCAGAGCAAGAGGCTGCTCCGGGCGTCGACCAGCACCAACACAACGTCCGCGCGAACGCCACCGTCCACCGTGGACAGACGGATCGCTGCCGGCACCATCACCTGACGCGCGTTGGTCATCGCGGCGAGGGAACGCAATTGGGAAAAGAGCGGATCGGGAACCCGCTTCAGGCCGTCCGACCGCAAGATCGCCTGCCCCATCCGATCGGGGTCGCTCACCGTGCCCGGCGCGCGACGCGCCACACGACGCAGTTCCTCGGGGAGGACCCAGGCAACCTCAGGCCCCCGCCCTTGCAGTACGTCCCCGATCAGCGAGTCGGCCCACGCCAGGCGCCCACGCAGATCGGGGGCAAGCGATGCCTCCACCGCCTCGTCCGCAATCAGGTAACTGGCTGGGAGCACCGGGATCGACTGGCCGGCAAGCGGCGACAGGAGGAGGGCCGGTGCGGGTGAGGGCTTCGGCTGTTGCGCCGTCGCACAGGCCGCGAAAAGGCCCACCATCACGAAGAGGTGCGAGGGGAGACGAGCGATTTGGAGTCGATTCACCAGCGAAAGCTATTCCAGCGATACCCCGCCGTCCACCGCGATGACCTGTCCCGTGACGTGCCGGGCCGCATCCGAGCAGAGGAACGAGACCACCGCAGCGACGTCCTCGGGCTCGGCCAATCGGCCAAGCACGGAGCGCTTCTGGGCGCGCTCGATCACGTCGTCGGGGAGCTGGTCCAGCCGCTCGGTGTGAATGAAGCCGGGGGCGACAGCATTCACATTGACATTTGAGGGCCCGAACTCGACGGCAGCCGCCCGGGTCAATCCTTCCAGCGCCGCCTTGCTCGCCGCATAGTTGGCCACTCCAAACCCCGGGCGGCCCGCCTGGTGCGCCGAGACGTTCACGACCTTCCCGGAATGTTGCCGCCGGAAGTGGGGGGCGCACGCGGCCAAACAGTGAAACGCACCGGTGACGTTGGTGTCCATCACCTCGTCCCACGCTCTGGAACTCATCCGCCAGAGTGCTCCGTCACGCGCGATCCCGGCGTTGTTGACGAGGCAATCGACACCGCCGAGCCGCTCGATGACCTGCTCGATGAAGGCATCCACCTGTCGACGATCGCGCACATCACACCGAGCGGCGTAGACATCGACGCCCATCGTGGAGAGCGTGGCCTCAGTCAACAGCGCCGTCGCCTCGACGTCGCGCCCCTCCATCTCGAACCAGCAAAACGCCACCTTGAAGCCGAGGCGCCCGAACTCCAGCGCGATGCTGCGACCGACCCCCGTGGCGCCACCGGTGACGACCACCACCCGCTTCCGCTCCAGCGAGACCTCAGGATACGCAGGATCCGGCTGCGTTTCGGTGGCTGGCGCAGCCGATCCGCCGGACCACGGATCAGAGGAGGAGCCTGGATAGTTTGGCATAGACCTCGAAGCTACGGGCCGTTCGGAAGGCGGGCAAGGCGGGCAAGGCGGGCAAGGC
>JAHECN010000050.1 GCA_024641735.1 Gemmatimonadota bacterium | reverse complement strand
CCGATGCTGGAGTACGCGGCAGGCGACACGGTACACCTTTGTGAGTTGCGAGACATACTCCGTGGTCAATTGACCGATGCCGGCCGGCTCGAGTGGGTCGCCGAGGAATTCGTCCTCCTCGAGCAGATCCGCTGGACGGTCAAGGGAGAGGACCCGGACACGGCGTTCCTCCGGCTCAAGGGAGCCAAGCTGTTGGGGCGGCGTGAGCTGGCGATCCTCCGCGAACTCTACAATTGGCGGGAAGAGGCCTCCTCAAAGCACGACCGTGCGTCGTTTCGAATTCTCGGGAATGAAGTGCTCTTCGCTCTGGCCAACGCCCCGGTGGATTCCATCGAGGCACTCGGCCGAGTGAAGGGGGTCGGCCGAGATGGGGCCGAACGGCGCGGAACGGAAATCCTGGCAGCGCTTGCCAAGGGGCTGGCGATCCCCGAGCGCGACCTCCCCCGCATCGAGCGTCCGCCCAGACGCGTGCCGGACCCGGCACTCGAAGCGCGGCTGGAGTCGCTCAAGCGGCGCCGAAACGCCCTCGCCGAAGACCTCAAGCTGGCACCAGGGGTACTCTGCCCGAATGGGACCCTCGAAGCGATTGCCCGCGCAGAGCCGGCGGACTTGGTGGCGCTGGGCGAGATTCCGGAACTCCGGCGCTGGCAGGTGCAGGTGCTGGGGCCAGAGCTCCTGGCGGCGGCCGCGGCGGCGTGACGACTCTCCCCTCACCTCCACCCCCGTTAGAATTCCCGCATGACCCCTGAGGCACTCCCCCCCGTCACTCCTGAGTTGGCGCGCAAAGCACTGCGCGCCGTCAAGGACCCTGAACTCGGACTCAATGTCATCGACATCGGGTTGATCTACGATGTGACCGTGGACAACGCCGGAGCCGCGAAAGTGACGATGACGCTGACGTCACCGGGCTGCCCATCGGGAACGGAGATCATGGAAGATGTCCGTCAGACGCTCGCCGATGTCGAAGGAATCACCAACGTGGAAGTCGAGCTGGTCTGGGAACCGTATTGGACGCCGGATCGGATGGACCCGCGGGTGAGGGCGTTTTTGGGGCACTAGAGGAGAAAAGAGAGAGGAGAGAAGAGAGAGGAGAAAAGAGAGAGGAGAAAAGAGAGAGGAGGGGACAACACACCCCTCTTTTCTCTTTTTCTCGTTTCTCTTCTCTCCTTCACCCCTCGCCACACACTCGTCCGCCGTTCGCGGCTGCTCTTGCCGCGTCACTCACCTTCGCTCGAATCTCTCGCATCTGGGAAAACGACCGCGTCGCGTTGCGCGGTGCGTAGCTGCGGTTGGTCAGGAAGACGACGAAGAGATCCGCGGCGGGATCGATCCAGATCACCGTGCCCGTCCAACCGGTGTGCCCGAGCGTGGTACTCGTGGCGCAACGGCCATAGAGCGAGGGGCCGCCGTCATCCGGTCGCAGCGTGGGCGTGTCCCACCCCAGCGCACGGGTGCCGCTCGCCGCGCCACGCAGTGCGAACCGTTCGGCGATCGTGGCGTTGAGCCACGAGCTGGTTTGCGGCGAGGAGAGTGCAGCGAGCCACGATTGGGCGAAGCGGGCGAGGTCGCGGCCGGTCGAGAAGACGCCTGCATGTCCCGCCACCCCGCCGAGGATCCGGGCGTTCTCGTCGTTGACGACGCCACTGACGGAACGGCCCTTCACCCGCGACGTCGGGACCGTGCGCGTCATGTCGCTGACGGGTGGACGCCACAACGTGGTCTGCATACCGAGCGGCGCAAAGACCTCCCGTCGGGTGATCTCCGCGAAGCGGGCGCCACCCGCCTCTTCCACGACCATCGCCGCGAGCATCGCGTTCAGGTCACTGTAGAGCGGTGTCACGCCCGGTTCCCGCGCGAGTGGCAGGGCGAGCAACTTGGTGCGCGCCGCAGAGAGGGTCGGATTGCCGCGATAGAGGGCGTCGTACGCGGGGAGGCCACTCGTGTGGTCGAGCAGCATGCGGACCGTGACCTGGTCTTTCTCGATACCCCGAAATTCCGGCAGGTAGCGCATCACTGGTGCGTCGAGATCAAGTTCGCCGCGCTGCACCAAGACGGCCGCGGCACTCGCCGTCACGATCTTGCTGATCGAGGCAATGTCCCAGAGGGTGGTTGCAGGATCTGGGCGCGCCGTGCTCATGCTCCAGGTGAAGTGACCGTATCCCTTGGCATAGAGTACGGTGTCACGCCGACCCACGAGCACCACCGCCGCGGGATACGTCCCTTGACGAATGCCGTCGTCCACCGCCGCATCGATCGCGCGCCACGGTGTCATGAGTTGCGCCGACGCGAGGTGCGCACCGGTCAGGCAGAGAGTGACGAGCAACAGGCGTGTCTTCATAGCCCTAGAGACGAACGAGCGGTGCGATCCGTGTCACGGAGTACGCACGGGGCCGGGATTGATGGCGTAGAGCAATTGCAGTGTTGCCAGGTCTCGGCGCGAGGGAGCAAGGACGGGTGAGGAGCTGTGCATCAGGTCATCCAGCCGACTGGAGTGCGGCAGTCCGAGCACATGGCCGAACTCGTGCGCCGCGACTCGGCGACGCACGGGTGGGGGCGCGGGAATCGAGTCAGGATTCTGGAAGAGGCCGAGGGTGACGATGGCGCTCTCGATAATCCCCGCAGCATTCCACGTCACGACGGTCAAGCCGAGCTGGGACTTTTCCTCGAGCATGGTGTTCCAGCGGACCACGACGTCCACCACACTGTCCTTGCTCTCACGAAATGCAAAACCGGACGGGTTGTCGGCCCAGCTGCGCATCCCGGTCCGTGCGTCGTCCAGCGCCCCCTGCCATCCCTTGCGCGAGGAGTCCGGCTCAAACCGGACGGTCAGCGTCGGCGGGTGGTCCCCGCCCCAACGGATCACGACCGAGTCGGTCGTGGCAAGCATGGAATCGAGATAGACCCGGCCTCCCTCGCGCTCAATGCGCCGCCGGGTGGCCAGCCGCGCGTTCAGGTCGATCGCGGGAGTACCCAACAGGGGTGTGTTCAGCGTCGCCGCGAGCGGGCCAAGATGCCGGGGTGGGCGTGTGACAGCAGGGGCCGTGACGGCGGCCTCCGGCACGGGCGCAGGGGTCGGGGCAGGTGCCCGGCTCACGCGACCGAGGATGATCACGCTCAGGGCAACGCCCAGCACGATGATGGCGGTTCGTTGGCTCATCCCTCCAATATCGGCCGAAGTGCCCTGAATCCGTGAGGGGTGTGCGCTGGCGTGGAAGCGTAGGCCCTCCTACCATTGTCCCGTGTTCGAATCCCTCGGTCGCTCCCTGGTGCGCTGGCGCTGGGCCGTAATTGGCCTCTGGGCGGTGATTGGCGTCGTCGCCGCCCTTCGGGCGGGCGACACGGTTGGCATGCTGGAATTGCGCGGGAGCGCCAACTCGCCAACCGAGGCCCGCGTCGCCGACTCACTCCTCTCGGCACGCTTTTCCCGGCCGATCAGCGAATTCTTTGCCGTGACCGTGCAGGGTCCCGCACGGATGACCACCGGAATCCCAGGACAACTGCTCGACTCGCTCCTTGCCGCCGCGGAAGCCCAGCCGTTCGTCAGCGGGGTCGTCTCCGTGCGGAGCACGCGGGACTCCTCGTTCGTGGCTCGCGACGGCCGGACGACGTTCTTCCTGGTCGCGCTCTCCCCTCGACGGAGCGATTCGATCGCCGCCGCGGTCGCCCCCGTACGACAGGCGTTCGACTCCGTCTTGCGGCGCTTCCCCGATCGCGACGCGTACAGCGTGCTGGTGACCGGGCGCGCGCCACTCGACCTCGACATCCGTCAGGTGAGCGCCGAAGACGCGCACCGGAACGAGCGCAAGCTCGTCCCGATCACGCTGGCGATTCTGGTGTTGGCCTTCGGCGCCCTGGTGGCGGCGTTCCTCCCGATCGTGGTCGGCGTGATGGCGATCGCCATCGCCCTGACGCTGGTCGGGCTCTTGGCCACGATCACCCCGATGTCCGTCTTCGTCCTGAACATGATTTCCATGATCGGGCTCGGAGTGGGGATCGACTATTCCCTGCTGGTGATCACCCGGTTCCGCGAAGAGATGAACGCGGGAATGCGCCCGGACGAAGCGGCGATCCACACCTTCAAAACGGCGGGTCACGCCGTGATGGTCTCCGGCATGACCGTCGTGGTGGGCTTTGGCGCGCTACTGCTCACGCCGCTGACCGAGACGCGTTCCGTCGGCATTGCCGGCTTGGTGGTGGTGGCGGTGGCCGTGTTGCTGGCAACGACCCTGCTCCCGGCGTTGCTCTCGCTCTTGGGCAGAAACATCGATCGGCCGCGTTGGCTCGCCCGGCGCCTGGCATGGTATCACCGCCCCCAGATTTGGGAACGGTGGGCACGCACGTTGTCACGCCACCCGTACCGTGCGCTGGCGATCGGTGGCCTCACCATCGCCACACTGACGCTCCCGGTCATCAACCTGCGGATCGGCTTGCCGAGTCGACATTGGTGGCCTGAAGAGACAGAGGCCGGGGCAGGAATCGCGACGCTCGAACGGATGGGGATGTCCGGATACATCCAGCCGGTCCGCGTCGTGATCGACTTCCCCGAGGGGACCAGCGCGACCAGCGCCACGGCCCTCCGTGGGCTCCGCAAGCTCTCCGACACACTGCGCACCGATACGCGGATCCGTGACGTGAAGTCGCTCGTCGACATCGCGCCGGGGACGGGCCTGCTCGAGTACTCGCTCCTCTACAGCGAACCCGACACCGTCCGTGCGCGCTACCCTGACTTCCTCGACGCCTACCTCGGCACCGAGGGGCGGGCGACACTCGTCGACGTGATCCTCTCGGACACGACGTCGCTGACCACCGCGATGGATGTCGTCAAGGACATTCGAGGCATCGTGGGGTCCGACGAGATTCGGCAACTGCGCGGCGCCACGATCAAGGTGGGTGGGTACGTCGCGAGCTCACTCGACTTTCAGTCGCTGCTGCTGAAGCGCTTCCCGTTGATCATCGCGCTGATTCTTGGGGTCACCGCGCTGATGCTGGCGATCGTCTTCAAGTCGGTGCTGGTGCCGATCAAGGCGGTGGTGATGAATTCGCTCTCGGTGGCGGCGACATTCGGGTTGATTGTGCTCGTCTTTCAGCAAGGAATCGGTGGCTCGATCTTCGGGATCGACGGACCGACCTCGGCGATCTTCGTGCTGGTCCCCGTGATCGTCTTCGCCGTCGTGTTCGGCTTGTCGATGGACTACGAGGTCTTCCTGTTGGCGCGGATCAAGGAGGCGTACGACCGCACCGGCGACAACACGCTCGCCACCCGTGAGGGGCTCTCCGCCACGGCGTCCGTGATCACCTCGGCCGCGCTGATCATGATCGCGGTCTTCGGCGCCTTCGCCTTCGCGCGCATCCTGGTGATGCAGTTTGTCGGATTCGGACTGGCAGTCGCCGTGCTACTCGACGCGACGATCATTCGGATGGTGTTGGTGCCGAGCCTGATGCAGATCGCCGGGTCGTGGAATTGGTGGCCGGGAGTGAGGCGGAAGAGAGAGGAGAAATGAGAAAGGAGAGCGAAGGACACCTCCGCCCCCTTCTCTCCTTTCTCGTCTCTCGTCTCTCCTTCTAGCCCTTCGCGTCCACCCAGTTCTCCCCAATTCCAATCCCCACCACCAACGGCACCGTCAACTCGGCCGCCCCGATCATGTGCTCCCGCACCAGTTTCGCGGTCGCGTCCGCCTCGTCGGCAGGGGCCTCCACCACGAGTTCGTCGTGGACCTGCAGCAACATCCGCGACTGGAGTCCGGCGGCGGGAAGCGCCGCATGAATCGAGACCATCGCCCGCTTGATCAGGTCCGCGGCCGAGCCCTGCAGTGGCGTGTTCTGCGCGGTGCGTTCGGCAAAGGCGCGGAGGTTGAAGTTCTTGTCGCGGATCTCGGGGATGTAGCGGCGGCGCCCGAAAAGGGTCTCGACGTAGCCCTGTTCGCGCGCGAGTTCCACCTGGCGATCGAGGAAGGCTCGCACGCCACTGAAGCGCGAGAAGTAGTCGCCGATGAACTGCTTCGCCTCCTCCTGGGTGATCCCCAACATGCGCGCGAGGGCGAAGGGTCCCTGGCCGTAGATGGTGCCGAAGTTGATCGTCTTGGCGCGGGCGCGCATCTCACTGTCCACGTCCGCGAGCGGCACCCCGAAGATGATCGCCGCCGTCTGCCGGTGGATGTCCCCGCCAGAGCGGAACGCCTCCACGAAGGCCGGATCGCCTGAGAGGTGCGCCATCAGGCGCAGTTCAATCTGCGAATAGTCCGCCACGACGAAGCGCCATCCCGGCGCCGGGATGAAGCCGCGGCGGATCGCTTCCCCGCGCGGCGTGCGAATCGGGATATTCTGGAGATTCGGGTCGTTGGAGGAGAGGCGCCCCGTCTGCGCACCGACCTGATTGAACGAGGTGTGAATCCGTCCCGTGGTGGCATTCACCTTGGTCGGCAACACATCGACGTACGTGCTCTTCAGTTTCTGCAGCTCACGGTAGTTCAGGATCAGCTGCGGCAGCGCATGCCCCATCTCAGCGAGTTGCTCGAGGACTTCCGCGTCGGTTGACGCGCCAGTCTTGGTCTTCTTGAGGACGGGGAGTCCCTGCTCCTCGAACAACACCACCGCGAGCTGCTTCGGCGAGTTGATGTTGATGTCCTTGTCGCCGGCGGCCTTCTGGATCTCTGCGCTCAGGACTTCCAGGTCGTGCGTGAGGATCCGGTCGAGCTCCTTGAAGCGCGGACCATCGATCGCGATCCCGACCCACTCCATGTCCACCAGCACCGGAATGAGCGGCATCTCGAGCGTCTCGAGCAACGGGCGCAGCTCGGCCTGGTCGAGCATCGGGGCGAAGTAGTCATGCAACGCCAACACCATCGCGCTGTCGGCGCCACAGTAGTCGGCCGCCGCGACCACAGGAACTTCGGCGAACGGAATTTCCTTCTTCCCCTTCCCCGCCAGGTCGCTGTACTGCGTCATGAGCACGCCAAAGGCGTCGACCACGAGGGCGTCGATGCCGTGCGACCGGCGCGACGGGTCGACGACGAAGGAGGCGAGCATCGAATCGTACGCGAGTCCACCGACTTCGACCCCGGCACGTCGCATCACCTGCACGTCGTACTTCAGGTTGTGTCCCGCCTTCTTCACGGTGGCGTCGCGGAGCATCTCTGCCAGCGGCGCGCAGGCCGCGGAGGTGATGGCCGGGAGATTGGGGTGCTCCTCATCCGGGGCGCCGTCCGCGGAGGGCGTGTCCGAAAAGAGATCCGCGTGGGGTCGGCGGTGCCCGAACGGCATGTACCAGACTTCGGAAGGAGAAATCGCGACCGAGAGCCCGATCAACTCGGCGTCATGCGGCTCGAGCGACGAGGTCTCTGTGTCGAAGGCGATCATCGGCGCGGCGCGCCACCGCTTCACCAGTGCCGGCAACTCCGCTGGGTCGGTGACGATGGGGACGTTCGTCGGAAGGGGAATCGCTCCCGGTGGTGGCGCGGCGGGCGCACTGCTCGCCTCGGGAGGCGTGGCGTTGTCCTCGTCCGTGCCGAGGATGTTCAGGCGCGGCACCAGGGAGGCGAACTCCAGCTCCTGACAGAAGCGGACCAACGCGGCCTTGTCGGGCGCATGCACGGCGAGAGCGCCGAGGTCGAGATCCACCGGGACGTCGGTGATGATGGTGACCAGGCGCTTGGAGAGGCGCGCCTGTTCCGCCTGCGTGAGCAAGGATTCCCGCGCGCGCTTGTTGGTGACGTCGGCGGCGTGGGCGAGAATCGCCTCGAGGTCCGGGTAGGTCGCGAGCAACTCCACCGCGCCCTTGGGGCCGACGCCCTTGACGCCGGGCACGTTGTCGGACGCGTCGCCCAGGAGCGCGAGATAGTCGGTCACCTGATGTGGCGGGACGCCGAGGCGTTCCGTCGCGTTCGACATGTCGACCCAGGTCTCGTCCACACCCCCGGGGCCACCGCGCCCAGGGTTGAGGAGGGAGACCCCCGGGCGAACCAATTGGTAGAAGTCCTTGTCGCCCGACACGATGACGGTTTGCAGTCCCTGCGCGGCACCCCGCAGCGCCAACGTGCCAATGACATCATCCGCCTCGTAGCCATCCACAGCCACCAGCGGGATGCCGAAGGCCTCGAGGAGCTGCTCGACGCGCCGGACGGCGGTGTCGAAATCGGCTTGAAGCTCGTCGTCGAGCTTCTCGCGGGTCGATTTGTATTCGGGGTAGGCCTCGGTCCGGAACGAGTCGCCGGCGTCGTTGATCCAGACGAGATAGTCGGGCTTGTACTTCTCGCGGAGGCGGAGCAGGAAGTTGGTGATTCCCCAGACCGCTGACGTATTCTCGCCTTTGGCGGTACGCAGCGGTCGGGAAATGAGGGCGAAGAACGCCCGGAAGATCAGCGCAAAGCCGTCAACCAGGAAGAGTTGCGGCGGATTGTGATTGGGCATTCCGGAAGAATAACCCTCGCTCGGCCTAGCGTCCTCGCCGCAGCCGCGTCTTGGCAAGCTCCAAGGCAGTTCGGCTCGCCGGAATCAGCTTGAAGCGGTTGAAGCCGGATTGGTCCTCGAAGTAGAGCGTGACCCGCAAGTCGTTGTATGACCACTGGATGTAGCGGACCTGCGAGGTCTGCCGTGATTCGTCGAAGATCTGGTCGGGTTCGCCGAGGGTGATGAAGGCCTCCCCGCGATCGGTCCGCCATCCCGCGATCCCTTCGTCGCGGAACCGGGTGTTGGCGTAGGCCACCCTCGCGAAGTAGGTCGAGAGCGCCTCGTTCTCCGGCGTGGCGGGGTTGGGGTCCGTGGTCCGGAAGAAATCCCGCCACATCTGGGCTCGGTCTTGGGTAGTGGCCTTCTTCATCAACGACACCTTGCTGTCCTGCCCGAAGTAGCGGAGCAGCTCCATCAGGTCATCAAAATTGGTGACCACCCACGACGACGAGAATGAGACAACCCCGTTGATCCGGCGGGCGTCGGGACCTGCGCCCGCGATGATTTCCAGCTGGCCCAGCGGGGTGGAGTCCGGAGCGATCCGGATGACGCGACTCTCGACCTCGGAGGCTCCGGTGAATCGCGTGGTCTGCCGGAAGACGACCGAGTCGCGCTCGTCACGGATTTCGACGGGGACGTCGGTCGGCGTCGTGAAGCCGACCCCCTCGAAGTAGATCAACAGGGTGTCTTCGCCGAACGCGACGGTGCCGCGGGGGTTGAGGACGACCTGCAGGGAGTCGGTGCGCTTGCCGCGGCCACTCACCTCGTAGGCGAGGATGGGGGCCGAGACGGAGCCTGCGGTGAAGGAGGGCACCACCAACTGCTGGGTCCCGACGCCGACCCGATCACTCCCACGGTCGCGGACGCGGACGGTGACCCGGTAACTCCCCGGGGCGAGGTGGAGGACTTGCTGCAGGAGGACGCTTTCGTCGCGTCGGGCCGTTTCCTGGAACGTCTCCACGCGGAGCACCTCGTCCCGGCCGATCGTCACGGGAGGCTGTCCGGCCCGTTCGAAGGAGTACTCGACGCGGTACTTGGCCTGCCAGGTCTGCCCGTCCCGCTCGAAGGCGAAGGCCCCATTCCCGAGCGAGAGGCCGACGATCGCCTCGGCGGAATCCCCTCGGCTAGGGACGAGTGCCACGGTCCCAATGAATGGAACCTGGTCTCCCGAAACGATCCGCCCCAATCGCGTGTACATCGCATTCGGGTCGAAAAGCTGGAGCAGTTGTTGGTCTGCGGAGGCAGTCGGGGAGGAACCGACACGCTGCCAACCGGCGCAGCCGGTCGCGAGGAGGAGCAGGGCCGGGACGCCAATGGCGCCCACACGGCGGAGGATGGCTGGAGGCATCATATAGTATATGACGTCCAAGAAGACTCCGCTTGCGCTTGCCGCAGCAGCGGGGCGTGCTGTACCTTTGTCTCATCCCATGACACAAGACTCTTTTATCGGGCGCACAGTCGCCGGCTACACGCTCAAGCGCGCCGTCGGTGAGGGCGGGACGGCGGAAGTCTTCTTGGCGGAGCACCCAGAACGGGGCACCGTCGCGTTGAAGCTGCTCCGTCCCCGCCTCGCCGCCGACCCCATTGCTGTCAAACGCTTCCTTCGCGAAGCGGAATTTGGCGCACGCGTCGTGCACCCCAACGTCGTGCGGACCTTCGACTTCGGGGAAGCAGACGGGGTGCAGTACTTGGCGCTGGAATGGGCCGCGGGCGAGCCGTTGGAGACCTTCATCACACGCTCGGGACCGCTGGCTCCGGCCGTGGCGGCCAAGATCATTACACAGCTCGGTGCCGCATTGACGGAGGCGCATGGCGCGGGGATCATCCACCGCGACCTGAAGCCCGCCAACATCATGTATGACCCCGAGACCCAGACGGCCAAACTGCTCGACTTCGGGATCGCACGCGACGCCGAACTCCCGGCCGAGGAGCGCCTGACGCGGGCTGGTTTTTTCGTGGGAACGTTGCAGTACGTGGCACCTGAGACGTTGAGCGGCGAGCTCGTCGGGGAGCAGGCCGACGTCTATTCCTTGGCCGTCATCGCTTACCAACTCCTGACAGAAGTGACGCCGTTTCCGGGCAAAAACCCCCGCGAACTCTTCCAGCAGCTCCTGACGCAGGATCCGATCACCCTCAACGAAGCGGTGAAGGGCCTCAAGTTTTCGGGGCGCCTGGAAGAAGTGGTGATGAAGGGTCTCGCGCGCGAACCCGCCAAGCGGTGGAAGCGGGTCGGTGACTTTTCCGCTGCGTTCGAAGACGCCGTCAACGCCGAGCCAGAAAAGAAGGGCGGGTTTTTCTCCTCGCTCTTCAATCGCAACTGAGCGGCACCCACCATACGATGACCCCCTCTCACGACGCCCTCGTCGCGCTTCTGCGTGAGCGCTCGGTCCGCTTCGGCGACTTCACCCTCGCCTCCGGCGCCAAGTCCTCCTACTACATCGATTGCCGTCTCACCACGATGAGCGCTGCCGGTCAGGCACTCATCGGGCCGCTGGCGCTGCAGGCCATTCGTGACGCGGGGTGGACGCCGGACGCCATCGGCGGACTCACGATGGGCGCCGACCCGGTGAGCTACGCGATCGCGCGCGCCTCCGTCGACGCGGCGCCGATCATCGACGCGTTCTCCGTGCGCAAAGCGGCGAAGGAACACGGCACCGGTCGGCAGATTGAGGGGAACTTCAAGGCCGGTGACGCGGTGGTGGTGATCGAGGATGTGATCACCTCTGGTGGCTCGGCGCTCACCGCAATCGACGTGATTCGCGCCGCCGGTGGCACGGTCATCGGTGTGCTCGCGGTGGTCGATCGCGAAGCGGGCGGGAACGAGAAGATCTCGGCGAGTGGGGTGCCGGTGAGGACACTGGTGACGGCGGGGGAGTTGGGATTGAAATGAGAGAGAGGAGAAAGGAGAGAAGAGAGAGGAGGACGTCTCTTCTCTCCTCTCTCTTTTCTCTTCCCTCTTTTTATCCCCGCCCCGGCGCCAACGGCTGGAACTTCCGCCACGTCGCCACATGCGGCGTCACCAACCGCTCCAGGAATCGGTCGAGCACGCTGCAAAACGGAAAGCGCGCGCGGAACTCGCTCGGCGTGATTCCCAGCACCACGCGCAAATGCCTCCCGAAGGATTGCGGCGAGGCGTACTCCATCCGATACGCCACATCTCCCACCGTCAGATCCCCTTCATCGAAGAGTCGGGCGGCGTGACAGAGGCGGACCGCCACCAAGTGATCCTTCGGTGAGGGGAGATCGGCGCGCGCGAATCGCGACACGAGTGTCGACGGCGTGATGGCGAGGCGGCGCGCGAGCTGACGCACCGTGGTGGTTTCGGGGGCAGCGCGGCAGAGCTCGTTCCAGAATCGGAGCCCGCCGGAGGGAATCGGCCCGAGGGCGGCGAGCACCGGGGTGAGGATGGCCTGGGCGCGTTCCGTCGGGGGAGAGGCAAGCACCTCGCGGAGTCGGCGCCACCCGGCGGGGTCGGTGGTGTCGACCACCTGCCGGACCCCCGTGGCACCGAGGCGGAGGAGGGCGTCGCTGGCGCCGGCGTCGTGATGGGAGAGGAGGGCGACCGCCGGGATCGCGGGGAAGGCGCGGGTGAATTGTTCCAGCAGGGCTGGCGCTTCCCCCGCGCAGCGACCGACCGATACCAAGATGGCGTCCACGGGGCGTTCGCGGACCACACGGATCGCCTCTCGGACCGATTCTCGGTGGACGAGGGCGAAGTAGCCGTTGCCGGCCGCGTCCACCCGCGAGCGGTCTGAGGGATCGAGGACGGCGGCGACGGTTGGGGTCAGTGTCATGGGGGCGGCCTGGGTTGAGGGTCCGCCAGCACCATCGCCCCCATGACTCAACCCCCACTCAACCTGCAGGGCGCAACCACCCTGACACCTCGGCGCCCAATAACGCGTACTGGGCCGTGCCGACTACCTTTCTGGAACGGGTAGGACGCGATGATCGCGGCGTCATGGCAACATGGTGTCGAGGAAAGTCCGAGCTCCACAGGGCAGATCGCCAGGTAACGCCTGGGCGCCGCAAGGCGACGGACAGGGCAACAGAAAGCAAACCGCCGATGGCCCCTCGGGGCACAGGCAAGGTTGAAATGGTGGGGTAAGAGCCCACCGCGCTCCCGGTAACGGCGAGCGGCACGGTAACCCCCGGTCGGAGCAAGGCCAAATATGCGACGAGGTGCGGCCCGCACCGTCTGAGTCGCGGGTAGGCTGCTCGAGGCGTTCGGTGACGAACGTCCCAGACAGATGATCATCCGGGTCGGTGCGAACCGGCACGAACAGAACTCGGCTTACAGTCCCACCCGTCCCGCGCCGCCTACTGGTGGCGCGGGTTTCCACCGGGCCCCTTGGGCCCCCACGAAAGAGGTTGGCATGATTGCAGGACTCCTGACCGTTGCGACCCTCCTCGGCGCCGTGGGCCCGACGGCCCCGCAGCGCTACCGGATTGAAGTGAAGGCACAGCAGGAAGTTGACGCGACGGCCCTCGGCGGCGGGAAGCAGAATACCGACATCGGCGTGATTGGATTCGTGACGGTGACGCTCTCAGACACGACCGGCGGACGGCTCGCCCATATCGTGATCGATTCGCTCCTGCTGTCACCCGGCATGGAAATCCCTCCCGGAATGACCGATGAGCCGGGCACCGCCAAAGGGCTCTTCTTCCACGCCTATGTCGTGAATGGCAAGGTGCAGGGCTCCCTGGCGCCGAACACGCCGCACCAGCTGGCTGGCTTGATCGCCGGCGGCGTCGAATCGCTCTTTCCGGGTGTCCGGGCAGAGAGCAAGCTCGGCGATACCTGGTCGGATACCGTGAAGGTCGACAAGACTACCGAAGGGACCTCGACCAAGTCGACGACCATGGTGGACTGGAAGGTCGCCAGCGGCACCGCGGGATCCTTCACCTATGACGGCGTCTCGACCGGCAAGGCTGTCTCCGAAGGGCCGACCCCGCAGGGGAATCGGACCGTGAGCGCCAACATCAGCGGTACGCGCTCGCTGACCGGACCGGCAGCAGGGCCGATCACCAAGGGCACGTTCAAGACGATCCAAGATGTGCTCGTCCTGATGGACGGGATGACGGACCCGATCCCGGTCGCCGTGGTGACCGAAGTGACGATCACCGCCCTTCCCTGATTCTTGGGAGTGCGTCGAGTCGCCGTCGGCCCCTCAGGCCGACGGCGACTTTGCATTTCCCCCATTCGCGGGCGACCTTCCCCACGTCCCCGACCGGAACAGCAGATGCCCCGCACACCCCGACATCTCCTGACGCTCGCACTCCTCCTCGCCACCGCGGGGTGCGGTACCAATTCCAGCGCGAGCCCGCGACGGCCAGCCACGCCAACCCCGGCGCCTGAGGCACGTGTCTCCTCGACCACGAGCCTCACCACAACGTGGGAGAGTCAGGTGCTCTTCCAGCGGCGGGACTCACTGGTCATGACCCTCCCGGACGGCTCGAAACAGGTGCAGAACGTCGGCCGAGATCTGCAGTTCACGCTGCAGCTGAAGAACCGCGCCCTCACCGTCCGCCTCGACACTCTGGTGCTCATCCCCACCGCCCCTGCCCTAGCCAGCGAGGCAATCGGGGCCGTCTGGACCGGGAAGATCGGCGCCTTCGGCCGCATTGAGGACCTGGCACCCTCCAGAGGCGGGATTCTTGTGGAGGAGATCACGAATGCGGTCGCCTCCCTGCTGCCCCGGCTACCACGCGGCGGGGCGGCGCTCGGCGAGCGGTGGAGCGACACCACGGACCGGAGTCTGCGAGTCGAGATCTTCCGGACGCAGGAACACCGGGTCGCCACATGGCACGCCCAAGCCGCCACGGTGGGCGACGGCATCCGGGTCGTGCCGATCGAAATCCAGGAGCGGTTTGAGCAGGTCGGCCAAGGCACCTCGGCGAATCGACGGATGCAGATGACGGCGCAGGGTAGTCGTAGTGGTACATACTACATGACATTAGACGGCCGAGTGGACCGCGCCGGTATGACCGACACGACCGCGAAACTGATCACCATCCCTGAGACGCGCCAATCCATCCCAACGATGCAGTACGGCAGGACCTTGGTTCGCTACCGCCCCCTCACGCCGCCGAATGACTGAGCCGCGTCGCAGCTTGTGGCGCCGGATCGGGCGGTGGTTTCTCGTGGCGATCGGGCTCTTCATCTTCTGGCTCTTCGCGGTCTGGCCCCCGCCGCTCTGGTATCGGGTGACCTTTCCGCGCGAGACGGCCTTCCAGGCCATGCGGCGACACCAAGACCCGGTCGCCGCCGAAGGGCGGCGGTACTCGCCGGTCCCGATGCGGGCGATTTCCCCCAACGTGAAGCGCGCCGTGCTGGTGGCGGAAGACCACCGCTTCTATGACCATCCGGGGATGGATTTCGTGGAGCTCCGGAAGGCGCTCGGCTACCGTCGCGACTCCTTCGACATTCTTTCGGAACGCGACCGCGCGGAGATGCTCCGCGGTCTCAGCACGAGCGAACTTGCCGATGTCCGCGGGGCGAGCACCATCACGCAGCAACTCGCCAAGAACCTCTACCTCTCACCCTCGCGCAATCCGCTGCGCAAGGTGAAGGAGATGGTCACTGCGTTCCGACTCGAGTTGTGGTTGGGGAAGGAGCGGATCTTCGAACTCTACCTCAACACCGCCGAGTTGGGCGACGAGGTCTGGGGCGT
>JAHECN010000003.1 GCA_024641735.1 Gemmatimonadota bacterium | reverse complement strand
CGTGCCAGCGGCCATCCGGACCGGGGCCGATGTTCAGCAACAGATTGCCGCCCTTCGCCACGACATCCACCAACATCTGAATCAACACGTGCGACGACTTGTAGCGATCATTGGGCACGAAAGACCAACTGTTCGCCATCGGCATTGGGACTTCCCACGGATACGGCAGTGCCGTCGCCGGGACGCGCGCCTCCGGCGTCAGGTAGTTCTGGTACGGACTCGGCACATCGCGATCCACCACAATCAACCCCGGCTGCAACGCACGTGACTCGGCGACGAGACGCGGAATGTCGATGTCCTGATTCTGCAGACGCTCGTACTTGTACCCCGGTGCGTTGATCCTGGCGTGAATGGTGGAGTCCGTCAGCGGCCGCACCCAACCGCCGTCCAGCCAGAGGATGTCCACGCGACCGTAGTCGGACATCAGCTCGTGGACTTGGGCGTGCGTGAACTCCACGAATCGATTCCAGCGCTCCGGATATTTCTTCAGGTCGTAGTTGGGATTCCGATCGGGGGTGGCGTAGTACGGCCACCAATAGTCGGGAGAATGCCAGTCGGGCTTCGAGAAGTACGCCCCAATCCACAACCCCTGATCGCGGAAGGCATCGAAGACGGCACGTGTGATGTCGGCCTGGGGATTGAGCGAGAACGGTGTCTTCGCAGAGGTGATGCGATAATCCGTCTGCTTGGTATCCCACATCGAGAAGCCGTCATGATGCTTGGTCGTGAAGACGACGTAGCGCATGCCGGCGTCCTTGGCCGCCTTGGCCCAGCGCGTGGGATCGAACTGTTGGGGATTGAACGTCCGCTGCAATCCTTCGTAGGCGGTCTTGTACGCGCCGTACTCGCCGATCGAATCGCGCTGCGGGCTGCGGCACCACCCCTCATCCTCGGAGCAGAGCGACCACGACTCCACGATCCCCCACTGCGAATAGGTCCCCCAGTGCATCAGCAGGCCAAGCTTCAGGTCCTGCCACTCAGCAATCTTCTGCCGTGCCACCGGATCGGGATCGGGGAAGTACGCCTGGGCATGCTGCCCCACAGCAGGCACGGCAAGGAGAAAGGCGGGCAAGAGGGCCAGCAACGCCTGACGGGTGCGGGACATGAGCACTCCAGATGGACGAGGATGACTCAAAAGGAAAGGGTGAGGAGCAAGGGAAACAACTCCCCCTCACCCCTCACCCTCTCTGTCCTCCGTTCTCCGTTCTCCGATGTTATGGCTTCACCGCTCTCGGCCACACATTGTCACTCGCATCCCGATCCGGAAAGCGTCCGAACGGATCGAGCGTGATCTTGGTGATCGCGCGGCCACCGAAGTCGAGTGCTGCGTCAAAATTCCAGCGGCCATCGAACCAGACATTGACTGGATAGCTGACGATCGCGGTTACGCTATCGACCATCGTGCTCCCGGCCATCGGCTTGATTGCCTTGCCGGTCGGTGCGAACTCGACCTTCAGCACCACCGGAGAGGGCATGCCGCCCTCCTGGCGCACGGTGACCGTGGTCACGTTGCCCTTCGCCGCGACGTTCTGGATCGAGCCGTGCACGGCGTCGGTGGTGAAGAGCCACGAGTACCAGAACCAGCCGAGATCGGGTGCCCGATTCTTGAGCGCATTGCTCATGAAGAAGGCATAGTCCCAGGGCGAGGGGTGCTTGAAGCGCCACGCCTTGGCGTACTCGCTCATGGCGCGCTGCACCGCGCTGTCCCCGACGATGCCGCCCAGCATGGAGAGCATCAGCGGCGCCTTGCCGTACGCCTGGAACGAGTACATCGGGCCGCCGTAGTTGGCATCCCACATCAGCGGCGCCTCACGCTCGTCACCGCTGGTGCGGCCATAGGACTGACCGGCTCCGTCGATGCGCGCGGGCAGACCGCGAGAATCCGCACTCGAGAGGTTGTTCATGTACTGGTTGAACCCCTCATCCATGAAGCCGTACCAGGTCTCATTGTTGCCGACCATCATTGGCCACCACTGGTGTCCGGTTTCGTGGTCCGCGGCACCGACGCCAGAGAAGATCGTCATCGGATATTCCATCCCGCCGTCAGGACCGTCGAGCATGGTCAGGATCGGGAAGGCATAGGGCATCCACAGCTTGGAGTAGAACTCCAGCGCATGGCGGTTGATGGCCCCGCCCCGGGCGTACTGCGTCGCGTGACCGGGGAGATACATGCCGTACACCGGGATCGGTCCCTTGCCGGGGATGGTGGCGCGCGTCGCGTCCCAGACGAACTGGTTCGACGTGCCCCACGCGAAGTCGGAGACCGAGTCCGCGACGAAGCGCCACAGCAACCGGTCGCCCGAGGCCGTCGCCTTGCCGGGACCGAACTCCGCGGGACCGACAATGATCCGCGTCGAATCGGACTCCAGGACATGCGAGAGCCGCTCACGAGCAGTCGGTGTCAGCACCTGCTCCGGATTCTGCAGCACGCCGGTCGCGCCGACCAGCCATCCTGCCGGCACGTCGAGCGTGACGTCAAAGCTGCCGAAGTTGTTGTAGAACTCGGATGGGCCGAGGTACGGATCGGGATCCCAGCCGCGCAGGTCATCATACGCGGCAAAGCGCGGATACCACTGTGCCACTTGGAAGAGCGAGTCTCCCCAGGCACCCATGCGGAGTCCCCGCCCACCGGCGACGTTGGGCACGCGGAAATTCCACTCTGCTTCAAGGGTGACCGACTCCCCTGCGGCGATCGCTGTCGGCAGGAGGATTCGCGCCACGGTCTGGTCGAGCCCGGTTGCCGAAAGCTGCGCTGGCGCTGCGGCGGCCCCGCGACCACCGCCGCCACGCGTTGCCGCCAGATTGACCGCTGCGCCATTGACCGTGAGGCGCGTGATCTTCATTCCGTCGGTGATGTCCGGCACCTGCTCGGCGCGCGGGACGTTGGCTGCGTACAAGTTCTGATCGAGTCGCAAGGTCAGCAGTCGGAGCGGATCCGGGCTGGTGTTCTTGAAGACCACCGTTTCCCGACCGGTCACCATCGCCGTGGCAGGATCGAGCCGTGCGGCAATGACGTACGCCGTGTGCGGTTGCCAGTAGTTCCGGCCTGGACGGCCGGTGGAATCGCGTGTTCCGGCGGAAAATGCACGCCGAATCATGTTGGTGAGGGGAATCTCGCGGTGGATCGGGCGAGGCGTGGCTTGAGCGATCAGCAGCGCCGGGAACGCGGCCATCGCGATCGCCAAGGCGCAGGAGCGGAGCGGTGTTGAGGAACGCATGGCACCTCCGGGGCGGGGTGATTCCCGCAAGGAGATATACTCGGCCACGCCCGGAAAAGTTGCGGAATTGATCGGCCCGAATCGGAAGCGCTGCGGTCGGATTTCGAGGCCGCGCGTCGTCATGGGATATATTTGATGGCATCCCCCGACACGAGTGCCCTGTGGATCTGGATTCGCTGCGCGACGACGTCAATCATCTCATCACTGCCCAGGAGGCGTATCTCCGGGAACATGGGCACTACGCCGAGTGCATGGCGGACCTGCGCGAGCGATTCCCGGAACTGCGCTATTCCGGGCATGTCGATGTGCGCGGCGACAAGAAGGGCTTCATGGTGACCGCGTGGAACGACGCGCTCGCCCCCGGCCTCTCCCGCTGCACCTGCTACGGGGGACCGATGGCGTTCGAGGCAGGCGTACAGCCGTGGAAGGTGCTCACGACGTAGCCTCGCCGATCACTCTCCTCCGATGCGCCCTGATGCAGACTGACTCCCTCCCGACTCCCATCCCGCTGGTCGACCTCGATCGACTGGACGCCAACATCACCCGCGTGGCTGACTATGCCGCGGCGCATGCGCTGACGCTCCGTCCGCACGTGAAGACCCATAAGTCCCTCCGCATCGGTCGCGCGCAACTCGATGCCGGCGCGACGGGCTTCACCTGCGCCACCCCGCGCGAAGCCGAAGTGATGCGCACGCTCACTGACGACATCCTCCTGGCATACCCCCCAGTTGGGCATGCGCGGGCCGCACGCGTGGCGGAACTCGCTCGCCACACCAGGCTCCGGGTGATGCTCGATTCTCGAGAGGCGGTGAACGCCCTGATCGCTGCCGCCGCCGGTGGTGGGGGTCCCATCGGGGTGTTGGTGGAACTCGATCTCGGCATGGGTCGGGTGGGAGTTGGCACCCCGGCAGAGGCAGTCACGCTGGCCCGCCATGTCGCCGAGCAACCTGGTCTCGAATACCTCGGGGTGGCGTTCTATCCGAGACATATCCGTGGACCGGGTGTTGATGATGCGCTCGCGGTATTGAATCGCGATCTCGGATCTACCATTGACGCGCTGACGCGAGCCGGAATGCCGCCGATAGTGGTCAGTGGCGGTTCCACGCCGACCCTCTGGGATTCGCATCGGATCACCGGACTCACCGAGATTCGGCCTGGCACGTCGGTCTACAACGACCGGACCACCGCCGAGATCGGGGCGTGCGGCTGGGACGATTGCGCGCTCACCGTCCTCGCAACCGTGGTGAGCACGGCGGTGCCTGGTCAGGCCATTGTGGACGCTGGCACCAAGGCGCTCGGACGCGAGCCGATTCGCGGCGCGGACGTGCCAGGCTTTGGGGTGCTGCTCGATCGACCGGAGGTCTACGTCCGTGCGATGTCGGAGGAACACGGCACCCTCGAGCTTTCGCAGAGCAGCTGGCGGCCGACCATTGGTGAGCAGGTCCGCATCATTCCGAACCATGTCTGCATCGTCACGCACCTCTTTGATGAAGCGGTCGGCGTCCGGCGTCACGACGTCATCGAACGGTGGCCAATCGACGCGCGCGGACGCTGACCTCAAACGCCACGCCTACCGGCCATTTCCGGCCATTTCGTCCCAATAATTTACGACTCCTTTGCTCGGCATTCCGGTGTGGAATTGCGACTCTTTTGCTCATGCTTTTCAGGGTACCATGGGCGCGAGTATTGTCTACACAGTGACATGTCGACCGAGATGACTCGGCGATTTCAAGAGGCTGACGTCACACGTCGTGCGTGCGACAAACATTAGGGAAAGAGTCACCTTTCCGTTTGCCGTCCGCGCGCTCGCTCGAGGTTTGAGGTGACTATTTCCGCAGGAACCACGAGTGCCGTGGCCCCCCAGACCGGGGCGCCTCCGGCACATTTGCGCGTTCGCGAACACACGATCGAAATCGTCTCGGATTCTGGCGAGGGCGCACAGAAGTGCGGGCAGATCTTCGCCGCCGTTTCCGCCAAAATGGGAAACGGGATCTGGACCGTCGAGATCATTCCGGCCGAAGTGCAGCCACCTCCACGCGTTCCGGAGGGTGCCAGCGGCAATCGCATTCGTGTCGGCGCCGGTCCGGTGACCAACTGGGGCGACCAAACCGACCTGGTCGTGGCCTTCAACGAACAGGCCTTGCTGGCGCGGCACCGTGTCGGCGCCCTCGCGCCGGACGCGATCCTGCTCATCGAAGAGATGTGGGCGACCTCCCAAGACCCCGCCATCGTGGCGGCATGGGAGGCGGCGATGGAGGAGCTGTCGACGCGAGAGTATCGCATTATCCCGGTGCCGATGCAGGAGCAGTGCCTGACCCTGGTGGAGAATCCCCGAAAGGGGAAGAACATGTTCGCACTCGGGATGCTCGCCTACATCTATGACCGCGACATGGAGCGGATCCGCGATCAAATCGCGACCGCGTTTCGCAAAAAGAGCGAAGCCGTCTATGACTCCAACGTGTCGCTCGTCAATCTCGGCTACCAGTGGGCTCAGGAACACATCGGTTTTCGGATTGATGTGCCGCCTGCACCGATCGACACACCGCTGGTGGTGATGAACGGCAACGAGGCCATCGGAATGGGAGCCATCGCGGCGGGCTTCGAGCTCTGCGCGATGTACCCGATCACCCCGGCCACCTCGGTGTCGCACTACCTGAGTGAGGTCTTCGAACGCTTCGGTGGCGTGGTCCACCAGGCGGAAGACGAAATCGCAGCCGCCGGCGTGGCGATTGGCGCCTCGTACGCCGGAAAAGTCGCCCTCACGATCACCTCCGGACCAGGGCTCGCGCTGAAGACGGAGTTCCTCGGCCTCGCGATCATGACGGAAACGCCACTCGTGGTGGTCGATGTCCAACGCGGCGGACCGAGCACCGGACTCCCGACCAAGGTGGAGCAGTCGGATTTGCTGGCCGCGCTCTTCGGACAGCCGGGAGATGCACCGCACGTGATTGTCGCCCCCGCGACGATCGAAGAGTGCTTCCACGTGATGATCACGGCGCGACGCATCGCCGAGACCTTCCGCGCAGTGGTGATGGTGCTGACCGACGCGAATCTCGCCACCGGTGTGGCGCCGTACCCGCGTCCCACGCTCGACTCCCAGTGGCAGGCTGCGCCGATCGACCTCGCCCCCGTGGGCGACTCCGACCTCCCGTACGCCTGGGAGGAGGAGACCGGGCTTTCACGGCGCATCGTCCCGGGCCAACCCGGTGGCATGTTCACGTTGACCGGGCTCTCGCACGACGAGCGCAGCAAAGTCGCCTACAGTTCCGGCATTCATCAGCACTCCTCCGCCATGCGGAGCCGCAAGCTGGCGGTGCTGCAGAGCGTGCTCACCCCACCCGTGGTCTATGGCGACGAGGAGGGCGGGGATCTGCTGGTCGTCGGTTGGGGAAGCACCAAGGGTGCCATTGAGGAGGCCGTGGATCGGGTGCGGGCCGATGGGTTGAAGGTCTCGTCACTCCACCTGCGCTTCCTCTCGCCATTGGAGCCTGGGATCAAGGCGATCCTGCAGCGCTTCACCAAGGTGGTCGCCGTCGAGATCAACTATTCCGATGACCCTGACGCACCCTACATCACTGAGGAGAACCGCCGGCGTGGCCAGATGGCGATGCTGCTGCGCTCCTCCACGCTGGTCGATGTCGACAGCTGGACCCGAGTGCCAGGTGAGCCCCTGCGCCCTGGTTCGATTGTCACCGCCATCCGCGAACGCGTGCTCTCTGGAGGTGCAGCATGAGTCTCTCCTGCGAACTGCTCCATGTCATCCAGCGGAAAGGGAGCGACGAGCCCTACGGGATGGACAGTTACGAAGGCGCGCGGGCCCGGTGGTGTGCCGGCTGTGGTGACCACGGCATCCTGACGGCGGTGCAGCGGCTCCTCGCCGCCGAACAACTGGTACCGGAACAGACCGTCTTCGTCTCCGGCATCGGCTGTTCCAGCCGGTTCCCGCACTATCTGAAGACTTATGGCTTCCACGGCATTCACGGCCGGGCGTTGCCGGTGTCCACCGGCATCAAGTTGCATCGGCCGGAACTGAGCGTGTTCACGGTCATGGGTGATGGCGACTGCACCTCGATCGGCGCCGCGCACTGGATTCACGCGCTGCGATACAATGTCGACCTCACGGTGATGATGCTCGACAACGCCATCTACGGATTGACCAAGAAGCAGACGTCGCCGACGACTCCGCAGGGCACGGTGAGCAACACCCAGCCCCGCGGGAGCTACCTCCCGGCGATGAATCCGTTGTCGGTCTCCCTCGGGGTGACCAATGCGTCGTTTGTGGCGCAGACCGCGGAGTGGGTCCCGGCACACTTGTATGCCACCCTCCGGGCGGCCTACCAGCACAAGGGAACCAGCTTCGTCCGGATTCTCCAGCGCTGCCCGGTGTTTACACCCGAGATCTTTGCCTCTGCTGTGCGCGATCCCTCACAGATCGCGCTGCTGGTGCACGATGACGGCGTCATCGTGCCGGAGATCGAGAAGATCTACAAGACTCAAATTCATCACGACCCCCGTGATCTCGCGGCGGCGCGGCACTACGCAGAGTCCGACGACCGAATTCATCTCGGCGTCTTCTTCCGCGATCCGTCCCGGCCGAGATACGAGGAAACCCGGCGCACCACCCCGCGCACGCCGACGGAGCGCAATACGCGCCTCGAAGAGGAGTTCGACAAGTATGCTGTCTGATCCTCGGGTCGCCGTCGCGCTCGACGCGCTGGCCCAACCGATTGCCGAGTTTCGTGCGGCTGTGGAGGGCGCACTCACGCAGGCGAGTGGCTTCCTTGACGCACACCATGCCAGCCCCGCCATTCGCGCATCGCGTGCGGCGTTTGAGCTGGGCGAGTTCGCGACGGGTCGCATCGATGCCGGGCGCTTCGCCACACTCTTTCCGCCGCTCGGATCCGGCGATCCGGCATCGCTCGCGATGCTCGATCGTGCCGTGCAGACGCTGGAGGCAGTCAACGGCGAGGCCTCGGACCTCTTTGTCACCGAAGTCACCGAAGGGCGGAAACTCGGTGCCACGATCGACGCGGCACTGGCGCGTGCGGGACAGGCGTTTGGCGCGATCGTGTTGGCGGAATTGATTCGCGCCGGACGCTACGACGCCGCGACCCACGATCGGCTGCTGGATCCAGCGGAGTTCCGCACCTGGAATCGCGCGGAACGACGCTTTGCCCCGCCGCTCGTGATCGTCCTGCGTGGGGCGGATCTCCACTCTGGTGCCCTCACCGACTTCGCCGATGGTCGCGCCAAGCTGGTGTTGGTCGTCAGCGGGCCCTGTGCGCCCGCCCCGCTCGCCCGGTGCATCACGCCGGGGACCTTCGTGATGCAGACCGTCGACGGCGCCGGATTGGATCAGGTGGCCTCCTTCGACGGACCCGCGATCGTGGCGATGGTGCCGGAAGGGTGCACGACTTTCACCCACGATCCGCGTGGCGGCGCCGAAGGGTGGCAGCGTCTGTCGATTGGCACGAACGCCGTGGCACCCAAGGCGCCGATCGACGGCATCAGCGTGTGGCAGATGGCAGAGGATGTTCGACTGCTCACCGATCTCGCGCGGACCCCGTTCTCGGTCCCGGCACGCGACGGTACGGGCACACCTGCGATCGGGGCAGAGGACGCCGTCGATCGCGTCACGCAGTGGTTGCTCGGCCAGACCGGGCTTCAGGACGGCGCCTGACGCGCCAACACCGGAGCGGAGCATGGTGCTCGACGCGATCCTGATTCTTGGTGGTGTAGGGCTGGCGTTCGGCATCCTGATCGCACTCGCCAACGCCAATCTCACCGTGTGGGAGGACCCCCGCATCGGCGTCGTCACGTCGATTCTTCCCGGCGCGAACTGCGGTGCATGCGGCCTCCCCGGCTGTCGTTCGTTCGCGGAGGCGGCAGTCGCAGGGACCATCCAAGTCTCCCAATGTTCGGTGGCCACCGAGGCCTCGCGCGACCAGATCGCGGGCTACCTCGGGGTGGACGCCGGCGTCGCCGTGAAACGGGTGGCCCGCCTGCTCTGTGCCGGCGGCACCGACGTGGCGATCCAACGCGCGGAATACCGTGGCGTGGCGACCTGTGGAGCCGCCGCCGCGGTCGCTGGGGGCGGCAAGGGCTGCACCTGGGGCTGCCTCGGTCTCGCCGACTGCGAGCGCAGTTGCGACTTCGGCGCGATCCACATGAATGCCCACGGCATCCCGGTTGTCGACCCCGTGGCCTGTACCGCGTGCGGCGACTGCGTGGAGGCATGCCCCAAGACGTTGTTCACCATTCTCCCCGTCGATCAGCCACTCCTGGTGCAGTGCAAGAACCTGATGGTCGGTGACGACATCCTCTCCCAGTGCGAGGTCGCGTGCACCGCATGCGGCAAGTGCGTGCAGGACGCGGAGCCGGGATTGATCAGCATCGCCAGCGGAGTGGCAGTCGTGAATCAGGAACTGGCGGCGCTCGCGGATGCCCGCGCCGTCGCCCGATGTCCAACCAACGCAATCGTTTGGCTCTCCGGCGCACAGTTCACCCGTGCACCGGTCTCGGAGGCAGCATAATGTTTTTCAAGACGAAGGAAGCCGCGGTCCCCCAGGCGGCCACCGTGAAGTACCCCGGCAAACTGGTGGCGCTCGACGGCAGTTCCGCGGTCGTCGCGATGGAGACCGGCGCCAGCGAAGCCGCCGGCGCCTATCCGATCACGCCATCCACGCAGATGGGTGAGGGATGGGCGGCGGCTGTCGCCGAGGGCACCCCAAACGTGTTCGGCCGACGCCTGCTCTTCTTCGAGCCGGAAGGCGAACATGCTGCCGCCGCGGTCACCGCGGGCATGAGCATGGCAGGGCTCCGTTCGACCAACTTCTCGAGCGGTCAGGGTATCGCGTACATGCACGAGTCGCTCTACGCGGCGGTCGGCAAGCGCCTGACCTACGTGCTCAACGTCGCCGCGCGCGCCATGACCAAGCACGCGCTGAACGTGCACGCCGGGCACGATGACTATCACGCCGTCGACGATACCGGATTCTTCCAGCTCTTTGCCAAGGATGTGCAGGAGACCGCGGATCTCACGTTGATCGCACACCGCATCGCTGAGTTGTCGCTGAATCCCGGGCTGGTGGCCCAGGATGGCTTTCTCACCAGTCACGTCATCGAGTCGCTGCGCCTTCCCGAGCCTGCCTTGATCAAGGAGTACCTCGGGGATCCGAGCGACCTGATCGACTCCCCGACTCCCGCCCAACGCATGGTGTTCGGTGCCACGCGTCGGCGGATCCCGGAGATGTTTGACCTCGACTACCCGGCCATGCTGGGGACGGTGCAGAATCAGGACAGCTACGCACAGGGCGTGGCGGCGCAACGGCCTTTCTACTTCGATCACATTCGTGAGCTGTCGGAACGCGCCTTTGCAGAGTACGCCGCGTTGACCGGTCGGCGCTACGCCCGAGCGATGGGGTATCGCCTCGATGACGCCGAGTATGTCATCCTCGGCCAGGGGTCGGTCTGCTCCAACGCGGAAGTCGTGGCCGACCATCTCCGGGCGACTCGCGGGCTGAAAGTCGGCGTCGTCCACCTGACCATGTTCCGCCCCTTCCCGGCGGACGTCCTCACGGCGCTCCTTGCCGGCAAGAAGGGCGTCACCGTGTTGGAGCGCGTCGATCAACCGCTCGCCGTGGACGCGCCGTTGCTTCGGGAGATTCGCGCGGCGATGGCACAGGGCGTGGAGAATTCCCGCTCTCCGGATGCCCACGCTGGCGTTCGCCCGCTCCGACCGGAACAGGTGCCCGACTTCTTCAGCGGTTGCTTCGGCCTTGGCAGTCGTGACTTGCAGCCGGGGGACATCGTCGCTGCCGTCGAGAACATGCTGCCGGACGGCGGACGTCAGCGGCAGTTCTATCTCGGCATCGACTTCGTCCGTCAGGCGACCCGGGCACCGAAGCTCCAGATCTGGCAAGAAGAGTTGGTGGATCATTACCCGCATCTGACGGAGCTGTCGCTCACACCGGCGGCACCGGTCAACATGCTTCCGGCAAGTTCAACCGCGCTGCGCATCCATTCGGTCGGTGGCTGGGGTGCCATCACCATGGGCAAGAATGTTGCGATGACGGCGTTCGAGCTCTTCGGCCTCCAGGTGAAGGCCAATCCGAAGTACGGCTCCGAGAAGAAGGGGCAGCCGACGACCTTCTACGCCGTGCTCGCGCACGAACCGCTTCGGCTCAACTGTGAGCTCAAGTACGTGGATGTCGTGCTGTCGCCCGACCCCAATGTGTTCCGGCACAGTGACCCGCTCGCCGGGCTCGCGGACCATGGCGTCTTTGTCATCCAGTCCGATCTTCCGCCGGACGAATTCTGGCAGACGCTGCCGGCCAAGGCGCGCCGCACGATCATCGATCGCAAGATCCGCCTCTATGTGCTGGACGCGTTCGCGATCGCGATGAGCGAGGCCTCGGACGCTGAGCTGCGGTACCGGATGCAGGGTGCCGCCTTCATGGGCGCCTTCTTCCGCACCTCACCGCTGCGCGAAAAGGAAGGCGTGTCGGAAGAAGCGCTCTTCAAGGGCATTACCAAGCAGCTCACCAAGAAGTTCGGGCATCGTGGCGACCAGGTGGTCCAGGACAACCTGCGCGTCATCCGTCGCGGCTACGACGAGCTCCACGAAGTGATCGGGTCCAGCACGGAGATCCCCGACGAGCGCGGGGAAGTCCCCCAGATGCCGGTCCTGATGTCCGCCAATGATGCCGCTGAGGGCATCGGGCATGAGGGGCGTTTTTGGGAGCAGGTCTGCTCCATGTGCACCCTCGGCGAGGACGGGATCGCCGACCCCTTTGCTGCGATCAGCGCCATTCCCGCGGTGACCAGCAGCGTGCGAGACATGAGCGGTGTGCGCCTTGAGGTCCCGGCGTTCATCGCCGACAAGTGCACCGGCTGCTCGCAGTGCTGGGTCCAGTGTCCCGACTCGGCGATCCCCGGCGTCGTGAACAGCGCCGAAGAAGTCATCGACGCGGTGATTCGGAGCACCACGAACGGCGCAACGTTCGGGAAGGTGCGACCGATCGTCAAGCACTGGGCGCGTGAAACCCACACCCTCCTCGGCAAGGATTCCAGCCTGAGCGTCTCCGACGCCTTCGCGCAGGGATATCAGGCGGTGGCCGCCAAGATGTCGTGGGACGCAGAGCGTCGTGCCGCCACGGATGTGGAACACGCCGTGATTCAGAGCCAATTGGCCGAGTTCCCGCTGGCACGGACCCGGCCCTTCTTCGACACCCACGAGTCGAAGTCCAAGGGTGGTGGTGGCCTGCTGTCGATCACGGTCAATCCGGAAGCGTGCAAAGGATGCAACCTCTGTGTGGAGGTCTGCCCGGATGGTGCGCTGATCACCGTCAAGCAGGACGACGCCAACCTCGCGGAACTGCGTCGCAACTGGGCCGTCTGGCAGCACCTTCCGGACACCAATGATCGATTCATCAACATTGCCGACATGAGCGAGGGGATTGGCGTTCTCTCCTCGATGTTGCTCAAGAAGGAGACCTACCGCTCGATGGTCGGCGGCGACGGCGCCTGCATGGGGTGCGGTGAGAAGACGACCGTCCACCTGATTGTGTCGGCGATTCACGCGATGATGGCCCCGCGCGTCGCCGCGCAGGTTCGTGAACTCGACGACCTGATTGCCACACTCGACGCCAAGGCCCGCGCGCTGGTGGCCTCAGGTGTGGACCTGGCTGCGGCGGAGGCCTCGAAAGATTCCGTCGCAGTCCCGATGGCGGACGCCAAGCGCGCCGAACTGGCACTGCTCAACGAATCGCTTCGCGCCATCACGGACCTGCAGTGGCGTTACGTCAAGGGACCGAGTGGCAAGGGACGCGCGTCGCTGGGTATGGCCAACTCGACGGGCTGTTCCTCCGTCTGGGGAAGCACGTACCCGTACAACCCGTACCCCTTCCCATGGGTGAACCACCTCTTCCAGGATTCGCCATCGATCGCGATCGGCCTCTTCGAAGCGCACATGCGGAAGATGACCGACGGCTTCATCGCCATTCGGCGCGCACGCGCGTTGGCCGAGGGGAGCTATGACGCGGCCACGATGGAACCGGAGCTCAATCGCCTCGATTGGCAGCAGCTCACGGATGACGAATTCCATCTCTGCCCTCCGATTGTCGCGATGGGCGGCGACGGGGCGATGCTCGACATCGGCTTCCAGAACCTCTCACGACTCCTCGCCTCCGGAAAGCCGATCCGGGTCGTCGTCCTCGACACACAGGTCTATTCCAATACCGGTGGACAGGCGTGCACCAGCGGGTTCACGGGACAGGTCGCCGACATGTCGGCCTTCGGCAAGGCGCAGTCCGGCAAGACCGAAGTGCGCAAGGAACTCGGCCTGCTGGCGATCGCACACCGCGGGGTCTTCGTCCACCAATCCTCGCAGGCAGCGGCGTCCCACCTGCTCAGCGGCGTGCTCAAGGGCCTTCAGAAGCGGCGCCCGGCGATCTTCAACATCTACACGCCATGCCCGGTGGAGCACGGCCTCGCCGACGACTGGGCACAGCACGCGGCGCGCCTCTCGTTGGAGAGCCGGGCCTTCCCGTTCTTCAGCTATGACCCCGATGGGGGCCCGTCCTTCGCCGACTGCATGAGCCTGGATGGCAACCCGTCAGTCGACACCGATTGGCCCGAGTACTCCCTCGCGTATGTCGACGAAGACGGCGCCGAACAGACCATGACGTTACCGCTGACCATCGCGGATTGGGCGGCCACTGAGACGCGATTCAAGCAGCACTTCACGGAAGTACCGCCCGAACAGTGGGACGATGCGATGGTGCCATTCCATGAGTACATCACCATCCCGTTCGACGAACGTGAGGGGAAGGTGGCATTCATTCATGGGGTGACCCGGGAACGCCGGTTGCGCCGGATGCGTGTGGCACCAGCGATGGCAACTCTGGCGCAGGAGCGACTCGAGTACTGGTCGCAGTTGCGGCAGCTCGCGGGCGTCGAAGTGTCGGAGAGTGTTCGCGATCTCGTCGCACGAGATCTGGACACCGCGTACGCCCAGCGCGAGGCCACGTTGCGCGCCGAGTTCGATGCGTCACTCGCAGCGATGCGCGCCAACTATCCACGGGAAATCGCCAAGCGACTCGTCGAAGGATTGATGAAGCAAGGCGGTGGTGCCGTGATCGCCGACCTCCTGGCAACATTGCCGGCCTCGGCGGCCACGGCATCCTCTGGCAATGGCCACGGCATAGCAGAGGCTGCAGTTGCTCCGACACCCGTGGCCGCCACACCACCCAGCGCCCCAGAACCGGCGGCATCGGCTCCCGTTGCCACACCGACGGCCGCTCCGGTTGCGCCTGAGGCCGGGGACGACGCACCCCTCACCCTTGAGGCGTACATCGATTCCGCCAACTGCACCACGTGCAACGAGTGCACCAACCTCAACAGCCGGATGTTCGCCTACAACGACGTGAAGCAGGCCTACATCAAGGATGCAACGGCCGGCACCTTCCAGCAGTTGGTGCTGGCGGCAGAACGCTGCCCGGTGGCGCTGATCCATCCCGGCACGCCGTTGAATCCGAAGGAGAAGGACCTGGCAAAGTGGGTCGCGCGGGCGGAGAAGTTCAACTGATGTGGTTCACTTCCGGGTTCGCGCACGGCGTGCATCCGCCGGAATCGAAGGAGCTGACGGCACAGCTTCCGATCCGGCGGATGGCGTACCCCAAGGAGATCGTCCTCCCGCTCCGGCAACACGCCGGGAAGCCGGCGACACTCTGCGTCAAGGTGGGCGACCGGGTCGAGCGCGGCGACAAGGTGGGAGAGGCCGACGGCTACATCTCCGTGCCGATTCACTCCTCCGCCGCCGGCAAGGTCGTGGACGTCGACTGGTGGCCGCATCCTGATGGCACGATGGCAATGGCGGTCCGGATTCTCGTGGACCCCTATGCACCACAGATCCCGCGCCCCCGGATGGTTCCGCACTGGGAAGGCCTCTCGGTGGATGAGGTGGTCCAGGCGGTGCAAGATGCCGGCGTCGTTGGCCTCGGTGGGGCCGGCTTCCCGACCCACGTCAAACTGGCGCCACCCAAGGATTTTCCGATCCATACGCTGATCATCAATGGGGCGGAATGCGAGCCGTACCTCACCTCCGATCACCGCACGATGGCGGAATACCCCAAGCGGGTGCATTTCGGCATTCGCGTGATGATGCAGACGCTCGGCGTTTCCAAAGCGGTGATCGGCGTAGAGCGGAACAAGCCTGACGCCATCGAGGCCCTGACCCGGACCATCCCGACCGATCTCGACATCACGATCCTGCCGCTCACGGTCAAGTATCCGCAGGGCGCAGAGAAGATGCTGATCCACGCGGTGACGGGCCACGAGGTCGCGTCCGGAAAACTTCCGGTCTCTGCTGGCGTGGTCGTACAGAATGTCGGATCGGCCGCGGCAATTGCGGAAGTGTTCGAGACCGGGCTTCCCCTGATTGAGCGGATCGTCACCGTCACGGGACATGGGCTGACCCGTCCGGCCAACCTGATCGTGCCGGTTGGCACCAAGCTGCGTGACCTGCTTGATCAGTGCGGCGGCCTCACGGCCGATGCGGCCCAAGTGATTGCCGGTGGCCCGATGATGGGCCTCGCCCAGGCCAACCTCGACGCCCCGATCACCAAGGGCACCACCGGCATCGTGGTCCTCGCCCGCCAGGAAACGCGCACGGAACGTGTGTATCCGTGCATCCATTGCGGCCGCTGCCTCGATGCCTGCCCGGTCTTCCTGAACCCGTCACTCCTCGGAGACCTCGCGCGGGTCGGCCGCTATGACGAGATGACCGACGCCCATCTTTCGGATTGCATGCTCTGCGGATCCTGCTCCTATGTCTGTCCTTCCAATATCCCGTTGTCGCAGCTCTTCCAGGTCAGCAAGGCCGGATTGCGCCGCGCACAGGCGAGCGCCCCATGAGTACTCCACTCGTCGTCACGGCCTCGCCGCACCTCAAGGATCGCGACTCCACCCCGCGGATCATGTGGCATGTCGTGCTGAGCCTGCTCCCGGTGATCGCCGTCGCGGGCTTCAGTTTCGGCATCAGCGCCCTGCTGGTCATTGCGGCCACCACGATCGGTGCCCTGGTGACGGAACGCGGCTTCGGGCGGGGCGACACCCTCGGCGACGGTTCTGCGGTGATCACGGGCATCCTCCTCGGGCTCTGCCTACCGGCGGGGCTGCCACTCTGGATGGCCGTGCTGGGCGGGATCTTCGGCGTCGGCTTCGGCAAACTGGTCTTTGGCGGCCTCGGGCAGAATGTCTTCAACCCGGCATTGATCGGGCGGGCCTTCTTGCAGGCGGCCTTCCCGGTTGCCATCACGACATGGCCCGCAGCCGGTCAGAGTTTCTGGACCCTCCGCGGCGACACCTTCGCGTTCCCATTCACCAGCGCCCAGACGGACGCGCTCACCGAGGCAACCCCGCTGGGGCTGCACAAATTTGAGGGCACCCTCACCCCACTCCGGGAATTGATCCTCGGCACCACCGGTGGCTCGCTCGGCGAAACGGCGGCGTTGGTCATCCTTGCGGGTGGAGCGTACCTGGCGTGGCGCGGCTATCTCAACTGGCGCATTCCGGTGAGTGTCCTGTTGAGCACCGCCCTCCTCGCCACCGTGATGCACACGGTCGACCCGACGCATCCTGACGCCTGGTTCATGCTCTTCTCCGGTGGCCTGATGCTCGGCGCGGTCTACATGGCAACGGACATGGTGACCTCACCAGTCACCAACACGGGACGATGGATCTTCGGTGCCGGGATCGGTGTACTTGTCGTGGTGATCCGACTCTGGGGCGGACTCCCGGAAGGCGTGATGTATGCGATCCTCTTGATGAATGCACTGGTGCCCTTCATCAACCGAATGACCCAACCGCGCGTCTTCGGGACGCGCCGGAGGGTGCCCGGATGAGTGCAGGTCACGCGCACGGCGCACCTCCCGAGATGGAACCCGCACCCGCCGTCCCGTCTTGGCGGCTGTTGGCGACGCTCGGATTTGCGGGCGCGCTCGCCGGTGGACTGATCGTGACGGTGTACAGCGCGACGTTGCCACGCATTGAGGCGCATCGCGCGGAACTGGTCGAAAGTGCGGTACGCGAAGTTCTGAAGGCGCCCGCACGATGGGACACGCTCTACTTGGAAGGTGGTGTGCTCACCAAGACGCCGTCGGCAGGAGCCGATCGGCGTCAGTTGGAGCGCGTCTTCCTCGGCTACACGGCCTCGGACAGCGTGATCGGCGCCGCAGTCACCGCTGGAGAACCAGGGTTCTCCGACGTGATCAGCCTCATCTTCGGCCTCGAACCGACCCGCGGCACATTGCTGGGCATGAAGGTCCTCGCGCACAAGGAAACACCGGGCCTCGGCGACAAGATCGAGAAGACGCCATTCACCTCGCGCTTCGACGGCCCGGCGACTCCGTTGCGCGGTGTGAAGAGTGCCCCAAGTACACCGAACGACCTGCAGACCATCACCGGCGCCACCATTTCGTCGCGCACCGTGGTGAACATCATCAACAACGCCACGAGCCGATGGCAGCCGCTCCTGCAGGCGTACCTGCGGGGAGGGACCCCGTGAGCGATCAAGTGCCGGCAACGTTCGACGACTTCTTGCGCGGTGTGTGGCGGGAGAATCCAGTCGTGGTCCAGATGCTCGGGCTCTGCCCGACATTGGCCGTGACCAATTCGGTGGCGAACGGCTTGGCCATGGCGATGGCCACGGCCTTTGTGTTGCTGGGATCCAACCTGCTGGTCTCCTCCCTCAAGAAATGGATTCCGCACGAGGTGCGGATCACCTCCTACGTGCTGATCATTGCCACCTTCGTCACGATCGCCGACATGCTGCTGGAAGCCGCGGTGCCGGTCGTCCACAAGCAGCTTGGCCCGTTTGTGGCCCTCATCGTGGTGAACTGCATCATTCTTGGCCGCGCTGAGGCGTTCGCGTCACGCCAATCGGTGAAGCGTTCGCTGTTGGACGCGCTCGGGACGGCCGCGGGATTCACGCTGGTCTTGGTGCTCTTGAGTGCCGTGCGGGAACTGCTCGGGACGGGCGCCCTCCTCGGGATCGATCTTCTCGGGCCGCGATTCGAACCGTGGGTGATCATGGTGCTCCCGCCGGGGGGCTTTCTGACGCTCGGCGTGGTGATGCTGGTGCTCGGATGGCATGCCAAGCGCTCCACGGGCCGAGCGAACGGGGAAGGTGCCGCGTGAGCGATCTGACTTGGATTCTCCTCTCCGCGCTGCTGATCAACAACTTCACGTTGACGCTATTCCTTGGGCTCTGCCCCTTCTTCGGGGTCACGAGCAAGACGGAGACTGCGCTCCGACTCGGTACGGCGAATGTCTTCGTGATGGTCATCACCTCGACATCGGTCTGGTTCCTCAATCGGTTCATTCTCGCCAACGCACCGTACTTGCGGATCATCTCGTTCATCATCGTGATCGCGTCGCTGGTCCAGATCGTAGAAATGGCCATCAAGAAGCTCAGTCCGACGCTCTTCCGGGCATTGGGCATCTACCTGCCATTGATCACCACCAACTGCGCGATCTTCGGGCTGGCCATTTTCCAGACCAATCGTGGCTATGACTTGTGGCAGGGTCTCGCGTTTGCTGTGGGCGCCGGCCTCGGCCTGACGCTCGCACTCGCCTTGATGGCATCGATCCGCGAGCGGCTCGATCTGGCGGATGTTCCATCTGCCGCGCAAGGCTTCGGCCTCTCGCTGATCATCGCGTCGTGCCTCGCCCTGGCGTTCATGGGCTTCGCCGGCCTGGGAGCGGGATGATGTCGACCATTCTGGCGATCGGGACGACGGCGCTGCTCTTCGCGCTCTTTGGGCTGGTCCGACAACGAGGATGCGGCGGCCACTGCGGGGGATGCAGCAACAGTTGTTCGCACTACACGGGGGAGCATCACGATGACCAATGACAGGCGCGACACCGGACGGCTCACCCGTCGACATTTTCTGGGACTTGGCGTGGGTGCCTTCGTCGTGGCATCGCTCCCCCTCGCGTTGCGTCGGCATCAGGTTGTTGCTCGGCGCAGCATGCCCGTGATGGGGACGATCGCGGACCTGACCGTGGTCCATCACGATGAACGTGCTGCGCAGGATGCGCTTGACGCCGCGATGGATGCGTTGCGCCGCGTCGAATGGTCGATGACCCGGTTCCGTACCACCTCCGACATTGGCCGGGCCAACGCAGCTGCTGCACGTGATGGTGTGCCGATCTCGGCGGCCACGGCGAGCGTGATCGCCACTGCGTTGCGGTGGGCCGAGGCCACCGACGGACGGTTCGACCCGGGGATCGGTTCGGTAGTAGAGCTTTGGGATGTCGCGCACCACCATGCGCCACCGGCCGAGGCGCTAGTGCGCCCACTCGCGGGGCGCGGCTTCTGGCGTCATGTCGATGTGGCGCCCACCAGTCGCGGCAACATGGTCCGGTTCACCGAGCGCGATGTGCGACTCGATCTCGGTGGCATCGCCAAGGGATACGGGGTGGACGTTGCGGTGCAGCGTCTGCGCGACCGTGGGGTGGCGCACGCGATCGTCAATGTCGGCGGCGATCTCTACGCCCTCGGGCATGCGCCCGACGGCGAACCCTGGCGTGTCGGCATTCGCTCCCCCCACACGGAAGAGACCGTCGCGCTGACGTTGGAAGTCTCCGATCAGGCGGTGGCCACGTCAGGCGACTATGCCCAGTTCTTTGACTGGCAGGGGCGGCGGTTCCATCACTTGATGGATCCGGCCACGGCGGTCCCGCGGACGGGACCGTGGCACAGCGTGACCGTGCAGACCGATCGGTGTATCGACGCGGATGCGGCGGCCACGGCTTCCTTCGGAATGGATCAACTCGCGGCGGAGCAGATGGTCCGTCACTTGGCTCGCTCGGCTCAGGTGACCGTACTCACCTGAGTGTTACTCGACTCGATTGGAGGTGTCTCATGAAAAGCGCACAACTCTTCTGCTCAGCATGCGATCGGCAGGTTCGCGTGATGATTTCGGAGGCGCTCGCCCACGACGGCCAGGCGATCCTGCACGATGAAGAAGTCGTCTGTCTCGAATTGGGCGGTCACTGCAACGGCAACATGTGCCCGATCGGGGCTGTGGCACCGCGCGAGATGGTTGCCCGCATCGCACGCAACGGCCTGCCGACCGATGGCCTGCGGACAGTGACGGCGCTCTGTCCCGCCTGTGGGGTAGATGCAGAGATGGTGCTCTATGGTTCCGGGAAGGCCGCCTGTACCCTCTGCGCCACGGAAGCGCGCTGGGTTGTGGACCATATTGAACCGACCGCCTGACGGGAGCTGAGGCCAGCACGTATCATTGGGGCGACGCCACCCCAGTCCGTGAGTGCATGCCATGACCTTCACAACCACCCTCGCCTTCACGGCCGCCATCGCCGCACTTGCCGGGGCTGCCCATTCCCGTCTGACAGGCAAGGAGAACTGGCGCAGCCTGGCTGTTTTCGGAATTGGGGTGCTCCTCTTGGGAATCTCGAAACTGGCCGAGCAGCGTGGGGCAACATATGCGGAGACCCTGTCGTGGGGTGGTCTCGCAGTGATGCTGCTGGGCAACTGGCTCTTCTGGCAAGATCGAAAGCGAGACGCTGCTCCCGGAGGTCCTGCATGAGCTCGGCGCTGCTGAGTCGCGCGAGCGCGTTCATTCTTGGGGTGGCCGGCACGCTGCTCCTCTTTGCCGCGGACCTGGTGTTGCCGCAGATGATCCCAGGGTTCCCCGAGTCCGGCATCTGGGTCGGCCAGCTGCTGGGCGCGGCGTGGCTCGGCTTTGCTGCCCTCAATTGGTACAGTCGCACGCAATTGCTTGGTGGGATCTACGGACGCCCAATCGTCTTTGCGAATTTTGTGCACTGGTTTGTGGCGGCCTCAGCGCTCTTCTCGCCAGCCCGTGGCCCCGAGGCATCCACCACACTAACTGCGGTCGCGATCGTCGTGACACTTCTGGCTGGCGGCTACGGTGCCCTGGTGTTCAAGGGTCCGTTCCAAACTGACCTTCGGCGTCACGGAATGGAGTAGCGCGAGCGCTCCCCCGCGGGCCCCGCGTGTGTTCCATTCTGGGTCGCCCTTCGCGCACTCTGTTACTCTTCGTAAGGGTGCCCCCGCACCCACGCCGCGCCCGTGATCGTTGATCCCGGCCCGGCGCACACTCCTCCTCTGAACCACGAGACCCTCTCGACTCAGACTTCCCGATTGCCGGAGCACGCCATGTCCCACCTCACCAACCTCAATGTCACGACCCCTTCGGAACGCGAGATCATGATGACGCGGATTTTCGAAGCGTCCCGCAGCGATCTCTTTGCCGCCTTCACGCAACCCGAACTTCTCAAGCAGTGGTTTTCGACGCCGCCACGCTGGGAATTGGCCGAGTCCATCATCGACCTCCGCGAGGGCGGTAGCTACCGACACGTGTGGCGGAGTCCCGAGGGTGGCATGATTGGCATGGGTGGGACGTTTCTCGAGGTCGTGGTGCCGGAGCGCATTGTGCAGACGGAGGTGTTCGACAACCCGTGGTTTGAAGGCGACGCCACCGGCATGGTGTTCTTCGTGGAGCACGAGGGTCACACCACGCTGATTCAGACGGTCCGGTACATCTCGCAAGACGTCCGCAACGCCGTACTCGCCTCCCCGATGGTGGACGGCGTGGAAGCGGCATACGACCGACTGGCGGCGTTGCTGGCGCGTTGATGGAGCTGCCCAGTCCCCGTATCGGAGTTGCCGCCATTGTGGTCCGCGACGGCCGAGTCCTCGTTGGCCGAAGGCTGTCCGACTCGCACGGCGACGAGACCTGGCAATTTCCCGGCGGGCACCTCGAATGGTTCGAGGAACCCGAAGCCTGCGCCATGCGCGAAGTCGAAGAGGAAACCGGCCTCGCAGTCCACAATCTGCAACGCGGTCCCTTCACCAACGATTGCTTCACCATCGAAGAGCGTCACTACGTGACGCTCTTTGTCGTGGCCGATGCGCCCGTCGGTGAGCCTGAGCTCCGCGAACCGACCAAATGTGCCGAGTGGCGCTGGTGCGCGTGGGACGCATTGCCGGAGCCACTCTTCCTGCCGATTCAACACCTGCTCGCCCAAGGGTACCGCCCGCCCGGCGTCTGACTGCGCCGCGGCACCACCATTTGCTGGAGAGTTCCCGTGAACTCGAAGGAAGCCGCCGCGCTTGCAACCAAACACTTCCGCAGGACTTGGGAAAAACTCACCGAACGCGAGCAGGAGATCCTCCGCTCGGTCATCTCGCGCATGCACGTCAGCCGCCCAATTCAGGGAGAGATCGATGCCGAGTTGACCCTCGGCCAACGGGTCGCCGATCGCGTCGCGCGCTTCGGGGGGAGCTGGGCCTTCATGGGGATCTTCTTCACCATCCTCATCGGGTGGATGGGACTCAACAGCTATGCCCTGCAACACCCCTATGACCCGTACCCCTTCATCCTCCTCAACCTGGTCCTCTCCTGCCTCGCATCGGTGCAGGCTCCCATCATTCTCATGAGCCAGAGTCGTCAAGCGGATACCGATCGGCAACAGGCGACGCATGACTATGAGGTCAACTTGAAGGCTGAAATCGAAATCATGCAGATCCACGAGAAGATCGACCTCTTGCGCACCCAAGAGTTGACACGAATTGTGGAGATGCAGGAAACCCAGGCCAAGATGCTCGAGCTCTTGGTGGCGAAGCACCCGGGAGGAATGTCGTGATGAAGACGTGGCTCGGATTGGTGGGGTGGCTTGCCGTGACCTTTCTCGCGGCTGCAATCGGCGCGCAGTTCATGCCCGGCGCGTGGTATGCCGGTCTCACGAAGCCGAGTTGGAACCCGCCGAACTGGATCTTCGGGCCGGTCTGGACGGCGCTCTACGTCATGATGGCGGTGTCGGCCTGGATGATCTGGAAGTCCACCGGGGCCACCGGAGTCCGGCACGCGCTGACGCTCTTCCTGGTGCAGCTCGCGCTGAACGCGGCGTGGTCTTGGCTCTTCTTTGGGTTGGAGCGCCCGGATCTCGCCTTGATGGATATCGTGGTCCTGTGGCTCGCCATCGGGGCGACGATCTGGGCTTTCTGGGGGATCGATCGGCGCGCGGGGATGCTGCTGCTCCCCTATCTCGCGTGGGTCTCCTTCGCGACCTGCCTCAACTTTGCGATCTGGAAACTGAATCGCGGTTGAGGCAGGCGCAGAGGGGCTCCTGAACCAGCTTACTTCTTCGTCGGCGGCAGGACGACGGCATCGATCACGTGGATCACGCCGTTGGAGGCCGCCACATCGGCTGCGGTGACCATCGCGCCGTTCACGTACACCTTGCCACCCTTCACCTGGATATCCAGCGCCGCGCCGTTCAAGGTGGTCGGCTTGACCGTGCCCGCCTTGATGACATCCGCCGCCATCACCTTGCCCGGGATGACGTGGTAGGTCAGGATCGCGGCCAACGCCTTCGGATCCTTCAAGAGGGCCTCGACCGTGCCAGCCGGCAACTTGGCGAAGGCCGCATCCGACGGCGCAAAGACGGTGAACGGGCCCGTGCCCTGCAGGGCGGTCACCAGGTCAGCAGCCTGCAAGGCGGCGACCAGGGTCTTGAACGTGCCCGCGCCGACGGCCACGTCGACGATCGTGTTGGTGTGCTTGGCCGCGCCGTGGTCCGCCATCTGCGCCGTGGCAGGAGCGGCGGCAATGAGGAGGGCCGCCACGGGGAGAAGAGCCTTGGAAACGTTGATCATCGGAGCACCTGTGGGTTCGTTGTCTAGAGTTTGTCCAGCTCGAGCGAGTATTCTACGACACAATGGGTCCTTTGTCAAGCCTTTGTCTAAGTACCTGCCTTGACGAAACTTGGACGACAACTATCTTCGTCTCATGTCGAACCCTTCAGGGCACCAGCACGCCACCCCCCTCCCGGGGCACCCCATCGCGATTGTCGCCGAGCGTACGGGTCTCTCCCGAGACGTCCTGCGAGCCTGGGAGCGGCGCTATAACGCGGTGGCGCCTTCACGAAGCGAAGGGGGACAGCGGCTCTACAGCGACGAGGACATCGAGCGATTTCGGCTCCTCGCGGCAGCGACCCAGCATGGCCGGAACATCAGTCTGGTGGCAGGCTGTTCCATGGAGGAGTTGCTCCGCTTGGTGGCGGAGGACGACGCGGCCATCCCCGCACCCGCTCCGCTACCGCTCGCGGCAGACGGCTGGACCGAGGAGGCGCTCGCGAGTATACGCGCCCTTGATGGCGTCGCATTCGAAGCACTCCTCCGCCGCGCCTTCGCCCGGCTCGGGACGGCGGAGTGCCTGGAAGACTTCATCCCCCACCTGATGCATCAGGTCGGCGAGCAATGGGTTGGCGGCAAGATGACGATCGCGCAGGAGCACCTCGCCTCGGCCATCGTCATCGGCGTGGTTCTTGACGCCGCTCGCTCCCTCCGTCCGTCGTCCGGCGCGCCACGTGTGCTCGTGGCAACCCCGTCCAGCGAACTCCACAGCGTCGGTGCGGCCCTCGTCGCTGGAATCGCGGCACTGGATGGCTGGGCCGTGACCTATCTGGGAGCAGACGTCCCTGCGCACGACTTGGTCGAGGCGGCCCAAAGCGTCGGTGCGCGCGCGGTCGCGCTGAGCGTGGTCGCACCAGGAGATATGGGGCACGTGACCAAGGATGTGCTCTCCCTCCGCACCGCGCTCCCGGCCTCTCTCGCCATCATCCTCGGTGGTGCCGGGATCCCGAAAAGCTCTGATCTCTTGCACCGGCCGGGCATTTCCGTCTGCGGTTCGTTGGCCGAACTCCGACGCGTGTTGGCCCAGGTGGAACGTCGATGATCTACGAACTTCGTCGCACCACGGTGCTCCGCGGGGAGCTCCCGGAGGTCTTCGCCTTCTTCAAGAATCCGTCGAACCTGGCCAGGCTGACCCCACCATGGCTGGGCTTCAAGATTCTCGGGACGACCGACACCGAAGTCCGGGAAGGCACCGAAATTCAGTATCGCATTGGGCTGCTCGGCATCCCGATGCGCTGGCGCTCGCGGATCACGGAGTACGTTGAGAATTCGCACTTCGCGGATGAGCAGCTCGCGGGTCCCTACGCCGAGTGGTACCACACACATAGCTTCCGGAGTGTCGTGGGTGGGGTGGAGATGACCGACACGGTCCAGTATCGCCTCCCGTTCGGTGCACTCGGTCGGCTGGCACACTGGCTCGTCGTCCGCCATCAACTGCGCGCGATCTTTGACTTCCGCACCCGGGCCATTACCGAATGCTTCGGAGTGACCTCCGCGGAATAGCACGCAGTTCCCGCGATCCCCCGGAGGTTTCATGCACCGCCCGATCCGCCGCATCGCCCTCGGGGTCGCCATCCTCGTCGCAGGCGGTGTGCTCTACTCCGCCCGGCAGAAGCCAGTCACATCCGTCGACCAGATCCCGCCGCACGACAGCTTCACGATTCGCTCGCGCGCGGTCGGTGAAACACGCACGATCAACGTCTACGCGCCGCCCGACTACGCCTCCTCCCCCCTCACGCTCTACCCCGTCCTCTACATGCCGGATGGTGGGCTTGCGGAAGACTTTCCACACATCGTCAATACGATCGACTCCCTGATGCGACTTGACTTGGTCCCGCCGATGCTGGTCGTCGGAATCGAGAATACCGAGCGGCGGCGTGACCTGACCGGCCCAACGACCGTCGGGAGTGACAGTGCGGTTGCCGAGCACGTCGGCGGGTCGGCGGCGTTCCGCAATTTCATCCGAGACGAATTGATGCCGGAGATTCGGGAGCGCTACCGGACGACCGAAGAGACAGGCGCCGTGGGGGAATCACTCGCAGGGCTCTTCATCGTGGAGACGTTCCTCCTGGAGCCGACACTCTTCCATCATGCCATCGCGCTGAGCCCGAGTGTCTGGTGGAACAACGAGGCGGTGGTGCGGATCGCGGCGGAACGCCTCGCCACCCCGGCCGATTTCCCGCGATCCCTCTACCTTACCTCGGCCAACGAAACCGATATCGTTCCCGGCACAGCCCGACTCGCCGAAATTCTCAAGACGCACGCTCCGGAGGGGATGCGCTGGTATTTCGAGCCGAGGCCGGATTTGGAGCACAGCACGATCTTCCGGGCAGCCGTCCCTGGCGCATTTGTTCGAGTATTCAATTGACCTGATCTTGCGTCAGCGAATCGAGTCGGGGGTTGTTCTCGCAACGCGTCGACCGTGCTCGTACCCACTGGATCCCTCCCCAGGTCGGGGCACGGTCAGCATTGCTCGATCCGTCCCCCAACCCGATTCGCAGGGTAGATTCTTACGACCTACGACCTACAACCTACGACCACTCACGACTCACGACTCCCCACTCACGACTCTCCGTCAGGCCCGCCATGCTCCGTCTCCGTTCCCTCGCCCTGCTCGTGCTCCTGGCCGTCGCCCCTGCGGCCGCACAGACCAAGAAAGTCCTGTCCACCGACGACTACACCAAATGGCGGACGATCGGCGGCGCGGACCTGTCGCCAGATGGCAATTGGGCCAGCTACATCGTGCGCTTCGCCAACACGCTGACGCCGGACGCGAAGCCAGTGCTGCACCTGCGGAACCTCACCACCAACCAAGAGGTCGAGGTCCCGCACGTGACGACGGCGATTTTCTCGCCGGACTCCCGGTGGGTGGCCTATCAGGTGGAGCCGCCACCGCCCGCGAAAGGCGGTCGAGGTGCGGCGGCGGACAGCACGGCAGCGCCTGCCGCGCCCGGCATCGCGGCGGCCCCAGCGAATGGGCGCGGCGCGGCCGCCGCTCCCAAGCAGGAACCGAAGCGCTGGGAATTGCGTGAACTCGCGACCGGCAAACTTCGGGTGTGGCAGAACGTGCAATCGGCGCGCTTCTCGCCGACGTCGAGCCACCTGCTGCTGCGGCGTAATCCTGCGGGGAGTGGGGCGAGCAGTGGAGGGAGTGGTGGAGCAGCCAGCGCACCGGCCGGGCCAAATGCCGCACGTGGTGTCGATGCCGTCCTGCACGAACTCGCGACCGGACGCAGTCAGTTCTTGGGAAGTATGGGTGACGCCGAGTTCAATCGCGCCGGCGACCTCCTCGCCTACACCGTGGACGCCGCGGTTCGTGACGGCAACGGCCTCTTCTTGATCAATCTTCGCAACGGTCGATCGGATGTGCTCGACAACGATTCGCTCCGCTACGCCAGTCTGGCGTGGAATGCGCGCGGCACCGGGCTCGCGATCCTGAAGGGGCACGCGGTCGAGAAGATGCGCGACCGTGACAACACGCTGATCGTCTTTGCCGACATCGCCACGGCGCTGGCCGCCCCGACGCGCGCGCCAACACTCCTGGATCCTACGGCCTCCGGCTTCCCGAAAGGATTCGTGATCAGCGAGCGGAGCTCCCTCTCCTGGAGTGATGACGGCAGGCTCCTCTTCCTCGGCATCATGCCGCAGACCGCGGCACCCGACACGGCCAAGAAGAAGAGCACCGACTCCATCGCGGACGTCGATGTCTGGCGGACGCAGGACGAGCGGATTCAATCCGCCCAGATGATTGGCATCGAAGGCGAACGCAATCGCACGTTCCGCCAGGCCTTCGACGTGGCCGGGCGGAAATACATCACCCTGACCGATTCCGGGATGCGGGAAATCGAGTTGCCGTTGACCGGCACCTGGGCGGTTGGCCAGAATCCGATGCCGTACATCTCCGACTACAAGCCGGCCACTGCAGATATCTACCGCGTCAATCTCCTGACCGGCGAACGCACGCTGATGTTCAAGGAAATGCTCACGGGGCGCTTCATCGAAGGGATCTCTCCGGATGGCCGGACGTTCCTCTACTGGAAGGACGGGGCGTGGCAGGCCTACACCCTCGCCGCCATGACCTCGCGTGCGCTCGCGCCAGGGAGTGGATCCATCTTCGCGAATCAGGAATTCGACAACCCGGGACCGCGCCCGTCTTATGGCATCGCCGGGTGGAGCAGCGATGGCAGTGCGGTGATCGCGCAGAGTCGGTTTGACCTCTGGGCACTGCCGCTCGACGGCGCGCCTGCCCGCAACGTGACACTGGGAGTCGGTGCGCGGGAGAAGATCGTCCTGCGCCAGATCCGCACGGAACAGATGGACTCCACCGTCCGGAGCGGTGCGCGGCTCCGCGCCGAGATCGACCTGGCCAAGCCAATCACGCTCTCGGCGTACGGCGAGTTTTCCAAGAAGGGCGGCTTCTATCGACTGGCCAACGGGCAGATGACCCAGCTCGTTCTTGATGACGCGGCCTACAGCACGCCGAGCCGTGCGGACAAGAGTGACCGTTTCCTCTTCACTCGCCAGAGCTTCGTGGACTTCCCGGACCTGCGCATCTCGGGTCGCAATTTCGCCGACGCGACGCAGATCACCGACATCAACCCCCAGCGCGCCGAGTACCAGTGGGGACGCCGCGTGGTATTCGACTACGTGACCCGTCGCGGCGACTCGCTGCAGGGGATCCTCGCGTTGCCGGACGACTACAAGGCGGGGGAGAAGCGTCCGATGATCGTCACCTTCTATGAGAAGAATTCGCAGACGGCGAATCGGTATCCGATGCCCTCCTTCATCACCGGGATGGGATCGATCCCGATCGAGGCCACTAGCCGCGGCTACATCACCATGCTCCCGGATGTCTTCTTCCACACCGGCTCGTCGCACTCGGACATGCTCGACGCCGTCGAAGCGGCGACCGAGAAGGTGATTGCGATGGGGTACGCCGACCCGAAGCACATCGGCGTGCATGGCCATAGCTACGGCGGCGAGGGGGCGGCGTTCATCGGCACCCGCTCCAAGCTCTTTGCCGCGGTGGGCATGGGGGCCGGCGTGACCGACCTCTACTCGGACTTCTCGCAGAGCTGGGGCTGGACCTATCAGGTGAGCGGTGGGAGCGGCGCCAACGGCAACGGCTACTACATGTATGGTCAGGGTCGTTGGGGCTTCTCACCCTGGGAGAAGCCCGAGGTGTACCACTACGAATCAGCACTGACGCACGTGCCGGACGTGACGGTCCCGTTCCTGATCATGCACGGCACCGCCGACCCGACCGTCTCCTTCACAGAAGGGATGAACTTCTACAACGCCCTTCGGTTCAACGGGAAGAACGCCATCATGCTCGCCTACCCCGGCGAGGGGCATGGCCTGCGTGGCCTGGCAAACCGGAAGGATCTCACGATTCGCTACTTCCAGTTCTTCGATCACTACCTGAAGGGTGTGCCCGCTCCGAAATGGATGACCGATGGCGTGCCCTTCATCGCCAAGGAGACGATGCGGGAGCCGAAGTAATCAGGCGATCCCGTACTTGATCGCCTTCCCGATGAGATCGGCGAACACGTCGATCTCATCGGGCGTCGTATAGACGTTCGGGGTCACCCGAATCCCGGAGAACTCCGCGTGGTTGATCGCCACGGTCACCACGCGGTGCTTCTCGAGCAACCAGGCCGAGAGCTTGCTCGCCTCGATCCCATCGACACTCAGCAGGGCAATCGCGCCCGACGTGGTCCCCTCCAGCGGGGTTGGCACGTGCACGCGTGAACTCTCCGCCAGCAGTCGCTTGGCCCACCGATTCCGGAGATAGCGCAGCCGCTCGATCTTCCGCTCGCTGCCGATACCACGATGGAAGGCGAGCGCCGCCGAAATGGCGTTGTGATTGGCGGCGGGGTGCGTGCCGATCTCCTCATACTTCCGAATGTTGTCGTTCATCTTCTCCGGCGCGGCCATCATCGGCCAGAGCCCGCCGATCTTCTCCTTCCGCACATAGAGGAATCCCGTGCCAATCGGCGCGAGGAGCCACTTGTGGAGCGACGTGCCATAGTAGTCGACCTTCAAGTCGTCTCGCATGAAAGGGAAGTGCGCGTAGGCGTGCGCCCCATCCACGAAGACTTCCACGCCGTGCTCGTGTGCCATCTCCACCACCTGACGCACCGGGAAGATCTGTCCGGTGAGATTGGTGATGTGGGTGACCTCGAGGATCTTGGTCTTCGGCGTGATCGCCTTGCGGAAGACATTGACGAGATAGTCCACGGACGGATTCTTGACGTCAAACGAGACCTGCTTCAGCACGATCCCCTCGCGCCGCACCCGCTGTTCCCATGTCGTCAGCATCCGACCGTAATTCTGATTGGTGACCAGCACCTCGTCGCCGGGCTTCAGGTCTTTGCCGAGGATCAACGTCTCGAGTGCCTCGGAGGCGTTGCGGGTGATCGCCATCTCCTCTGGGTCGCATCCAAAGTCGTGCGCCAGATCCCGCCGCACGCTTTCGATGCGCGGCTCCAGCACCGACCACATGTGCACCACCGGCAATTCGTTGCTGAAGCGGAGATCGCGGATCATCGCCTCCAGCACGTGCGTCGGCGATGGACAGACGCCACCGTTGTTGAGGTTGACCATCGTGCGATCCGCATCGAAGGCGCGCTGGATCTCGGTCCAGTAGGCCTCGTCCTCAGCGGCGCGGAGCGGGTCGGCGCTCGTCAATCGATCGGTGGCGCGCACGACCTGACGCATGGCATCGTGGCGGAACACGGGCAATGCCGCCCCAACCCCGATCATGTTGCGAACAAAATGACGCCGTGACGACATGGTCAGCTCCAGGTTACTTGAGAGTTTTCCGGGGAATCCGTTCGTCGCTCATGGCCGCGTGCCAGGCATAGGAGGCCACCACGACGGCGTTCTTCATCAGATCTTCCGGCACGACCGTGTCGAGGAAGTCGAGATTGGTGTGCCCGCCGCCCCCGGGAATCCGGTCCTGCAGGAATTGAAAGCCGGGTAGCCCGACTTCATCGAAGGCCACGTGATCGGTACTGCCGAGGCTCTGGTTGGAGACCATCGTCATGCCGAAGTCCTTGAATGGTGCCATCCAGGACGTCAGCCTCGCCCGCGCGAACTCGTTCCCCTGCAAGTAGATGCCGCGATATTGACCGGGGCCATAGTCCTGGTTGAAATAGGCGGAGAGTTTCTCGTAGTCCTTCGTCACGCCGACCTTCGGATCCCGCGGGTCACCGAAGTGCTTCCGGACATAGCTGCGGGAGCCCCAGAGGCCCTGTTCCTCGCCGCTCCAGAGGGCAATCCGAATGGTCCGGCGCGGCTTGGCATCCACCGCCTTCAGGATCCGCATCGCCTCGAGCATTACCGCGACGCCCGAAGCGTTGTCCGTCGCATTCGGTGAAGCGTGCCAGCTGTCGAAATGGGCGCCGATCATCACGACCTCGCCCTTGAGATCGCTCCCCGGAATTTCACCAAGAATGTTGACGGCCTGTTCGACCTGCTCGCCGATTCGGTTGCGCACTTCAAACTCCACCTTCACGGGAATCCCGTGCGATGCGATGCGGTACATCCGATTGTAGTGCTCTGGGGTGATCGCGATCATCACTGGCGCCGCGAGGGTTCCCGCGCGCGACCACCGATCGGCCGTGGCACCGGGCCGCGCGAAGCCGCGTACCGCGCCGAGCCAGCCGCTCTCCGATTGCAGCACCGCCGCCACGCCCTCGGCCTTGAAGAAGTTCATCTTCTCGACGGCAGAGAGCACCTCGGGGTTGCGCGGCGTCCGTGGCGCCGCGGGCCGCGTCGGCACAATCACGATGCGCTCCAACGCTTCCAGCTCCGCGTCGGTGCGACGCTGCGATCCGTTGACCAACGGCGTCATGTCAATCACGGCTGGCGGCGTGCTCAGGATCGCCTTCCCGGCCAACTTGCCGCGGAAGCGATCCAGATCTCCCTTCACCTGAAGGTCGACGATCACCGCCTCGGCGACCTGCTTCCCCGCACTCCCCGGCGTGTGACTCAGCGGGTAGCCAACCATCGGGGTGTAGTCGGGTTCGAGCAGGTGGACGGAGACATACTCGTTGTCCCAGGTGGTCCCGTACTCCATGAAGGGCTCGGACACCACATTCACCAGGCCGATCTTCGCCATCACGGCCGTGGCCCAGCCCTGTGCCCGCTTCATGTCTTGGGAGAGCGTCAACCGGGCACCGAGGACGTCGGCCATGTGACTCTCGAACTCCATGACCTGGGAGCGCTGCAATCCTTCCTCGCGGATCTTGGCGACCATGACCCAATCGACCGGGTCGGGAAGTCCAGACATCGCCATCGTGCCGAGGAGGGTCATGGCGAGCAGGGCACGGCGGATTGGATTTCTCATGCAGATGGTCCTGAGGAATGGCGGGGCGAAGGATGGCAGGAGCCAATGGCTCCATCGAAGGTGTGCGGAGGCGAGGGAAAGCGGAAGGAGGGGGGACCGCGAAGTCACCCCTTCAGGGTATTATTCCTGACCCTCACCGCACGAGCGCCCCAATGGAATGGTCCGACCGTTTCAGCACTGGCAATGAGCAAATCGACACCCAGCACAAACTGATCTTTCAGTTGGCGGACGATTTCCGGTCGGCGCTCGATGAGGGGCGTGGCGTGGCGGTGTTCGGCTCGCTGCTCGACTCGCTGGACCTTTACGTCCGGATGCACTTCTCCGTCGAGGAGGGGTGCATGCACCGTGCAAACTGTCCCGTGGCGACCGAGAACAAGGAAGCCCACGTCGGCTTCATGTCACTCCTGGCGACCTTTCGGGAACATTTTGCCGAGCATGGCTACCACGAATCGCAGGCACGCCGACTGGTGAACACGATCGACAATTGGTTGGTCAGTCATATCTGCCGGATCGATGTCCGCTTGCGTGGCTCACAGCTTGCCGCACAGGCCAACTGACGGCGTCACGTCCGAACGTCCACGTCAGACCAGATTACTTCCGGAACAAGTAGGCCAGCTTCACGAAGAAGCCATCCGTTGTCCGCTCCAGGGCTCGGAAGGTCAATGGCCGTTCCCCACGCAACGTTGAACCGTACCCCAGAAAGGCGACCGTGCCCGGCGTCGGCTCATAGGACGCGAGCCAGTCGACGCGGAGCTGGTCCGTCTGGCGCGCCGGTACGGCTGCGCCATTCACCAGAATGGCCAGCCCACTTGTCGGATCCGTCAGGGCGGAGCGACGTTCGCTCCGATACTCGCTCACCAACCGGAAGAAGAGCGAGCGGTTCGGCTGATACTCCACCTTCAGGCGCGGCAGCATCGTTCTCCCGAACTCGCTGCCATCGCGCGCGCGGTCGAGTTTCTGGACGGCCACGGTCCCGAAGACGCGCACGGCAGGCGACGGTCGCAGCGTCACCGATCCGGTGACCGACGTCGAGACACCCTCAGCGGCCTCAGGGAAGATCGTCGCAGCCCCCCGGGTCACCTTGAACGTTCCCTGCCAGAGTCTCCATGTTGGCGTCGTCACGCTCACGTTGCCCGACGTCGCATCGAAGACTCCCGACGCCAACGCGAAGGGGGCGGGCTGGGTCGTGCTGCCCGTGGTGTAGTTGCCATAGAACGCGGGATCGAATCGTACGAACCCCAATCCGAGCTGCCCGCTGACGCTCCATCCACCGCGCAGCTTGGTGGAGAGGTTGAGCTCGTTGGTTCCCTCGAGTGCCCGTCCGCCGACCTCGCCGTACTTGTAGATCCGTGAACCGCCCCCAAAAATCGTCGCCTCTTCGATCAACGCGCCCCTGCTCCCATAGGTGCGGTAGCGGTTGAATCCCCGTGCCGTCACGATGCCGGTCCGATTGACGAAGCCGCTCCACGTTTCGAAATCGTCGCCGATTCCGGTCAGCTTGTAGTTGAACCCGAGCGCACGGCCGGTGCGATCCACTTCCATTTCCCAAATGGGGTCGGTCCGCCAGTCGTCATCCCGTCCATCGCGCGTGATCGACGCCCCAACTTGCGCCTGGAAGTAGTAGAGCTTGGAGAAAACCACGCGCGTGTCCGCTGACAGGACACGGTTGAAGTCCCCGTCTTCATCACGGTTCGTGAACGTCAATCCGGCCACGGAATTGCTCCCGATGTCACGCCGGACCCGGGTCATGTTGGCGATGCCTCGCGTGTCGCTGGTCACGCCGCCATCGCGTGCCTGACCGAATTCGTCAAGCGCCGTGAGATGGGCCACACTCCACGAGCCGAACTTGCCTGTCACCTTGGCGCCGGCAAGCGGGTTCGCGATGGAGCGTGTGTACACCAGATTGTTCGGTGACGCGAAGAGGTCAATCCCTTCCAGAAAGAAGGGGCGCCGTTCTGGAAACTGCAGCGCAAAGCGTTCGTTGATGGTGACCAGCCCGGCGTCCGACTCCACCTGTGAGAAGTCCGGATTGATCGTGCCGTCCAGGGTGAGCTGCGTGAACCCCAGCCGGACATTGCCACCCACTTCAAACTTCGGGTCCCCGCGATCGAAGGAGCCGTCCGGGAGACGGGTGCCTGGCAACGCGGCGGTCAGCGTGGGCTGCAGCTCGGTGACCACGCCGCGATGAATGTCATGAATGCCGGTGATCGTCCCGGCCTGTCCCAGAAAGGACGCATTCGCCCGGCGCACATCGGTCCAGGTGTCCTCGTATCCGGTCCGCCGTGTCGTCCGGGAGACGTTCATCCCCCACGTCAGGTCGTTGCCCCCGCCCCAGCGGAGCGATTTGAAGGGAATCCGGATTTCTGCCACCCATCCGAAGCTCGTCTTCATCCCCTTGCTCTCCCAGAGGAAGTCGGGGCTCCGGTCGATGCTTCCCGACATGCCGCTGCCGACTGAGAAGCCACCCTCGCTGCGGACCCCGTCGTCCTGAACCCCATAGGGATTCACCCCGAAGAAGTACGCCCGTCGCCGGTCATTGAAGGTGTCGAGAAAAATGGTGACGAGGTCGTCATTGCTGACATTGTCACGGTCCGACACTGTCGCGCGCACCGCCTCCGGCACCCGGTCATACGCCGTGATTCCAAAGTGGATCGCGTTGGGGGAATACCAGACCAACACCACCGTCGAATCCTCGGCGGGCCGGCTGTCGACCGGTTGATACTGCCGGAACCCATCCAGCCGCGCGGCCTGGCGCCAGACGGCCTCATCCAACCGGCCATCGATCACGACCGTCGCCTCGACCCGGGGAGGGACGACGGACTGTGGGGTCTGGGCGGCGAGGAGGACGGGGGCGAGCAGCAGGGCGAAGAGGGGTTTCGTCATCCGGAGAAGATAGTAGAAGGAGAGAGGAGAAAAGAGGAAGGAGAGAGGAGGAAGCCACACTGCGGGCCCTCTTCTCTCCTTTCTCCTTTCTCCTTTCTCCTTTCTCTTCACTCGTAGCGCAGCGCCTGAATCGGATCCAACCGCGCAGCCCGCCGGGCCGGCCAGAGACCGAAGAAGAGCCCCACCAGCGCCGAGAAGGCGAATGCCACGCCGACGGCAACTGGCGAAATCACCGTGTTCCAGCCGAGCTTCTGTGCCACGAGGGACGAGGCGCCCCAGCCGAGCACGATGCCGATCAGGCCACCCGCAAGGCAGAGCACCAGCGCCTCGATCAGGAACTGGCCCATGATGGTCGCCTTGGTCGCGCCGAGCGACTTCCGGATACCGATTTCCTTGGTTCGCTCTGTCACCGAGACCAGCATGATATTCATGATGCCGATGCCGCCGACGAGCAGGGAAACACCAGCGATCGAGAGCAGGAGCAGGGAGAATGTCTCGGACGTCTGCTGCTGCGTGGCCAGAAACTCCTTCGGTGTGACGATCGAGAAGTCATTACTGGCGCCGACACGCATCTTGTGCTCCCGTCGCATCACCCGCTCAATCTCGACAATGCCACGTTCCATCGGGACGCCATCGCGGACCACCAAGGCGATGGTGCGGAGGCGGTCGGTCCCAAAGACACGGTAGCGTGCCGACGCGAGCGGAATCAGGATCTGTTCATCAGGGTTCTGCCATCCCTGTGCGCCTTTGGGGCTGAGCACCCCGATGACCTCGAAGCGCAGTTTGCGGATCAGAATCTCCTGTCCGACCAAGGCGGCGTCGTTGACCCCCAACATCTTCGGGACGTCCGCTCCAACCACGGCATAGAGCTTCCGAGCGGCATCCTCGCCATCGGTGAACATCCGTCCGTGGGTGAGCGTGTAATTCCGTGCCACGATATAGTTCGCCGTGGTCCCAACAATGCTGGAGCGGATGTTGGTGTTGCCGAGTTGAACCTGTTGGCCACTCTCCAGCTCAGGAACAACTTCGGACACGGACGCGACTTCGCGACGCACGGCCTCGTAGTCCGACACGTAGAGTGCGGAGCGGTTTTGGCCGGCCACGCCACGACTCATCGACTGTCCACCCGTGACCAGCACCAGGTTGGCGCCGAGGGAGTTGATGCGATCTTCCACGGCCTTCTGGGCGCCCGTTCCCATCGCGACGACCGTGATCACGGCCGCGACGCCGATGATCACACCGAGCATGGTGAGGAGGGCGCGCAACTTGTTGGCGCGAATCGATGCCAAGGCGACTCGGATCGTCTCACCGATGAGCATCTTACCTCCCTCCGGGACGCGCACCACCGGCCCCAGCCGGCGCCGCGGTCTTGGTTTGCGTCGTCGTCGCGTTGCCCTGTCCAGGCAGCCCGCTGCTCCGCTGGCTGATGCGCTCTTGCAAGTCCTTCTGGCTCTGCAAGAGCGACGCGCTCGGCAGCATCAGCACCTGATCTCCTTCGACGAGTCCGGACTTGACCTCGGTGAAATCGAGATCGGTGAGGCCGGTTCGGACGTAGACGGGAGTCGGCTTGCCGTCACGCAGGACGAAGACCACATACTGTCCCCCGGGTGAGTACCCACCACGCCCGCCGCCGCCATTGCCACGACCGCCACCACCACCGCCATTGCCACGGCCACCTGCGGCGCCACCAGCAGCCATCGCGTTCGCCGGGGGCATTCCACCGCCAGCTGGTGCGGCGGCGCTAGGCGCCTTGCCTTCGAGCGCCTGACCACCGTCCGGGCTCGGAGTGCCCGCAGGCGGCGCGTTGGCGGCCTTCGCCGCTTCCATCATCGGCGCCAGATCCGCTTCGGAGATCCCGAGGACTCCCGCGGCACTCGCCACATCGCGCTCTGTCCGCAGGGCCGAATTGGGCACGGCCACGACGTCCAGGCTCTGATTGACACTCACCTTGACGCTCGCGCTCATCCCTGGCTTGAGGAGCCCGTCCTTGTTGTCGATCCGCACCAGGACTGGGAACATGGTGACGTTCTGGATGGTGTCGGCCTGCGGCTCGATCTTGAGAATGGAGCCTTGGAACGACCGCGTCGGGAACGCGTCGATCGTCACGGCGGTCTTGAGCCCCACGCTGATCTTGCCGATGTCCGTCTCGTCAACGAAGGTCTTCACTTGGACCAGGCTGAGGTCTGCCATCTTGAGCAGGACGGTACCGCCGCCAACATCACTCGTCGGGGAAGAAATGACTGTACCGCGCGAGATGTTCTTCGCGAGGATGACGCCACTCATCGGAGCACGCACTTCCGTGTCATCGAGGGCGATCTTGGCGTTCTCGAGATCGATCGTCGAACTGATCACCGCCGCCTTGGAGTTGGCCACATCGAGGGTGGACGACTCCAGTTCCTGCTCGGTGATCGCCCGTGCCGCGAAGAGTTCCTGTGCCCGACGCAACTGCGCCTCGGCATTGCGGAGACGCGCCTGGGCCACATCGGCCGCAGCCTGTGCCTGCGACACGCGGTTGGTCGGGACGCGACGGTCCACCCGGGCCAGCAGTTCGCCGCGACGCACCAGCTGTCCGGTTTCCACCGCCAACTCGATGATTTCGCCGGACGCGCGCGACTTCACCTCGACGATGGTGTCGGGGTTGATCGCGCCAACCGCCTCGGCGGTGACCACGATGTCACGCTTCCCGATCGTGACAGCCTCATATACCGGCAACGGCTCAGGCTTGCTGCAGGCAGCAACGAGGGCGACAAGGGACAAGACTCGGATGTAGGACTTCACGTGCGGTTCTCCATGCTGCTCACGTCGCTCGCAATCAAACCATCCCGCAGGATGATCTGACGCTTGGTGTGTGCTGCGATATCGGGTTCGTGGGTGACAATGATGATCGTCTGTCCCTGCGCATGCAGGGACTCAAAAAGCGCCATGATTTCGACCGAGGTGGCCGAGTCGAGGTTGCCGGTCGGTTCGTCGGCAAGAATGATGGACGGCCGATTCACCAGCGCACGGGCAACTGCCACGCGCTGCCGCTGACCACCCGACAATTCGTTCGGGCGGTGATCCATCCGGTCGCCCAGCCCGACCTGATCGAGCGCCTGCCTGGCCCGCTCGCGCCGCTCTTTCGTGGAGACGCCGGCATAGACCATCGGCAGTTCCACGTTGGCGAGCGCGGAGGCGCGCGCCAGCAGGTTGAACGTCTGGAAGACGAAGCCGATTTCCTTGTTCCGGATCCGTGCCAGTTCGTCGTCGTTGAGTTCGCTGACGCGATAGCCATTCAGCCAGTATTCACCATCGGAGGGCGAGTCGAGGCAGCCGATCATGTTCATCAGCGTCGACTTGCCAGAGCCCGAAGGGCCCATGATGGCAACGAACTCATTCTTCCGGATCGTGAGGTCGACGCCCTGCAGCGCGTGCACAACCTCCGAACCCATCGTGTATTCGCGCTTCAGATTGCGCGTGACGATGATGGCGTCGCGCGGCACGTCAGCTGGCAGCATGGCCATCCGTTCGCCGGTGTCGCGGATATCCTTGCCCATTACGGTAGCCTCCGGCCAACGAGTGCCTCGAGCGATGCTTTCGCTCGGAGATAGGTGAAGCGGGCCTGAATCTCGTTCACCTCGGCCTGCGTCAATTGCTCCTGGATCTGCATCAGTTCCACGATCGTCATGACGCCCAGCTTGTACCGCTGATCGGCGACCCGAACGTTTTCCTGGCTCGCCTGCACCGACGACTTGGCGAGTTCGATGGCTTCGCTTGCATTGGCGAGCGCGGCGAAGGACTGCGTCAGCTGGGCGCTGAGCTGACGTCGTTGATCGGCGAGCGAGGCTTCACTGTTGTCGACCGCGATCGACTGATTCTCCACCTGCGTCTCGCGCTGGTAATTGGTCCAGGGCGTGATGCTCAACCCGATCAGCAACTGCCGACGCCCTTCGAGCGTGTAGTCGTTGGTCTTGCTGGCGTTCCAATTGGACGACGCAGAGAGGTCGACACTCGGATAGTAGGCCGACCGTTGCTGACTCAGCCGCGCCTTCGCCGCAACCAGATTGGCCTCAGCACTCCGAATCGCCGGTGCCATGGCGAACGCCTCGCTCCGCAGCGCTGTCGTGTCGAGGGCGGGCGGGGTCTGATAAAACGCCGAGTCCGCGGTGGCAGCAACGCGCTGCTCGAATCCGACCAACCGGCCGAGCGTTGCCTCGGCATTGGCCAAGTTGGCCAGCGCCTGGAGCCGGTTCTGCCGCGCCTGTCCCAGGGTAACCAATGCCGTCAAGGAATCGGTGCGCTGCCCAGCCCCGGAGCGAAGGCGCGCGGTCGCGACCTTCAATTGCTCCTCGGCGCGCAGCCCCGCCGCTTCGCTGACCTGCAACAGCTCCCGGTTGGCGAGCGCGTCGAAGAACGCGTTCGTCACCGAGAGCGCCGCAGCGAAACGGCTCGATGTGTAGTTCGCGTCCGCCGCATTTTCCTGCGCCCGCGCTGCCTTGAGCGAATGATTGCGCGAGAAGCCGTCGAAGATCGGCAGTGTCACGCCGACGTTCATGCCATAACTCGGGTTGGTCGTGTTGCCACTCTCCACGGCACCCGTGATCGGGTTCACCCGTGATTGGCCCGAGTTCATCTGCAAGTTGGCCTGGGGCCGCGCCGTGATCTGGGGCAGGAACGCCCACTTGGCCTGCCGCACGGCCAGCTCAGCGCTCCGCATGGAGCCACGCGAAGACACCACCGATGGGGTGACCTCCTCGGTCAGGCGCAGTGCATCGTTCAGCGTAATGGAAGCCGGCGCCTGCGCGGCGGCTTGGGTCGTCAACAAAAGCGCCGCAATCGCGGCGCAGGTCATGTGCTTAGCGCGAACCACGTGTTCCCCCTCCTCCTCGTCCGTCCTGCCCGCCCGGGCCACTGCGGCCCTGTTCCCGCATCCGTCGGCGGTTTTCGTCGTTGGCTTTCGTGAGTGAGTCGTATCGGACCTGCAATTCCGGCGACAACAACCCGCGAATCTGTGCTCGTGTCTCGGAGCGCCGGGCCTCGACTGCTGGCCGCACCGATTCCCAGAGCGAATCCATGGTGCTCCCCATTGCCCCTCGGACGATCGAGTCGATGCCGCGTTCCCCGCGCCGGGAAATCGCCATTACGGTGTCGCGCAACTCGCCTTCGAGCCCGATGCGCCTCGTCCAGTCCTGGCGGCCCTGATTTCCAGCAACCGGCGCTCGCCCTTCAGGAAAGACGAAATCCGCCTTCCCGTTGCGAATCGCCGAGGTGAGTGCCGCACCACCAGCCACCGCGCCAACACCGAACGCTGTCAACAGCAGCGCCACCGCCTGAGTCCGCGACCTGGTGCTCACCGGCGCCCCTCGGTCATCGCGACGAGAAGGACTTCCGTTCCGGTCCGGTCGCCGTTCATCAGCTCACTGGCGACCGAAGTCTCGACCGTCGGAACCGTCGCACCTTGCTTCCAGCTCCATCCTGCCAAGAGCGTGGCAAGTGATGCGGCCGCGAGCCCCTGCCAGAACCATCCGGCAAGCTCGTCTTCCCAAGCACGGCCCTGCACGCCCATGCGCGCACGCACTCGGGTCACGAATGCCGCAGGGTGCGGTGCCTCGAGTGCGTCGCGCAACGCCGAGCCAAGCTCGGTGTCGGGCGATGCATCGAACGGCGAAATGTCACTCATCCCACTCCTCCTTCACTGAACCGAGCACCTTCCGAAGCGCACGGCGTCCATGGAACACATCCGACTTGACAGTCCCCTCGGGAATCCCCAACATCTCGGCGATTTCTGCCTGAGGATAGCCCTCTGCATCAAACATCACGACGGCCAGTCGCTGCCGTTCCGGGAGCGTCGCCAACGCCTCGCGCAGGCGATCCCCCAGATCCATCGACCCAGCATCCTTGGCCGGGTCATCCCGGGAGGCGGCAGCGACGAAGTCCAAAGATTCCGTCGTCCGAACCCGGCGGCGGCGGCGGAGATCCCGGGCCGCGTTCACCACGATTTGCATCAGCCAAGGCCGGAAGGCCCGCCGGGCATCGTACCGATGAATCGCCTGCCACGCGGAGAGAAACCCCTCCTGGGCCGCATCATCGGCGTCTTCCCGGTCCTCCAGGATCGTGTAGGCCACTCGTCGGGCCATCGGGGCATGCAGCTCCACCAACACCCCGAAGGCGTCGGCGTCCCCCTTGGCTGCGCGAGCCGCGAGAGCGCTCTCGTCCACGGAGGTCATACGCGTCGGCGCGCGGGGAGGTTGATCATCAACCCCGCTCCCGATGCGAGAGGGCCCGGACTCCGAGAGCGACGGCTCCGATCCCTGAGACCACGGCGGCCACCAGTGCCATCGCCCCTGGAGCAAGGGCGAACGCGATCGAGAGCACCAGCAGGACGAGCGCGATCGGCCCGAAGAGGGCCGCGCGGGCACCGTAGGCCAGCCCTCCGGCGATCACCGCCGCCACCCGGATCCGCTCCCAGGGGCCAGCGACGTGGCCCCAGGCATCCCCGGAAGCCGCTGCCAACGCCAACTTCGGCGGAAACTTCCGGCCCATAATGGCGGGGAGCTTTCGCGGACGGAGCAAGACTTCTCGGGCGGCGGCCGCGTCGGTGCGAAATTGGTGCTCCATCTCTTCGCCAAGGGCCTCATCGTCAATAAAGATATCGAGTTCCCAATTAGCGAGGAGACTCGACACATTCAAGTTGCTGGATCCTACCCTGCACCAGCGTCCGTCCGCTACAATCGATTTGGCATGGAGCATCGGACCATTCCATTCCCAGATCCGCACCCCGGCCCGGAGCAAGGGCCGATACCCCACCCGGGCGAGGTTTCGGACCGTCGGAAGGTCGCTGGATCCGGGAACCAGCATCCGAACATCGGCCCCATCCCGTGCGGCATCCTGGATCGCCTGATACATCCGTTGTGGGGCAGCGAGGTAGGCCTCGGTGATCCAGATCCGTTCGGCGCTCATGCCCAAGAGGAGGTCGATTGTCCGGTAGGCCCGCTCCCGACCCGGTTCTGTCGCGACCACCCGGACGACCGTTTCCCCAGCCACCGTGACATCTGGAGCCACTTCGACGCCGTCATCCGGCGCCCGCCCCCCCGAGAAGACCCACGCCCGGGCAAAGGCACCGTCGAGTGCTCGGGCCGCGGGGCCTTGGATCCCGACCGCGGTGTCGCGCCAGGGCAATCGGGACTTGCTGGCATCCCCCGTCCACTCGACCCCGAGGCACAATCCGCCGGTGACGCCGCACTCGCCATCGACCACCAACAACTTGCGGTGGTCGCGCGCAAAGATGAGGAGCGGATCGGAGAGCCGGGGCGGACCGAAGGCGCGGACCTCCGCGCCGGCGTCACGGAGCTTCTTCCAGAACCGCCGCGACGTACTGAACGAACCGACCCAGTCGTAGAGCACGCGGACGCGCACGCCAGCGCGCGCCTTGGCGATCAAGGCCTCGGCGAACCGTTCTCCCACGACGTCGTCATGGATGATGTAATTCTCGAGATGAATCCGACGGGTTGCCGCGGCAATCTGTGCGTGCATCGCGGCGTACGTCTCGGGTCCATCAATCAGCAGCGTGACCGCGTTGCCGGGAATCGCCTGACTCCCGGCGGCACGGTCGAGGGCTCGCGACAACCCGCCGACACTCGGTCGAAGGCGGGCCGTCGGCGCGGTCATGGGGTGCCGAGTCCGAGGGCGTGTTCGTGGGGGCGCAAGGCGCTCAACATCTCACGGATCAACGCGTCGAGCGGGACGCCGAGCTCCTCGGCACCGAGCCGCACATCATCCCGCGACACGCCACGCGCGAATCCCTTGTCCTTCAACTTCTTCAGGACTGATGGCGCTTCGAGGTCCGCCAGCGACTTCGAGGGGCGCACCAATGCACAGGCCACCAGGAATCCCGCGAGCTCATCCACCGCAAAAAGCACCTTCGCGAGGGGCGAGTGCCGCGGGACGCCAGTGAAGGCGGCGTGGCCGAGAATGGCGTCACACCCCTCCTCCGGAAATCCGAGGCTCCGGAGGTGGCGTACCCCTTCGCTCGGGTGCTCGGCGTCGGCGGCCTGGTCGTTGTTGGGGTAGCGCTCGTAGTCGAAATCGTGGAGCAAGCCCACGACACCCCACCACTCCGGGTCGGCGCCATGCTGCGGTGCAAAGTGTCGCATGGCGAGCTCGACCGCATGCATGTGCACGCGGAGCGCAGGCGAGGCCGTCCACTCCGTCATCAACTGCCACGCCCGCTCCCGCGGCCAGGGAGCGCCGTCCATCAGTGGATCGTCCCGCCGGTCGGGGCTACCGGGGCGGACGCCGCGAAGGGGACGCGCGCGACTTCCTCCTCGTCCACGACCACCACGAAGGCATACTCGCCCGGCACCGAGAGCGGAACGTCGAAGATCAGCACCAGTGGTGCGTCGAGCTCCGTCACGCCGGCAGGAGGTTCGTTGACTTCCATCATTCCGTTCTGCTCGAGCAACGTGCCACCATTCGGATCCACCAGACGGACGATCACCTGATGCGTCCCGATCTCGGTCCGGCGCCCCCGCAGGTGCACCACGAGATGCGCCCGGGGGTGCACTCCCGGGAACTGCCCGACCATCAGGTGTCGCCAGATCCCCAATACGGAGAGCTTGCCGTACTGGTCGACCAGGGCATAGTCGGCGAGGAGTGCGAGTTCGGCGTGCAGGGTCAGCTCACCCGAATGGAGGTGATGATGTCGTTCTGTCGAATGGCGTTCACGATGTCCATCCCTTCGGTCACCTGCCCGAAGACGGTGTGCACGCCGTCGAGGTGCGGCTGCGGCGAATGCGCGATGAAGAACTGGGAGCCGCCGGTGTTCTTCCCGGCGTGCGCCATCGAGAGCGAGCCCGCGGCATGCTTGTGTGGGTTCCCCGCAGTCTCACACTTGATGGTCCATCCCGGGCCGCCGGTCCCGATGCGCGGGTTCTTCGGGTCCTTCGAGAGCGGGTCACCACCCTGAATCACAAAGTTGGCGATCACCCGGTGAAAGCGCACGCCATCATAGAACTCGCTGTTGGCGAGCTTCTCGAAGTTGGCGACGGTCTCGGGGGCAGCGTCCGGAAAGAGGTCAGCGACAATGGTGCCGCGTTCGGTGACGAGAGTGGCGATTTTGGACATGCAGGGATCCTCAAAGGGTAAGGGGGAAATATAGGGGGGAGTCGTGGGTCGTGAGTCGTGAGGGTGCGCCTGCGAATCGTGGCATCCTTCTCGCGACTCACGACTATCGACTATCCACTCTCGAAGGACAGAGTTCCGCCAGCACGCACTCCCCACACCTCGGCCGATTCGCGATGCAGACCCGCCGCCCATGCCAGATCAGCAGGTGACTGACCAAGGTCCAGTCATCCCGCGGAATCAGGGGCATCAGCTCCCGTTCGAGTTTGACGGCGTCCCGGACGCGGCTCCACTGGAGCAAATTGGCGAGCCGAATCACGTGGGTGTCGACGGTGATCCCCTCGCTGAGTCCGTACGCGTTGCCGAGCACGACATTGGCCGTCTTCCGTCCGACCCCGGGCAGCGGGTTGAGCTCGGCCATGGTCCGGGGGACCTCACCATCGAAGTCGGCCACCAACCCCTGGGCCATGCCAATCAGTGAGCGCGCCTTGTTGCGGAAGAAGCCGGTGGAGCGAATCAACGCCTCGACATCTTCCTGCCGAGCCGCCGCGAGGGCGTGCGGATCCGGATAGCGTGCAAAGAGCGCGGGCGTCACCATGTTGACGCGCACATCGGTGCACTGGGCGGAGAGGATCGTGGCAGCCAGCAACTCGAAGGCGTTGCGGTAGTCCAACTCGCAGTGGGCGTCCGGATACTCACGCTTCAAGCGCGAGAGAATCTCGAGCACGCGCTCGGCGCGCGCGGCCTTACCTTCGCGAGCCATTCAGGGGCGACGTGCGCGCGCGAAGCGGAGAAACCCTTCCGCGTCGCGGCAATTCAGCACGGCATCGCGTGTGAGTCCGCCTTTCCGTGCGACCCCGACACCCCACGTCATGTTGCTGACGCCGGCAAGATTGTGCGCGTCGCATCCGAGGCTGATCATCACGCCGGCGGCGCGTGCCGCGGCGAGGACGCGCCAATCGAGATCGAGGCGATGCGGGTCGGCGTTGATCTCGATCGCGACCTTTTCTCTGGCCGCCACCTCGAAGACGCGATCGAGGTCGATCGGATACGCCTCACGACTCAGCAGCAATCGGCCGGTGGGGTGGCCGAGGATCGTGAAGTACGGCGAGGTCATCGCCCGACAGACGCGATCCGTCATCTCGTCACGCGACAGCGTGAAACGCGAGTGCACCGACCCGATGATGAAATCGAAGCCCGCCAGAATGTCATCCGGATAGTCGAGCGATCCATCCACCAGGATGTCGCTCTCGATCCCCTTCAGCACACGGATCCCGGGGTTCGAGGCGTTCACGGCATCGATTTCGTCCCACTGCCGCCGGATGTCATCGGGCTGCATCCCTCCCGCGTAGGCCGCCGCGCGGGAATGATCGGTAATGCCGAGATAGGAATAGCCATCCGCGCGACAGACCGCCGCGAGTTCGGCCACGCTGTTGTTGCCGTCCGAATAGGTGGTGTGGCAATGGAGAAAACCGCGGAGGTCCCCACGCTCCAAGAGCCGCGGCACCGGCATCCCAACTTCGGCGCCACTTTCCCGCAGTTCGGGCGGGATCCAGGGGAGTCCCAGCGCGTGGTAGAGCGACTCCTCGGTTGGCGTCGGCACGAAGCGGCTTCCTTCCCAGAGCGCCGTGCCGGCCAGCGTGAATCCACGGCTTGTCGCGTGCGCCGCGAGCGCATTCAGGTGCGCATCACTCCCGGTGGCCTGCGCCAGCACGGTCCCGAGATTCTGCGGCGGGGTGACGATGATCTGCGCCGCGGTCCCGGCGGCGAGGCGGAGCGTGGCGCGGCGTTCGTCCTGTCCCGCGATCCCGCGCGCACCCGGGAGCGAAGCGAGATGTCGAAAAATCTCTTCCGGGGGAACGTCGGCGACCAACACAATGATCACTTCACGCACCGTTTCCATCCGACGCCGAACCTCTCCGGCGATATGCACTGCCACCACGTGCGGCACGCGGCCCAGCGCTTCGGCGAGTGCGGTGGCTTCATCGGTGGCGTGGTGCACCAGGCGCCACTGACTCGCTTCACGGAGGAAGGCGATCCCCTTGAGGACGTTCTGCGCGGTGCGCTCACCGAATCGCGGCAAGGCCGCCAGGCGTCCGTCACCTGCGGCGACCTCAAGTTCTGCCAGCGTCGTGATGCCCAGCGTCTGGTGGATCGTGCGCACCTTGGCGACACCGAGGCCGGAGATGTCGAGCATCTCGATCAGCCCTGGCGGCACGTCGGCCCGAAGTTCATCCAGCAGTGTCGCGCGCCCGCTCTCGACCAACTCGGTGATGACTTCCAGGATCGCAGGACCGATTCCCTTCGCCTTGGCCAAGGAGCCGTCCGCGAGGGCCTCAGCGAGCGGACCCGAAACCCCCTCAACTGTCCGCGCCGCAGTGGTGAAGGCGCGCACGCGGAAGGAGTTCTCCCCCTTCAAGTCGAGATAGGAGGCAATTTGTTCCAGCGCGCGGGCGACCCCCGTCCGTTCGATCACAGGCATCTATCGTCCTCCCTCGAACTGACCCGCGCGCGCTGCCAAGAGAAGGAGCTCCTCTGGCGATGCCACGGCAAACAACCCTGCCAACTCCCCGCCCTCCATGGTCGGCGCAAAGCGCGGCGTCCCATCCTCTCGAACGAACGACTCCGATGCTGTCCCGACGATCGAGACCACCGAGAGCCCCGGCCGCTCGGCGTGGACCCCGAAACAGGCGACCATCCGGACGGCGGACGCCTCTGGCAGTGCAAACCAGCCATCGAGCGGCTCGTGCAGGGTCTCCTCGCCGAGCTGGCCCCAGATGAGACGTGGGGAGACCTGAATGTACGTCGTGGTGGCAGGCTCCGCGTGCGTGCCGCCCCCCGCCTCTGCACAGAGCGCGCGGGTCGTGGCGAGATCGAGATCTCGGGTGACCGAGCCAGCCGCCCAGAAACAGAACGCAGCATGGGTAAAGGCGACGAAATCGTCGATTGCCTCGCCAATGCCTTCATCTGGGCGGAGTTCCTGCAGCAATTCGACCACGGCCTCGGCAAGGAGGAACTGATCGACGGACGGCGCGTCTCCCACCGCCTCCCGAATCGCCGGAAAACGTGCCTCGGCGAGCTCGCCGAAGACCAGCGTGAAAGGGTGCGGTCGGGGTGTCATGCGCGGGGAAGGAAGGGATCGAGGGCGGCGATCATCTCGGGCAGCGCTTCCACGTACGGGACATGCCCGCAATGCGGCAGTACCACGCACGGCGCTTTGAGTGCCCGCGCCGTCGCCTCGGCCGTGGCGAGGGGAATCGGATCATCATCGCCGTGGACCACGATCGCTGGGAGGTCGAGCTTCGCGAGTTCGGGGCGAAGATCGAAATTCTCGCCGAGCGAGCTCCACACTTCCTGTTGCGTGCGTCCAGTCACGCGGAACGGGGTGAGATCTCGCGCCCGCGCCGGATCGTGGAAATATCCCGACACCGCGAGTTCGAAGAGGCGCTGATTGTACGCGGGGATATCGCTGCTCCGCAGCCCGCTCTCCTGCAGCGCGCGGCGCGCGGCGAGGAGTTCCGGCGTGGCGTTCCGCGCCGCGAGCGCCGTCTCATACACCAATCGCTCCTGCTTGGCGGCAGGGGCGGGAGAGACGAGTGCAAGCGACCCGACCCGGTCCGGGTGCGTGACGGCGTACAGCATCGCCAACAACGCGCCCCACGAGTATCCAAGCAAATCCAGGCGCTCCAGCCCCCAGAGCACACGGAGTGCTTCGAGGTCCGCCACCTGCTCCTGCCAGCCGACAGGAATGTCGCGGCCCACGGCCGATTGTCCGCCACCACGCTGATCGTAGTAGATCAGTGTGCGTCCGCTGCCCAGCGCGTCGAACCCGGGGAGCAGGTAGTCATGGTGTGCGCCGGGACCCCCGTGCAAGACCACGACCTCCGGCCCCTCGCCGATGCGCCGTTCAAAAAGCGTGACGCCGCGGACCTCACGCGTCATGGTGCGCACCGTCACAGCAGCACCGCGAGCGCCTCCGCCACTTGCCGCACGGCGCGCTCCTCGTCCGGGGTGAAGGGGTCCAGCACATCGGAGTCGACGTCGATCTGTCCAAGGATCTGGGTCCCGCGGCGGATCAGGACGACCAATTCCGACTTGGTGAACAGATTGCAGGCGATATAGTTCTCGCGTCCCTGCACATCGCCAACATTCTGATCCTCTCCCGTCGCCACGGCCGTCCCGCAGACACCCTTCCCGACCGGGATGCGGTCGTGGTCGGTGTCGCGCCCACTATACGCCTCCAGCACGAGCATGTCGCCGTGCAGCATGTACATATAGACCGACGTGTAGGGCGCACCGCTTTCCCGCATCAACTCGCAGGCCAGCGTCAGCAATTCCTTCCGCGGCATGTCGTGATTAAAGCCGGCGCGCAGCCGGGTCACGATCCGATCGGCATCGAGGATAGGTCCTTCCAGGTTGAAGTACCCCTAGATTCTAGTGGTCCACCTCACTCCAGACCACGCCGGGTCCATTGTCCCCACGCCTCTTCGCGCTGATTCCTGCTGCCGTGGCCATCAATCTCGTCATCGGACGGATCGTGGCCGAGTTGGCGCTGCCGGTCTACCTCGACACGCTCGGTACCATGCTGGTGGCCATCTTGGCCGGGTGGCGGGGCGGACTGCTGGTGGGCAGCATCAGTCAGCTGCTGGCGGGGATGCTCTCCGGCTACCAGTGGATCGCCTTCATGCCGATTCAGTGGCTGATCGCCCTGCTCGCGGGGGGAGCGGCGCAGGGGAAGGGCTTTGCCGGGGCGTGGCGGAGCGGGGCATGGGGGGCCCTCTGCGGGCTGCTCTGTGGCGCCTGCTCCGCTGCCATTTCCTATCTCCTCTTCCGGGGCGTCACCGCCGGAGGCGTCACGGCGGTCGGCGCGCTCCTCCGTTCCTTGGGGGCCTCCCTCCCGGTGGCGGTCACCGCGGCGTCCATCTCCACGGACCTCCTCGACAAGACCGCTGCCTTCGTCTTGGTCGGGTTCCTGCTCCGCGCCTTGCCGCGACGGATCCTCGGTCGCTTCCCGCTCGCTGCTCGCGCCGTCGACCGATGACCACCTCGTTTGCGGGCCGCGTGCATCCCTTCACGGCCGGGACCGTGACGCTGGTGCTCATCTTCCTCGGCGTCCTCGCTCCCGCGCCGAGCGGGCCTCCCCTCCTCTATGCCGCGGTCTGCCTTCTCGCGATCGTAACGGGAGTGGGACGTGCCGTGCTGCACGCGCTGGTCGTCGTGGTCCCGCTCTGGGTCCTCCTCTTCATCATGCACGGCATTCTCGGTGAGGCACCCTACCTGACGGCACCGTGGGGCGGCACGCTCTCTGTGGCAGGGATGGCGTGGGGTGTGGAGCAGGGGAGTCGGCTGGCGGCGATCGTCACCGCGTCACTCGCCTTTGCGCGCGCGTTCGATCCGCACCGCTTCCTCCAAGCCGCGATCGCACGCAAGTGGCCATTCTCGGCGGCGTTCTTGATCGTGGCGACACTCGATGCCATGAGTCGGTTCGGGCAGCAGGCCACCCGGCTTCGGGAAGCACAGCGCACCCGGGGACTCAAGGTCCGTGGCTCGCTCGCCACGCGAGCACGGGCCATCCCCGCGCTCGTCTTCCCGCTCCTTCTGGCGTCACTCACTGAGGCGGACGAACGCGCCCTCGCGCTGGAAACCCGAGGCCTGACGGCCACCGGACCGCGCACCGCGATCGACCCGCCAGCAGACCACCTACTGGAACGCGTGGTACGCTGGATGGCCGTCACTGCCCTTCTGGCAATCATCATTTGGCGGGTGCGCGCGTGACCTCGCTGACGACCCAGACGCTGCGCTTTCGCTACCCGGCCCAGACGGGCTTCGCGCTCGATGGCATTTCGCTCACGGTCGAAGCGGGGGAGGTGACCTGGCTCACCGGCGCGCTCGGGAGCGGCACCAGCACGCTGCTGCTGGCTTTGGCGGGACTCGCGCCGCGCATCACCGGCGGCGAGCGCTCCGGGGAAGTCCGTTGCCTGGGCGAGGACCCCTCTGACGTGACGCCGCTCCAACATGGCGTCGCCTATCTCGGGCCGACTCCCGCGCTGCAACTCAGCGGCATTGCCCGCACCGTGTGGGACGAAGTCGCAGTCGGTCCGATGAATCTCTGCTGGACACTCGAGCGTCTCCGGGACGCCACCGACACGGCACTGGCACGGCTCAACGTGAGTCACTTGGCGGAGCGGAGACCAGAACAACTCTCGGGCGGTGAGCAGCAGCGCGTCCTGTTGGCGGCACTCGCGGCAACTGCCCCGCGCGTCTGGCTGCTCGACGAGCCCTTTGCGGCACTCGATCATGCCAGCCGCCTCTCCGTGGCAGCCTGGATTCAATCCCTCGCGCAGGACGGTGCGACGGTCGTGATTGCGTCGGATGACGCCGACGTCATGGCACCGATCGCCGATCGCGTTGTCGTACTCGATCATGGTGTGGTCGCCGTCGACGGTAACCCCACGACGCTCCTCGCCGGAGACGCGTTCATCACCGCAGGGGCGAGCACGACCGACGCTGCCACGCTCGCCGGTGCCGCAGGGATGCCCGTGCCACGGCCCATCACGACGGCTGACTTGCTCGCCAAGACTGCCGCGATCCCAAGATCCTCTGCACCGCTTCTCGCTGAGCCACCCCGAGCGCACGACGCACCGGTGCTCTCCTGTGATTTGGTCGAGTTCAGTTATCGGGATGGGGCACCAGTGCTTCGTGGCGTCTCACTCATGGTCCACGCTGGCGACGCGATCGGACTCTTCGGGGCGAACGGCGCAGGAAAATCGACGTTGCTCCGCCTCGCCATGGCGCTTGACCATCCAAGCGGTGGCACGTTGTCCGTGCTCGGTCGCGCGACCGCCGGGCTCCATCCCGAAGACTTTGCTCCCGCGGTCGGCTTCCTCTTCCAGCAACCGGAACGGCAGCTCTTTGCGTCTTCGGTCCGCAGCGAGTGCGGCATGGGGCCTCGGCTCGCGGGATGGCACTCCGCCGCCATTGCGGAGGCCGTGGAATCCGTGCTCGACGAGCTCGGCCTGCGCGATGCGATCGATGAGCATCCCTACGATCTCCCACTGCCGAGACGCCGCTTGGTGGCGCTCGCCGCCATCCTCGTCACCGACCCGAAACTATTGCTCTTGGATGAGCCGACCGCTGCCCTCGACGGAGCGTCGCGTGACCGTGTGATCGCCGCCGTGCGTGCGCGCGTCGACCGGGGTCATGCCGTGGTCGCCATCACGCATGACATGATCTTCGCCCATGAGGCACTCGATCTTGGCGTTCGCCTGGAAGGGGGCCGCGCGAGCGTCCGGACTCCAATGCGGGACATGTTGACGTCGGGGTCGGCGCCACCACCCGCGAGTCTTGGCGTCGCTCTGGCGCATGCCCTACCGGCGGGTGGTGATCGGCGTGCGGATGTGGCGCGATTCCTGACGCCCAGACTGATCGGCTAAGTTGTGGAGACGGTGCTTCTGCGGAGGATGCGATGAACGACGGTGAGCGAGGAAAACCCCTCGTTGTGCGAGGGGAACGTGCCATCGAGCAGGAGGATGCCGCAGGCCTTGCCGTGGTTCTGCTCGAGTTGCTCAAGCTTGAGCGGCACGAGAGCCTGCTCACGGCACAGGTCTTTGCCGCCCAACGCGAGGACCTCTCGGCCCCGCACGCCCTCGCCATCATGGCTCGCCGACTCCGGGACCACGACACACCGGCTGTCGTCCGGGAGGCACTCTTCGCGCTCGGCATTGTCGGAGCCGAGGCACTCCTGCAACAACTGGCACTGGCACCGGACCGCGTCACACGGCGGGTCTATCTCGAGGCCCTCACGGAACACCCGGAGGCGACTGGGCCAGTGCTGCACGCACTCAAGGGGCGCGACCCCAGGCGGCTTGCCGCCGCAGCCGAGGTGTCCGGGCTGCGCGCCCTCGAGTTGGCCATCCCCGCCTTGGAAGTACTGCTGCGCCACGAGGATGAGGGTGTTCGCGCGGCGGCGTACCGTGCACTCGAGCAGATCGGAACTCCCACCGCGATGGCGATCCTCAACAGCTGAGTGCCGTCAGCGCGGCACCAGGTCGGTGGTGGTCTCAAGGCGTCGCGCCGTCGCCGCCAGCAACGTGGCGGCGTGCGCGATGTCACTCAGGGCGGCGAGTTCGTTCGGAGAGTGCATGTAGCGAAGTGGTACCGAGACCAGTGCGGTCGCCACGCCGTGGTGGGCCGTGAAGATCGCATCCGCATCCGTTCCGGTGTAGCGCGCGGCACCCTGGACGGTGTAGGGAATTCCTTCCGCGTTGGCCGTTTCCACCAACAGATCGAAGAGCACCGGATTCACCGCCGACCCGCGCGAGAGCACCGGGCCGCCACCGAGCGCCACTTCCCCGTGGCGCTTCTTTTCTGCGCCCGGGAAGTCGGTCGCGTGGGTCACATCCACGACGAAGGCCGCGTGCGCCGTGAGGGTCGTCGCGGAGGTCCGCGCTCCACCCCCGGAATAGGCGATTTCTTCCTGCGTGGTGGCGACTGCGGTCACCGAAAGCGCGGGACGGTGTGCCGCCAACTGCCGGAGCGCTTCGAGCACGACATACGCACCGATGCGGTTGTCGAGCGACCGGGAGACGATGCGATCGTTGGGAAGCCGTGTGACGGTTGAGCCAAGGACGCCAGCGTCCCCCACGCGGATCCGCGCCAGCGCCTCGTCACGCGTGGAGGCACCGATATCGATCCAGAGATCGTGGGGCTTCGAGAGCTTGTCCCGCTCCTTTTGATCCATCATGTGGATTGCCTGTTTCCCGATGACACCGTGCACCGGGCCGTCGCGGCCGAGGAGGAGGACGCGTTGTCCGACAAAGACCTGGGTGTCCCACCCGCCGATCGGCTCGAAGAAGCAGAAGCCGTGCTCGTCGACATGAATCACCATCACGCCGATTTCATCGATGTGCCCGGCGAACATCACGCGGGGGCCGTCGGATGGACCGGTCGCCGGATGGACGGTGGCGAACGAGTTGCCGCCCACATCGGCATGCACTTCGTCGGCAAATGCCGCGGCTTCACGCCAGAGACGCGCCGGGTGGCGTTCGAATCCGGAAGGGCCGGGAGCATCGAGGAGTTGGGACAGGAGAGGCAGGGAGTCTGAGGTCATGAATAGAAAATAGGCAGAAAGTGTCTACTTTCCCTGCCATGTCCCGATTCCGCACCACCTTGGCGTCCATTTGGACGTGGTCCATGATCGGCGTGGCGCTGGTGGTGGTCTTTCCGTTGATCCTCCTCCACCGCTATCTGGGCCGCCCCTGGGACCGCTGGAACTACTACGGAGGCCGCTGGTTTCGCCGGGTCGGCCCGTGGAGCGCCCTGGTCACGCCGCGCTGGCGCTTCGAAGCGCGCGGCCCCATCGCCAGCATCAATATCCGGAATCCGTACGTCGTGGTGTCCAATCACGAGTCGTTCGCGGACATGCTCCTCATCACCCACCTGCCGTGGGAGATGAAGTGGCTCAGCAAGATCGAGATCTTCCGGATCCCGGTCCTCGGCTGGGACAACTGGGCGGCGGGGGACATCGGCTTCAAGCGGGGACGTGGCTCGAGTGCGCGGGACGCTATGATCGCCTGCCGTGAACGCCTTGATGGCAAGATGTCCGTGATGATCTTTCCGGAGGGCACCCGCTCGCCGACGGCGGAGATGCTGCCCTTCAAGGACGGGGCCTTTCGTCTCGCGATCGAGGCGGGAGTCCCGATCCTGCCCCTCGCGCTCTACGGCACGCGCGACGCGATCGCCAAGCACGATTGGCGCATCAACCCGGCCCACGCAATTGTCGAGGTGTTGGCTCCGGAGCCCACGGCTGGGCTCACGATGGACGACCTTCCCGCGTTGCGGGATCGGGTCCGAGAGAAGATTCGTGTGGCGCGCGATCAGCTGCGCGACGAGCTCGCGCGCGAGGGGACGGACTGATCAGCCGCGGCGGGCCATCCGAATGGCCCGCAATCCTGGCAGCACCACGGCGAGCGTCGCCAGCAACCACACCACGACCATCGGCGTGCGCCACTCGGGGCGCGAGCCCACGCCGGCCATGAACCAAATGGTCAGCGCGACCGTGTCGACTGCCACTACTCCAAAGACCATCCGCAGCACTGCCGCACGCATCCGATCGACGCGGTCTCCACTCATTGCTTCGAGTACACCGAGGACTTCCCGGTCGCATCGAATGTGAACACGGTGTAGCGCTGCGGCGTGCCACCTTCCATCCCTGGTGAGCCGACTGGCATCCCCGGTACCGCGAGACCCTTGACCCCGGCCGGCTTCTCGCGCAGCACCTTCTTGATCATCTCGGCCGGGACATGGCCTTCGATCACGAGGTCACCGGCAAAAGCCGTGTGACACGACTCCAGTTCCGGGGTCACTCCGTTGGCGCGCTTGAGCTCGGTGAACACTTCCCGCTCCTCGACCGTCACCGCGAAACCATTCTCCTTCATGTAATCGACCCAAGCCGCACAACAGCCACAGGTTGGTGACTTCACCACGCGAATAGGGATCTGATCCCCAACCGGGATGATCGGGACACTGGCCTCGGCAACCGGCGCGGCAACTGGCTCGGCAGGTACGATGGGCACGGCAGCGTCCTGCGCCTTCGGGGCCGAACAGGACGTGGTCACGACAAGGGCGACCAGCAGGGGGACACGGCGGAGCATGGGGCGAGACCTCGGTGATGGATATCAGAAACTAGTCGTGGGTCGCGAGTGGTGAGAGGACGGACGCCTCACACCTCTCACGACCCACGACTCACGACTCACGACTCGATCGATCAGTCCCGAACCAAAATCAAGAACTTCCCGCCGTCCCAGAACTCCGGCGACGAAATGTGCAGGTCGCCCTTCACCTTGCCGTTCGACATCACGGTGGAAGAGAGGAAGGCCGGGCTCTGACGCGTGACAATTCGATATTCCTTGTTCGGCTCCGGCACGACCAGCACGGTGTCCCGACGACGGTCGAGGCGCTGGAAGAGTTCCGGCTTCAAGTCACGCGCCGGCTGCAACGTCTTGCTGCCGAAGACGAGGAACTTGCTCCCTTCGCTCACGAGAATGCCGCGCTTGAGGAGTTCGTCCTTCGTTCCCACGGCGTAGTACACCACGTGACTCTCGTCGATCACCAAGCTCAGCGTGTCCTTGACCGCGGCCTTCTCGGTGGTGAGCTGCGCGGTCTTCTGCGTCAGGGTGTCCACCTTCGACGTCAGCACGACGATCTGTTCCTTCTGCTCGTTGATCAGCGCCTCCTGCTGCATGGCGGCACCACGAAGTTCGTCGATCGACTTCTGGAAGCTCTCCAGCTGCGCGACCAGGCGCGTCCGCTCCGCGGTCAGCCCCCCGATGCGCTTCTTCTGCGCTTCGATCTGCTTGTCGGCCGCGTCGAGGCGAGCAATCACCTCGCGGACCTTGCCGAGCAGGACAGCGCGCTCTTCCGCACGACCACTGACGGGGCGCTCCCCGCCGCCAACCGGAGAGATGCCAAGCGCTTTCACGCGGGCCAGATCCGTATTGATTTCGGTTACCATCTGGGTGGCCGCGAGCACGTCCGCGACCAGCGAGTCCTTCTGCTCGGCGAGCTGCTGCTGTTCCAGCACCACGGCGTCAAACTGCTTCTTGCTGACACATCCACCGAGCACGACGACGGCCCCAAGGGCCACGAAAATCTTTCGAATCACAGCTTCCGTTCCTGTTTGAGTAGACGGCCCAAGGGACGAGCCGGTTTGGTAACGATGCACAGATTGACGCTGGCGGGCCAGCCCCCAAGGGTCCAGATTCCGGGTCACACTTGGAAGGAATGCCCATGTACCGCCTGTTGGCCCTGCTCAGCGCCCTGACCCTCGCCGCACCCGTTATTGGGCTCGCACAGGGCGCTGGGAGCCGTACCGCGACGTTTCTGCACTTTAACGACGTCTATGAAATCTCCCCGGTCGCGGGCGGCAAGAGCGGCGGACTGGCCCGTGTAGCCGCCCTCCGAGCCAATGTGCGACGCAGCG
>JAHECN010000190.1 GCA_024641735.1 Gemmatimonadota bacterium | reverse complement strand
GAGTCGCGTGACGGCGGCGCGTCCGAGTTGACTCGTGAGGAGGTCGGCATCGAATCCGGCAAGCAGCAGGTCCACATCATACTTACGTGGTTCGCGCCGACTGGACAGCAGCGCCACACCGCCACTCGCGACCACCAGCAGCGCGGCGACCTGCATCGCTCGCAACAAGAGCCGAGGTCCGCGCAGGAGCGCGGAGCGGAGGTCACTCGCCGACTTCCACCGCGCTGAGATATCCGAGGCCACCGCCCGTCTCAGCGGAGCGCGGACGGTACGAGGGACCCGTGACCACCCCGGCGCGCTCGCCTCCCACGCCACGCCCGTGGCGGCCTCGACCAGGGAGACTCCCAATCCATACAAGTCGGTGCGCGCATCGACGGTCCCCTGCCACTGCTCGGGTGCCATGTAGCGGCGTGACCCTGGAGTCTCCCCCGGTGAGGTCAGCGTTTCCTCGCCCGCGAGGGCTGCGACACCGAAGTCCGCGAGGAGGGCGTGCCCTTCGACCAGATGAATATTGGCGGGCTTCACGTCGCGGTGGACAATGCCCTGTGCGTGAGCCACGCTCAGCGCGTCGGCAATCTCCGCCCCCCACTGCCGGACGAGTGCTGGCTCGACTGCGCCTTTGCGCAAACGACTCGCCAACGTCTCCCCGCTGACGAGCGGCATGGCATACCAGAGCACGCCAGCAGCCTCCCCTGCATCAAAGATCGGGATGATCGCGGGATGACTGAGGGCGGCGAGCAGCCGGACCTCACGATGGAAGCGTTCGACCCCGACCGCCGACGTGGCCGCCAGCGGCAGCACCTTGAGTGCGACCTCGCGGCCAAGGACCGTATCGGTCGCCTGGATCACGGCCGCCTGGCCCCCTTCGGCGAGGAGCTCGCCGAGCTGGTAGCGCGGCAGCAGAGCCGCGGCGAGGGTCGTGGGCAACGTGTACATGGCACTCGTCGCGATGGTGAGGATCCATGAACATACCGCGCGGAACGCGGGACAACCACCGCTTGACTCGTGCTTGACCGCCGTGGGCGAGCGTTCCGGTGCACCTCACTCAACCGGAGCCTCGCATGCAGCCCTCGACCATGCTCACCCGCGCAGCCCTGTCCCTGCTCCTGCTCTCCGCCTGCCAAGCCGATGGCCTTGTCACCCCATCGCTGGCGAAGGGCGGTATCGGTCCCGCCGAAGCCGCCCCCGCGCTGACCGTGTACACCCAAAATGTGTATGTCGGCACCGATGTGGACGCCGTCTTGGCCTCGCCGTCCGATCAACTCCCCGCGGCCATTGGTCAGGCACTCGCCACCTTCGTGGCCACCGACTGGCCAGCGCGTGCCGATGCCTTCGCGGCGAAGATCGTGGCCTCTCGTGCGGATGTCGTTGCACTCAATGAGGTCACTACACTGACTGTCACTGGACTCACCCCATTTCTGCCGGAGATTTACGTCGAGTTCCTCCCGATCTTGATGGCGCGCATTGCGGCCCACGGCGGCAATTACGTCATCGCGGGTCAGGTCGCGAACACCGATGCCGACCTGAGCGTCGGGCCGGGGCGAGTTCGGCTACAGGACTTCGATCTGATGCTGGTGCGCGGTGATCGCGCGTTCACGACCATCGCCCAGCAGCAGTTCGCCGCGCGTGCCCCGGTCGACTTCGGTCCCCTCGGTTCCTTCGCGCTGGCCCGGGGCTTCGTTGCGGCCGATGTGATGCTCCACGGCGATCCCGTCCGGGTGGTGGCGACCCATCTGGAGCCGTGGGAGACTGCGCCGGTTCTTCAGACGGCACAGGCGGCCGAACTGATTGCCTGGCTCGGGTCGGCGGAGATCCCGGTGATCGTCGCGGGCGACTTGAATAGCGCTCCGACGGACCTCTCCCCCGCGGCGCCGTATCAGCAATTCGCTGCGGCAGGGTTTCGCGACAGCTGGTTGGAGCGCACCGGCCCCAATGGTGGCGCGGGATTGACCTGTTGTCAGGCAGGGGACCTGATGAACGCCACGTCGACTCTGTTCAAGCGACTCGACTACGTCCTGGTCCGGAATGCAAAGCCGGGAACCGGCGCGACCACTGTGGAACTCTTCGGTGTCGCACAGGCTGATCGCCTCCCCAACGGACTCTGGCCGTCCGACCACGCCGGCGTCGTTGCGCGCGTCATGTTCCCTGGGATCGGGGTAAAGCCATGATTCGCCTCACCGCGCGCCTGGCCTGCGCAGCACTCGTTCTCTCGGCGGGGAGCACTTCAGCACAGACGGGGCCGAAAGTCGGTGACCTTGTTCGAGGAGGGCACGGCGGGAGGATGGTCCAGGGCCGATTGGTTGAAGCTCCTGCCCTCGGCGCATCACTACGGCTAGCACAGAAGCACGGAGGAGGTCAGTTCGACTTGTCGTGGGATGCGCCAGCGCTCGCGTACCGCGTCCGCGGAAGTCAGAAGCTCAGCTCCGCGCTCGTCGGATTGGCAGCGGGAGGCGCCGCGGGTGCCATCCTCGGATTCGCGAGCGGCGACGACGTGTGCACCGGGTGGTGTCTCTTCGCACAGTCCGCGGAAGAGAAAGCGTTCTTGGGTGGCATTCTGTTCGGGGCGGCAGGCGCGGTCACGGGCGCCCTCGTCGGAAAAGGGCCCATCTGGGCGCCTATTGCCCGACCCACGGAAACGCGGCGCATCGGACTCCGTCTCTCCGCGCAGGGGGCGGGTCTACGGATCACCTTCTAGGGGAGCCAGCCAAGGTGGGGGCGTTACCGGGCACCCCCCTCCACCCGCATCCCAGCCCGCTCGAAGATGACCGCGCGACACGGCGTGAGCGCTGAGCCATTAGTGGCGTCACGCTGTTGTCGCTCCATGATCACGCCGACCGAATGCCAAAATCGTTCACCCTGGATCATGGCGCGAAGCCGATTTGTAACGCCGGTGGCTTCGCACGCCGGGGTGAGCGGCAGCTCGCTTGGCTGACTTAGGAAGAGCCATCCGGCGATCAGGAGGAGTGCAGCCAGGGCTGTTCGTGAGGAAGTGCGCATTCCGGAATCTGCTTCCCAATCCCAGAAATGCGAGTATCCTCAAGGCTCCCTTCCCCCAGACGGAGTTTGCCAATGGTCCGACCGATTCATCTCGGTGCCTGCCTGATCGTGCTGAGTGCATGCGCTACGGAAGCCAAGCTGGTTGATGTTGCCGGCGAGTGCGGCGAGGCCTTTACGGGTCAAGTCTGTACCTTCGCCCAGACGCACGCCGACAGCATCGTCGAAGTCGGAGCCACCGTAGCGTTCGCAGCGATTGAGCAGGCACCAGTTGAACACCCGATGGCGTGGCCCCCAACCCCGGAAACGGCGCTGTCGTTTCCCGTGGCGTGGCAGGAGGCATCGGGTCTGCAGGAATCCACGTTCTATTGGGAGGCTGGCGGCCATCCACCCGCCCCCTTCCTCACGCCCCACTTTGACTTCCACTTCAACCTGATCGCTACCGCAGATCGCATGGCGATTGATTGCACGGACCACACGAAACCTGCGGCCCTCCCGGCGGGATACGGGATGGAAGACCTTGCCCTGCCGCCGGAAATGGCCGCCATGGTGGGGATGGACACCTTGTTCGGCACCTGTGTTCCGCAGATGGGGATGCACGCGCTTCCCCTCGCCGAGCTGGCATCCTCGGAGCCGTTCCGTGGCAGCATGGTTGTTGGCTATTACGGTGGTAAGCCCGCCTTCATCGAGCCGATGATCTCGAAGGCGATGCTGATGGAGAAGAAGTCGTTCGACCTGGCGATTCCGGAAATCCCAGGGGTCACGGGGTCCTACCCGCGGACTTTCCGGGCGACCTGGGACGATGCCAAACAAAGCTATCGGTTCGCCTTCTCCGGGTTTGCCCCGGGGAGCTGAGGACCGCGTGGCCCAGAAACGCCAAGAGCCCACCATCGCTGGTGGGCTCTTGTGTGTTGCGGCGATGCCCGAGAAGAGACTCGAACTCTTAAGGCCGTGAAGCCGGCAGATTTTGAGTCTGCTGCGTATACCATTCCGCCACTCGGGCCGCGACAGAAT
>JAHECN010000049.1 GCA_024641735.1 Gemmatimonadota bacterium | reverse complement strand
CACCGCGCACGGCGACTCCGTCGTCACGCTCCACCACATCGCCGTCGCGACGTCAGGGCCGACGGCACAATTTGTCGAGATTGGTGGGGTGCGCTATTCCCATGTGATCGATCCGCGCAGCGCTCGCCCGTTGACGACACGCTATGCCGTGACCGTGCTGCACGACGACCCCGCCACCGCCGACGCACTCGCCACGACGATCACAATCCTCGGGCCGCTCGAAGGAAAGCGGCTCGCGGAGCGCTATGGCGCCGTGTTGGTCACGCGCTCTCCCTAGGGGCTAGCGCACACCCTCGGCGATCACGGCGACTTCTCCCACGGTGAAGAACGGCGCACCATTCCCGCCGCCCATTCCCACGATCAACCCCGGAATCCCGGTGGAGATCGGGACCCATGCGGTGCCCGTCCAGCGCCACGCGGTGCCGTCTTCGCCGGCCACCCAAATATCCGCGCCGTCGCCGATCACGGCCCGCAGCGCACCTGCCGTCGGTGGTGGCAACGTGAGCCAGCGATCCCCATCCCAGTGCAACACCACACCCTTCTCGCCGACCGCCCAGACATCGCGTGAGGATCGTCCCCACACGCCACGCAGGAGTTGATCGGTCGGGGCCTTGAGCGGACGCCACTGCTTCCCGTCCCACCGAATCACGGTGCCACTGTCGCCGACCGCCCACACGTCCGCCCACTCGCGGGCCCAGACGTGGCGCAAGAATGCGGTGGTCCCCGTCGTGAGACGGCGCCATGCCGCGCCCTCCCAGGCGAGCGCCGTTCCGGAATCGCCCACGATCATCGCGCGACCATCAGGTGCCCACCAGACGCTGCGAAGCAACCCCTGGTAGGGAGAGGCTTCCCGCCGCCAGACACCGGCCGTGCGACGGAGAATGATGCCGCTGTCGCCAACAACGATCCGGTTTTCGGCGTCTGCTCCGTCGACACCGAAGAGCGTCGTGGTGGTTGGCAGGGCGACACTGCGCCAACTCCCGTTCACGCGCTCGAAGGCGAGACCGCCCAATCCCACCGCGAGTGCACGGCCGTCAGTGGGAGAGTGAACGGCGAAGAGAATTCCGCCGCTGGTGCGTTGCTGCCAGCCGCCGCGATCGTCGAGCACATTGCCGTACCACCCGGAGGCGAACTGTCGTCCCCCTGCTGACGTGATGCCTCGCAAATTTTCCGCAGGACCGGTCACGGGTGCGAGCGACCACCGTTCTCCATCACCACGGAGAATCCGTCCACCGTCTCCGACCGCCGTGAAATCCCCGAGGGCAATGGCACGCACACTGAAGAGATTGACGGCCGTGGGCGACGGCACCTGACGCCATGTCCCAGTGCCATCGCGCAACAGAATGGTGCCACGCGATCCTGTGGCCACGACGCGTCCGGTCGCATCCCCGGCCACCCCGAGCAGTGTTTGTGTGGTTGGCGTGCTCACCTGTCGCCACCCGCCAGTCGTGCAACACTCGAGCACGGTGCCGTTGTTGCCGACCGCAATCAACGCCTGATCGGAGACACCCCAGATGTCCCACAGCTCCGTGCTGGTCGGCGTGGGCATTACGCTCCATCCTGCCAGCGTGTGCTGGAAGATCTGACCACCCGTCCCGACTGCCCAGTAGCGATTGCGATCGAATCCCCACACCGCGAGCAACTGCACACCCGTGAACACCGTGTCGACTTCCCAGGTTCCGCTGACGCGGTGGAGCACCGATCCGCGGTCTCCAACGGCGAGGATGTGATCCTCGGCGCTCCCCCAGATCGATGTGATCGTCTCCGACGTTGGCACGCTTTCGGGTGCCCAGCGGGTACCATCCCAGCCGAGGATGATGCCGCCCTGGCCAGCGACCCAGGCCTGATCGGCGGACCAGGCCCACGCCGCAAGGAAGGCGGCATTCGTCTCACCGCGATGGACGATGGCAAGCGAGGAAATGGGTGTGCCGGGGGGGATGTCGCTGCGCGGTCCCGCGAGACATCCGATCGTCAGGGCGCTAGCGAGGATGGCGAACCGGGAGCAGGAGCGTCCCGTCACGCCCCTGCTCGGAGTGCCACGACATGCGCGCGTTGCGCGTCGTAGAGGACGGCGCCGTAACCGGCACCGAGCACGCACGCCAGGACCCGCATGACAGACGGCCATTCGATCGCCATGACGGCCAATCCGGCACAGGCAATCGCCGCGACGATCACGGGAAGTACCAGGGCGCGCAGCAACGGCTCTTCCTGACGACCACGCGACTCTGCAATCAGGTACCCGAGCAACGTGAAGGTCGCGATCTGGGCGAGCGCGCGGAGCAAGTCGATCCGAGTATCCGTGCTCCCTTCAAACCAGAGCGAGCCCGCGTCGATCGAGGTCCCGACCACAACCACCACGATGAACGGAAAGAGCGCACGCACCAGTTGGGGTTCCAGCCGTCGTTCACGCGTGAGCACCATCCGCCAGAGTTTACCACCGAGCAGCGCGGTGATCACGGTGATGACCGCTCCCCATCCCGCGTGCACCGGCGCGATGCGAAACGCGGGCACGGCGCCCACCAGATACCACCCAAGCGCCGCGATCATCGGCCAGGCGCGCCCACGAGTTCCGAATTCGAGCGAGGTCACGGTCGCGACGGCAGTGATGATCAGTGCCCCCGCCATCCCGAGCGGGACCAGCAACCAGAGCCGTGCCGGCTCATCCGAGGCGCCGAGCGCGTGCAGCCAGAGCAAAGGAATCAGGAGGTAGACCAGCCCCATCATCGGTTGGTCGAGCCAGAGGCGAGAGACCATCGCCCCGGTGGACACATGTCGGGCGATCATCCGCGACGCACGGGCGCCGTACCAGCATCCGATGGCGTTTGCGACAAGGTCACTCACCGTGCTGTAGCGCGGAGCCAGAAAGAGCTGTGCCCCCTCGATCAGCACACCACAGAGGAGCCCAATCGCCAGAGCCCAGATCGGGCGCGCGCCGACCATCCGATGCCAGACAAAACCGATCGGAAGAAACAGCGCCACATTGAGCAGGACGTCGAGCACCGAGGGGAGTTCCGGCACGAAGAGCTGGAGCGTAAAGTGGTCCGGTACGGCAAACTGGAAGGGAGCCAAGGCGATCACGGCCACCACCGCGAGGAGGTAACCGAGAAAGAGTGCGCCGAGTCGGCGTCCGGTGGGGATCGATATGGCAGGCAAGATCCAAATATCGGGGGGACCGGGAGGGGTGGCAACGGACCCCTTGCGCGGGTTGAAATCAATGTGATATCATTCCGATGTCACCTTAACCGGACCTAACCATGATTCGTGAAATCGACCGCAAGGCAGTCAACGGTGCCCTGGCCCTCGTCCTTCTGGTGATCGCCAGCGGCTTCTCCCTGATGCTGGTGATCACCGCGGCACAGAATGAGCTGCCGCCCCGCGCCATCCTCGGTGTGGTCTGTGGCGTCGTGACCTTCGTGCTGTGGCTTGGCCTCTTTACGGTCCAGCCCAATCAGGCCCGCGCGTTGACCCTCTTCGGGGACTACAAGGGATCCGTCAAGAAGGCGGGACTCTGGTGGGCCAATCCGTTCATGGTCAAGAAGACCGTGTCGCTCCGGATCCATAACTTCGAGACCGCGAAGCTGAAGGTGAACGATCTCAATTCGAACCCGATCGAGATTGGCGCCGTCGTGGTCTGGCTGGTCGTGGACTCGGCTGAGGCACTCTTCGAGGTCGAGAACTACGAGGACTACGTACGGGTGCAGAGCGAGTCCGCCGTGCGGACGCTGGCGACGCAGTACCCGTATGACGCGCACAACGCCGACGAGATTTCGCTCAGCCACAACGCGTCGGACATCGCCGAACAGCTGGCCGGAGAAGTCCAGAATCGGCTATCGAAGGCGGGCATGAAGGTGCTCGAGGCGCGGATCACGCACTTGGCCTACGCGCCGGAAATCGCTGGCGCGATGCTGCGGCGGCAACAGGCGAGTGCCATCATCGCCGCGCGCGAAAAGATCGTCGAGGGCGCCGTTTCGATGGTGGATATGGCGTTGCGGTTGCTCGACGAGCGTGGGGTCATCACGCTCGACAACGAGCGGAAGGCCGCCATGGTCTCGAATCTCCTGGTCACCCTCTGCGCCGATCAACCGATGCAGCCGGTCGTCAACACCGGCTCCATCTACTAGGCTGACGGTCCCATGAGTGAGCGCAAGTCCTTCCTGCTCCGGCTCGATCCGAGCCTGCACGCCGCACTGCAGCGGTGGGCCGCGGACGACTTGCGCTCCCTCAACGGCCAGATCGAGTTTCTGCTCCGCCGGGAACTCCGCGACCATGGCCGCCTGCGCGCGGACGGCCCTGAGGAGCAGGCCGAACCGAGTCCCGATGGGGATTAGCGCCCTCGCGCGCCGATTGGCACCTCTCGGCCCGGTCGCTACCTTCCAAGCGAGTCCGCCCCCGGCGGCACGAACACTTACCTGTAACACGGCCATGCTCATGCGATACCTGACTGCACTTCCGCTCCTCGCCTTCACGCTGGTTGCCTGTAGTGACAAGGCAGCTGACACGACCACGGATTCTCTGCCCCAGCCGACGGCGGCAGCAGCGATGCCGGTGGAGACGAACCCCCATGTCATGGGATTCGACTCCGGCCACGGCCTCGATTCCCTCGGCCACATCCTCGGTGGCGTGGACATCCGGTTCACTCCCGCTGACACGATCTTCGTCTCGGTGCGCGCACAATATGTGGAAGCTGGCGCCAAGATCGAGGCAGTGCTGCTCCGCGGGACGGCGCGCGTGGCAACCGACCAAGGCGTGACCGGCGCTGCCGATCCGGCGAATGGTGTGGCGATCGTCCCGATCCGCTTCGCCAAGAGCACGCCATGGGCGACGGGCAGTCATCAGGTCGAGGTCTTCTTGAATGGGGTCTCGCAGGGGCTTCGCCCGATCGAGATCAAGTAGCGCCTCGCGCGACGAGACGAAAACGGGCCGCCCAAGGGCGGCCCGTTTTTGCGTTGCGAATGGCGTCGTGGAACGGCTAGAGATCTTCCAGCGGCGGTAGCACTTCGTGCACCGATGTCACGAGCTGTGCCTGCAGTGCCCCAGAAGGGCACTTGGCGACCGCCGCAATCACCGCGCGACTCGAGGCGGCTTCCGGATCGATCCAGCGCGCGCGCTTCACATCAAAGACGGCGGGAAGCGTCTTGAGGCAGACGCCAGAGTGCTGACATACCGCCGGCTCAAAGGTGACCCGAAGGTCGCCACTTTCGTACACTTGCAGTCGGTCCCGACTCATGGGGTCCTCCAGGTTCTGATATGATCCCTCAATACTAGCGCCAGAGTGACCTTGTCGGGCAGGGGGGCCGCCAATTCACTGTTCAATTCTCGGTGGCGCCCATCCGCACGGTGGGATACAATGGCTACCATGCCTGCAACCACTGCACTCCCTGCCCGCCGCACCATGCTCCGCGCCGTGGCCGCTCGCGATCCTGACTGGGATGGCCTCTTCGTCGTTGCAGTCCGCACCACCGGGATCGCGTGCCGCCCAATCTGCCCGTCGCGCCCCGCCAAACCGGAGAACCTGGAGTTCTTTGCCGCATTGATTGACGCGGAGCGCGCGGGCTATCGGCGCTGCCTGCGGTGCCGCCCGGAACGGTCCACCGCGGCACCGAGTTGGTGGCCTGCACTGACCGGACTGCTCGCCAAGGCAGGAGAGACGCACGTTACCGACGCGCAGCTGCGACATGCCGGGATCGATCCGGTCGCCGTGCGCCGGCACTTTCGGCGCACGCACGGGACCACATTCCACATCTGGCGCCGGTCGCAACGGGTGACCAAGGCACAACACCAACTCCGCGAGGGTGCCATGCTCGACGAGGTGATCATCCAGTCGGGATATGCATCCCACAGTGGATTCCGGGACGCCTTCAATCGCGTCGTTGGCGCACCGCCGGGTCGCGCACGGCAGAGCGAAACACTGATCGCTGCGGTGGTCGACTCGCCCGTCGGCCCGCTGATGATGGCCACCCTCGAGAGCGGGGTGGTCTTGCTCGAGTTCGGCGACCAGCATCGGCTGGAGGAACAGTCGGCCCGACTCCGTCGACACTTCGACGAACCTCTGGTCCTCGGCGAGCATCGCCACCTCGACCAACTCCGTGCCGAACTCGGTGAATACTTCGCCGGAACACGCCAGACCTTCACGGTCCCGCTCGTCGTCCGCGGCACACCGTTTGAGGAGCGGGTCTGGGGCGCACTCCGGCAGATCCCCTACGGGGACACCTGTTCCTACGTCGACGTGGCCGAGGCCATCGGTTCCCCCAAGGCCTCGCGCGCCGTCGGCAGTGCCAACGGCCGCAACCGGATTGCGATCGTGATCCCCTGCCATCGCGTCGTCAACGCGGATGGAAAGCTGGGCGGGTATGGTGGGGGGCTGTGGCGGAAGAAGCGGCTACTGGAATTGGAGGGGGCGGAAAGCTCCTAGAAAAAGAGAGAAGAGAGATGAGAGAGGAGAACCGCTGCTGCCGTTCCTCCTCTCTCATCTCTCTTTTCTCCTCTCTGCTACGACAGCCCCTCAATCACCCCATCCGCCCTGACCCGCATTCCCTCAGCGGCTGGGGTCTTCGAAAGGCCCGGCATCGTCATCACATCGCCAGTCTTGGCGACCACGAATCCTGCACCGGCTGAACCCCACACCTCATTCACGGTGATCCGGAATCCGGTTGGACGCCCGAGCCGCTTGGCGTCGTCGGTGAGGGAGAACTGGGTCTTCGCCATGCAGATCGGCGTGTCGCCCATGCCGATCGACTCGAGATAATCGATCGCCCGACCCGCGGCAGGACTGAAGTCGACGCCGTCGGCACCGTACACCTTCCGGGCGATGATCTCGACCTTTTCGCGAATCGGAAGCGCCGTGTCATAGATCGGCTTGAAGTTGGCCGTCTTGCCGTCAAGCAACTCCATGACCTTCTTCGCGAGCGACTCGCCGCCCTCGCCGCCCTTGGCCCACACCTCGCACAGCGTGACCTCGACACCGATCTTCTTGGCGTATGCCTCGACCATCGCGACTTCCGCGGCGGTATCTGACAGGTGCTTGTTGATTGCCACAACGACGGGCACGCCGAACTGGCGCACGTTCTCGACGTGATGTTGCAGATGTGGCAACCCCTTCTCGAGCGCATCGAGATTTTCCACGCCGAGCGCATTCTTCGCCGCGCCACCCTGCATCTTGAAGGAACGGATGGTCGCGACGAGCACCGCGGCTTCGGGATTCAGTCCACCCGCACGGCACTTGATGTTGAAGAATTTCTCGGCGCCGAGGTCGGAGCCGAAACCCGCTTCCGTGACGACGACATCGCCGAGTGCAAGCGCGGAGCGTGTTGCCACAATGCTGTTGCAGCCGTGCGCGATATTACCGAACGGGCCGGCATGCACGAGTGCGGGGCCCCCTTCGAGTGTCTGCACCAGGTTGGGACGGATCGCGTCCTTGAGCAGCAGCGTCATCGCGCCGGTTGCCTTGAGATCGCGCGCGCGCACTGGCTTCTTGTCGGCGCCGGCGGTGGAGCCGACGATGATCCGGCCCAGGCGCTCCTCGAGATCTTCCAGCGAAGTGCAGAGGGCGAGGATCGCCATGATTTCACTCGCGGGGATGATCACCCAGCGCTCTTCCCGCGGTACACCTTCTGTCGGGCCACCGAGGCCAATGATCGCGCGACGCAGCGCACGATCGTTCATGTCGATCGTGCGCGGCCAGGTAATCCGGCGCGGATCGAGTCCGGTCGGATTGCCCTGCTGCAGCGAGTTGTCCATCATCGCCGAAAGGAGCGAGTGCGCGCTGGCGATGGCGTGGAAGTCTCCGGTGAAATGGAGATTGATGTCTTCCATGGGGAGCACCTGAGAATAGCCGCCCCCGGCGGCGCCACCCTTCACCCCGAAGACCGGGCCAAGGCTCGGCTCCCGGATGCAGAGGACCGCATTGGTGCCAAGACGGCGCAGCGCCTGCGCCAAACCCACGGAGACCGTGCTCTTTCCTTCGCCAGCAGGTGTTGGCGAGATCGCGGTGACGAGCACCAGACGACCACGCGCGGGACGACTCGCGAGCTCCAACGGAAGCTTCGCCTTGTACTTGCCGTACTGATCTATGTCATCGGCGGTCAATCCGAGGTCCTCGGCGACAGCGGTGATGGGTCGGAGCGTGGCGCCCTGGGCGATTTCGATATCCGACGGGACTACGGCGGTCATGACGACTCCTCATTGATGTCGGGAACGGATGAACTGCGATGTGAACAGGGAAGGTCCTTCTCGATCAACAACTTCAGGCTGCGGTCTGGGACTTCAAGTTGCCACTCCATGGTGATGGCTTCGCCTTCGGCCCACGCGATGCCAATCGCGCGCGGCACCGTCACTTCCAGACGCCCTTCCACAAATCGGACTCCGGGCTCAGGGCCAGTGCCGAGCGCCAGCAAACAGCCGAGACGACTGCCATCCGGAAAGCGTGTGATCACCTCAACGCCTTGACCAGCGGCGACGGTTGCCACCTCGCTGACCGAGAGCCGAAGTCGGACGGATCCATCGTGCAACCGGATCTTCACGCGGACACTCCTGACGTCAGGAGTTGGCGTCTGGCCTTATCCAAATCGGCCATCGTGTTCACGTTGAGGAATCCGGCCCGCCGGGATGGCATGGCAACGACCGCGACACGGAGCCGATCGAACCAGCCGCGCACCGCTCGCCCACCACCAGACAGGTAATCCGTCAGTGATGGCGCGACCGTACGCCGCGTGAGCAGAAAGAGTTGTTGCATCTGCTCGCCATCGTGCGGAACCGCGAGATCAATCGCTGAGTCGTCGAAGGCGTCCGCCAAACGGGCGACGACGTCGGCCGGGAGAAACGGAGCATCACCAGGACAACAGAAGAGGTAGGGCGTCGTGCAGTGAGCGAGTGCCGTGGCGAGTCCGCCGAGCGGGCCGAGTCCTGGCATGGTATCGGCGAGGATGATGTCACTCCACGCGGCATATTCGTCGAGGGCGTGGTTGGCGCTGAGGCAAAGCGGCCCCACCTGTGGCGCGAGCCGGGCGCGTACGTGCGCCACCAGCGGGCGATCATGAAGCAGGGTCAGCGGCTTCTCCCCTGCGCCGAGACGGCTCCCCGCGCCGCCACAGAGGATCACACCGGTGATCTCCGCCCGGTCAATCATCCCGTCGATCCGGCGACCATCCTCTCGACGGCCTGGCACACCAACGGGTGGAGTGTCGGTGTACCGGCCGCGTGCATTGCCAGCAGACGCTCGCGCATCAGCGGTTGCCAGAACTTCTGAATGTGATTCTGCACACCCGTGATGGCATCCGGTTCGGGATACGCTTCGAAGAAGTTCGCAATTTGGGTCGACATGCGGAGGAGATCATCCGGTCGCATGTGCCACCTCCTGAGGAAAACGCACCACATGGCCACCCGGACCAGACGAGGCCAGCGGAACACCAAGGGTCTCGGACCAGGTGAGGGCCAGTGTCGTGGGGGCAGAAATTGTGGCCAGCAACATCGCACGCGCGATGGCGGCCTTGTAGACCAACTCATAGCTGCAGCGGCTCGTCATCACCACGAATCCCGGTTCGTCGGGCGTTGGTCCCCGCTCGCGCGCGCCGATCAACTTGTCGAGCGCATTGTGGCGACCGACGTCCTCCCGGACCAGCAGGATCTCTCCGTCGGGGCGACACCAGGCCGCGGCATGCACGGAACGAGTCGCCTGATTCAGCGGTTGTTGCATCGGGAGGGCAGCCCACGCGGCCTGAATCGCACCATCCTCGATCGCACCGAGGGGTGCGTTGCCACGCCCGTCTTCATCGAGGCGGGCCCGAAAAGCAGCGAGCGATTCCAGGCCGCAGAGCCCGCAACCCGTCTTTCCGATGAGCGTCCGTGAACGCCCGTCGTCGTGCAGCCCCTCGGGACGCACTTGCAGGTCGACCGAGACGTCACCGAGCCAGCCACTCACCCTGATTTCTTCGATCGCCTGGCGATCCGTGATGCGTCGCTCCGTGAGCGCCAGTCCGACCGCGAGATCTTCCACGTCGGCGGGCGTCGCCAGCATCACGGTCCACGGGACGCCATTGAGGCGAATCTCGACAGGCGCCTCCACGGCGAGGCTCCACGCGACGGATTCTTCCCCGACCTGCACCGACCGGCGTGTGTACGCGTCCGAGGCACGCCCGGTCGCGTTGGTCATGCGAAGACACCTGCGCCGGGATGCGGCGACGGCGTTCGGGCATGGGTCGGCCGCACTTCCACGGCCGTGACCTTGTACTCGGGGCACTCCGTCGCCCAGTCGGAGTACTCCGTCGTCACCACATTGGCGGCGAGGTCCGGATGGTGGAACGTCGTGTACAGAATGCCTTGCGGCACCCGATCCGTCACTTCGGCCCGCAGCGCGATCTCGCCTTTCCGACTCGAGAGCATGACGAGTGTGCCATCATGAATACCGCGCACTTCGGCGTCGTGCGGATGAATCTCCAGCAAATCCTCGGGATGCCAGATCATGTTGCCGGTGCGCCGGGTCTGTGCCCCGACATTGTACTGCGACAGGATGCGTCCCGTGGTCAGCAACAGCGGGAACTTCCGATTGGCACGCTCTTCGGTGGGCACATACTGGGTCAACAGGAACCGCCCGCGACCCCGCACGAAGCTCCCCTCGTGCATGACGGGTGTCCCGGTGGGGTGCGCGGCGTTACAGGGCCACTGCACGCTGCCGTGCGTGTCGAGCAACTCGAACGAGACTCCCGCGAAGGTCGGCGTCAACGCGGCGATCTCGTCCATGATCTCCGACGCTTGGCCGTAGTCCATCGGATAGCCCATGGCCGTCGCGAGCCGACAGACGACCTCCCATTCCGACAGCCCCACCTTGGACGGCATGGCCGGCCGCACGCGGTTGATCCGACGCTCGGCGTTGGTGAAGGTGCCGTCCTTCTCGAGAAAGGCGGTGCCGGGGAAGAAGATGTGCGCATACCGTGCGGTCTCGTTCAGGAAGAGATCCTGCACGATCAGGCAGTCGAGCGCGAGCAAGGCCTTCGCCACATGCGTCGTGTTCGGATCCGATTGGGCGATGTCCTCGCCCTGCACGAACAGCCCGCGGAACTCCCCTTCGATTGCCGCCGCGAACATGTTCGGAATGCGGAAACCAGGCTCGGCGTCGAGCGTGGTCTTCCAGTAGTCCTCGAAGCTCCCACGCACCACGGGATCGCTGATGTGGCGATACCCCGGCAACTCGTGCGGGAAGGAGCCCATGTCGCAGGACCCTTGCACGTTGTTCTGGCCGCGCAGTGGGTTGACGCCGACCCCGTCTCGGCCGAGGTGCCCGGCCACCATGGCCAGGTTTGCGATGCCGATCACGCCGGTGCTTCCCTGGCTGTGCTCCGTGACCCCGAGGCCGTAATAGATCGCGCCGTTCGTCGCATTGGCGTACAGCCTCGCCGCGGCGCGAACCTCGGCGGCGGGGACGCCGGTGATCGACTCGGAGGCTTCCGGGGACTGCTCCGGTCGCGAGATGAATTCCTTCCACTGGAGGAAGGAGGCCTCGTCACAGCGCTCGTCCACGAACGCCTGATTGGCGATCCCCTCGGTGACGATCACGTGCGCGAGGGCATTCATCATCGCGACGTTGGTCCCGGGTCGCAGCTGCAAGTGATGCGCGGCAGCGATGTGCGGCGAGCGCACCAGATCGATCCGCCGCGGATCCACCACGATCAGCTTGGCGCCGCGACGCAGCTGCTGCTTCAGGCGCGAGGCGAAGACCGGGTGTGCGTCGGTCGGGTTCGCACCAATCACCACAATGACATCGGCCGACTCGACCGACTCGAAGTCCTGCGTCCCGGCCGAGGTGCCGAAGGTGGAACTCAGTCCATAGCCCGTCGGTGAATGACAGACGCGGGCACAGGTATCGATGTTGTTGTTGGCGAACGCCGCGCGCACCATCTTCTGGACAACGTAGACTTCCTCGTTGGTGCAGCGCGACGACGAAATTCCCCCGATCGCCCCGCGACCATACTTGGCCTGAATCCCCCGCAACTTCTCCGCCGCGGTCGTGATCGCCTCGTCCCACGAGACTTCGCGCCACGGATCGGTGATCTTGTCCCGGACCATCGGCGAGAGCACGCGGTCCTTGTGCGTGGCATACCCCCACGCAAAGCGCCCCTTCACACAGGAATGTCCCTCGTTGGCGCCGCCATCCATGTCCGGCGTCATCCGCACGACTTCATTCCCCTTCAGTTCCGCCTTGAACGAACAGCCGACACCGCAATAGGCGCAGGTCGTCTTCACCTCGCGGTCCGGCTGTCCGTGGGCGATCACGCTCTTCTCGATCAGCGTCGCGGTCGGGCACGCCTGGACGCAGGCGCCGCAGGAGACGCATTCCGACTCCAGGAAACTCTCCTCCATGCTGGCGCTGACCTTGGACCCGAATCCGCGATCCGTGATTGTCAACGCGAACGTTCCCTGGATTTCATCACAGGCACGGACGCAGCGCGAACAGACGATGCACTTGGCGGGATCGAAGTTGAAATAGGGATTGGACGTGTCCATCACCGCGTCGAGGTGATTGGCTCCCTCGTACCCGTACCGGACCTCACGCAACCCCACCGCACCCGCCACATCCTGCAACTCACAGTCACCATTGGCGCCACAGGTGAGACAGTCGAGCGGGTGATCGGAGATGTACAGCTCCATGACGTTGCGACGCACCCGCGCGACCTGCTCGGTCTGGGTGCGGACCACCATCCCCTCTTCGATCGGTGTGGTGCACGACGCGGGAAGTCCCTTCCGACCCGCGATCTCGACCAGGCAGAGTCGGCAGGAACCGAAGGCCTCCAGCGAATCGGTGGCGCACAGTTTGGCGACCCCGATGCCGGCGTCACGGGCGGCGCGCATCACCGATGTGCCGGCCGGTGCCTCGACGACTTGACCATCGATCGTCAGCCGAACCGTGGCCGACGAGGCGACAGACGGCGTCCCGAGGTCCACGCGAGCAGGGGTCGAGGCGATCATCAGGACATTCCTTTCTCGGACGGTCGCATCTCGTCCGCAAAATGGTTCAACACGCTGCGCACCGGCATCGGCGTGAGTCCGCCGAGTGCGCACAGCGACCCCAGTTCCAGCGCTTCGCAGAGGTCATGGAGAACGGCAAGGTTCGCTTCCGGGTCGACACCGGTCCGAATGCGGTGGATCACTTCGACGCCACGCACCGACCCGATGCGGCATGGCGTACACTTGCCACACGACTCGTGGGCACAGAAGGCCATCGCGAACTCGGCCTGCTCCCCCATGTCGGCAGTGTCGTCAAACACGACCACGCCACCATGCCCCAGCATTGCCCCGACCGCCGCGAAGGCCTCATAGGCGAGCGGCGTGTCCCAGTGCTGCGCGGGGAGATAGGCACCCAGCGGTCCGCCGACCTGAATCGCCTTGACGGGGCGTCCACTCCGGCTTCCCTTGCCGAAGTCATGCACCAACTGATTGAGTGTCACGCCGAAGGGCAGTTCGACGAGTCCGCCCTGCGCCACGTTGCCGCCAAGCTGGAACGGCATCGTGCCCCGAGAACGCTCTTCGCCGAACGTGGCGTAATACTCGGCGCCCTTGGCCAGCACGGTGGTGGCGGCCGCGAGGGTGAGCACGTTGTTGACCACGGTCGGCTTTCCGAACAATCCCTCCAGTGCGGGAAGCGGCGGCTTCGGACGGACCTGCCCTCGCTTCCCTTCCAGGCTCTCGAGCAATGAGGTCTCTTCGCCGCAGATGTAGGCGCCCGCGCCCATGCGAAGCGCAATATCGAATGCGCGACCGGAGCCGAGGAGGTCGGGGCCCAGCATCCCTGCGTTGCGGGCGAGTGCGAGCGCCTCAGTCATCACGGCTTCGGTGCGTGGATACTCCGACCGGAGATAGATGATCCCCAGTTCGGCGCCGACGGCGAGCCCGGCGATCGCCATCCCCTCGATCAGTTGGAACGGATCCGCCTCCATCAGCAGGCGATCGGCAAACGTGCCGGAGTCCCCTTCGTCCGCGTTGCAGACGATGTACTTGGGATGCGCCGGTGCATCGAGCACGGTCTGCCACTTGATGCCCGCCGGGAATGCCGCACCGCCGCGGCCGCGCACACCAGCACTCTTCATGGCGTTGACGATCTGCTGCGGCTCCATCGCCAGCGCATTGGCCAGCGCGACACCGCCTTCCATCGCGCGGTAGTCCGTCAGCGACATCGGATTGATGACGCCCGCACGCGCAAAGGTCAACCGCCGCTGCGCCTTCAGGAATGGCAATTCCTCGACCAACCCGATCGACAACGGATGCGCGGCGGTCGGCATCGCGCCGCCCGCGAAGAGGTCCGCCACCTGGTGTGGTGCGATCGGACCGAAGCCGATCCGCCCGAGCGGCGATTCGATCTCGACCAACGGTTCCAACCAATAGAGGCCGCGCGAGCCGTTCCGCACCACCACCGCGTCCATGCCGTGCTCGGCGATCATCGCCGTCACGGCCTCGGCAACTTCGTCGGCACCAAGCGACCACGCGGTCGTGTCATTCGGCACGAAGATGGATTGCGTCATGCGGAGCGCCCTCCGGAACGGAGCGGTGCAACCAGCGCATCAAATCGTTCCGGACTCACCCGCCCATGCACCCGATTGCCGATCCGGATCGTCGGACCCGTGGCACAATTGCCAAAGCAATACACTGCCTTGATCTCGACGGCCCCATCCGGGGTGGCCTCGCCAAAATCGACTCCCAACTGCGACTTCGCGTGCGCGGCAAGCGCGCGACATCCGACGGCCTGGCACGCCTCCGCCATGCACAGCTGGACGACATGCTTTGCCGACGGCGCTTCCCGGAAATCATCATAGAAGGACACCACGCCCTGCACCTCGGCGCGGGAGAGGTTCATGGCGTCTGCGATCGACCGAATCGTCTCCTTGGAGATGTGCCCGACCTGACCCTGCACCGCATGCAGGATTGGGAGCAACGCATCCTGGGTTGGACTCGGACCCGCCTCGCGAAGGATCGCTTCGACGAGGTTCGGCTCAAGGTCAGGCTGGAGTTGGGTCTCGCTCCGGTCGTCCATCGTACCTCTCCGGTCGCAATGCGCCAGCGGAGCCTCGGAAAGAGGGGCCGCAGGGTAAGAAGGAGGAACCCCGTATTCTATCCCGAAATGGCCGATTCTGCTAAGGAATCGGAGAACGGAGAACGGCGGAAACGCTTGGCGGGTCCCCTGTCTCCTTTCCAGCGTCCCCTGTTCCCCGTTCTCTGTTTGTTCCCTGTTCTCCGGCTACCCCTCACCCCCACACGAGTTTCACTCCCGCCACCACCAGCACCAACGCCAGCACTCCCCTGAGCGCCGGGACCGGAAGGCGTCGACTGCCGAGTGTCGCTCCCGCG
>JAHECN010000189.1 GCA_024641735.1 Gemmatimonadota bacterium | reverse complement strand
GCTGACCTTCGCGACGAACGGCCCACCGGGTCGCACCGTGCGCTCCATCGTCCCGGATGGGAAGTCCTTTCAACTGCGTCAGCACCTCTCACTCCTTCCTCTGCCGGACGCGCGCTACCAGCCGCGCACCTTCGACCCGCGCACCGGATTCTACCCGAGCACCTTCAAGGACTATTTTCAGCCGATCCAAACCGACCTGCAACAGCGTTGGACCTCACGGCATCGCCTGCTGCGCACCGATCCCGCGGACGCGACGTCGCCCATTGCCAACCCGATCGTCTTCTACATCGACCCTGGGATCCCGGAGCCGGTCCGCACCGCGACCTATCAAGGCGCGAAGTGGTGGGAGGAGGCGTTTGCACAGGCAGGTCTGCCAGGAGGATTCCGAGTCGAGTGGCTCCCCGCCGGCGCCGACCCGATGGATGCGCGCTACAACGTGGTCCAGTGGGAGAACCGTAACGAGCGCGGCTGGAGCATCGGCGGTTCCCTGGGAGATCCTCGCACGGGAGAAATCATCAAGGCAATGGCACGGATGGACTCGCACCGCGCGAGGACCGACTACAACCTGTATGCGGCCTTCTTTGGCGCAGCGGCCGCGGCCAGCGACACCGCGTTCGTTCTCGCGCGGGTCCGTCAGGTCACGGCGCATGAGATTGGCCACACCATCGGCCTCGCACACAACTACACCGCGTCGAGCTACGACCGCGGTTCGGTCATGGATTACCCAGCGCCGCGCATCCGGATGGTGAACGGCCGCCCCGATGCATCCGCCGCGTACGATCGTGGGCCGGGGGCCTTCGACGTCTGGGCGATCCGCTGGGGGTACGGTATCTGGCCCGCGGCCGTCGAGGCGGATTCGTTGCAGGCCATAATGGCCGAGGGACTTCGGCGGGGCTACCGCTTCCTGTCCGACAACGACGCGCGACCGGAATCGGCCAGTGACCCACGGACCAATCTCTGGGACGACGGTGCCACGGCGGAGGAATTCCTGCGTCACCAGATGGATGTCCGCCGCTGGGCGATCGCGCGCTTCGGCGAGTGGAACATTCGCGATGGCGAGCCGGTCTCGGTCCTGCAGGAGCGCTTCGTACCGCTCTACTTCTGGCACCGCTTCGCGATCACCTCATTGGCCAAGGCAATCGGCGGCGTGGAGTATGCCTTTGCCATGAAGGGAGACGGCCAACAGGCGAGCCGAGCCGTGCCGGCGGCGCGCCAGCGCGAGGCGCTCACGCAGCTGCTGTCGACACTCGAGCCAGCAGAACTGGCCATTCCCGACACGGTCCAGATTCTTCTGGCGCCGCGACCCAGCAGCTACGGTATCGGCATCGAGTCCTTTCGTTCCCGGACGACGCCAATCTTCGATCAACTCGGTGCGGCGCGAACACTGGCCCAGATGACCATCGATGCCATCCTGCAATCGGAACGGGCGGCCCGACTCGCCCTCGGCGTCCCGAATCAGCCCGATCGCCTGACCCTGCATGAGGTCATCGATGAGTTGCTCACCGCCACATGGCGCGGCGCCACGCGCACGGCCGACGAGGCGGCGCTCCGGCGCGTGACGCAGCGCGCGCTCGTCGATCGGATGCTTGCGATTGCTGCCGACGCCGATGCCGCACAGGAGGTCCGGGACATCGTCGAGTTGAAGTTGGCCAGCATGGCCACCGACGCCAAGACACGCGCAACCGCCAGCCCCGATGTCCCGATGCGCGCCCATTGGAGTGCCATCGCAGCCGACATCACCCGCTGGCGCGAGCGGCGCGAACTCCCGACACCATCACCCGCGCTACGAGCGCCACCGGGCGATCCGTTCGGCGACGATGGGTGGCCCTCAACCCTACGTGAGTGAGGGGTGAGGGGGACCTTTGGCACCACGGAAAAGGCCTGGCCGCCCCATGGGTGACCAGGCCTCCTCCATGTACCGACGCGACTACTGCGGCGTCTTCGCCGCGGGTGCCGTCATCTGGAACTGGTCCCGGCCCTTGTCCACGGCCGGAATGCCACGGACCATCCAATCAGGTGCCGGTGCGCCCTTCAACTTATTGTCGAAGAACTGCTGCATCCGCATCGCCATGTCCTTCTGGTTGGCGCGGGATCCGGGATTGTGGACGTCACCGTTGTAGTTGATGAGGTACACCTCCTTCGACAGACGCCGCAATCCAACGAAGAGCTCGATCCCCTGCCACCAGGGGACCGCGTCATCTTGGTCGTTGTGCATGATGAAGAGTGGCGTCTTCACGCGCTCGAGGTGGAAGAGCGGTGAGTTCTCGATGTAGAGATCCGGCGCCTCGAACAGCGACTTGCCGATCCGGCTCTGGCCCTTCTCGTACTGGAACGAGCGCGCCAGCCCGCTCCCCCAACGAATACCGCCGTACGCTGACGTCATGTTGGCCACAGGTGCACCGGCCATTGCGGCAGAGAAGAGGTTGGTCTGCGTGATGATGTAGGAAGCTTGGTATCCGCCCCATGACTGCCCCTGAATGCCGAGACCCTTGGGATCGACATAGCCACGGGCGAGAAGCATCTGCACGCCGGGCACGATGGCCTTCCGTGCACTCTCCCCTGGGTGGCCTTCCTCGTAGAAAATGTCCGGCATGAAGATCAGGTAGCCGTTCGAGACGTAATGGGTGGCATTGATGATATTCCGTCCCGTCGGGGCGACGTACGCGTACAGGCCGTCCGAGAGATCCTCATAGTTGTACGCAATCAACGGGTACTTCTTGCTCGGATCGAAATTTTCCGGCTTGTAGAGAATGCCCTGCAGCGGCACACCATCTTCATTCAGCCACGTCACCTGTTCGGCCGTGCCCCAGTTGTATTCCTTCTGCCAGGGATTGGCGTCGGTGATCTTGGTCAACTGCGTCAAGGAGGGACCGACCCAGAGATTCGGGAATTCCACAAAGGTGCTGCGGGTCATCATGTAAACCGAGGCGTCCTTCGCCTTCGCCGGTGCGCCGTACGCGTAATCCCCGAAGAGGATCTTCTCCGGCGCCTTGGTCACCCCAAGTTGGTCGCGGTAGAACCCGCTCCCCTTGGTGCTCTCGGCGAACGCACGGAAATAGATGGGCTTGGCCGGATCAATGAAGCGCTCCTCATCACGATTGCGCTCGAGATCCATCAGGCGAAGCGTGAGTTGTTCCCGCTGACCGAGGGAGTCCGTGACGTTGATGGGAGCACGAACGCCCGCAGGATCAACATCCCACATATCGAAGCGGTCGTAGATCAGGATCGACTTGTCGCCCTTGGTCCATCCCGCGACGCCCCATCCTGGCAGATCGCCTGGGGTGCTGTACGTCTCCTGATCGAAACGGACGCCGGCAATCTTCCCGGTCACGTCCACGGTCTTTCCCGAGGCCAAGTGGTGCACCTTCCAGGAGCCCTTGTCCCAGAAGTAGACATACTTCGCATCCGGAGAGAGCTGCGCACTGCCCTGCACCTTCTCGGCGAGCATCTTCCGGGCGCCAGTCATCGGATCGACCAGGTAGAGATCGTTCCCGCCCTCTCCCCACATCTTCTCAATTTCGTACCGCGTGCTCGACGTCGCGACGCCAACCTTGGCATCATCCGACAGCGACACCGAGGTCACCGAATCGTCCGCAAGCTTGACCAACTTCTTGTTGCCGAGATGGAACACCGTTTGGTAGCTCTTGGTGCGATCTCGCCCGGCGCTGAGCAGCTGTGCCGGCTGCAACTGGGGGTCCTTCCAGTGCCAGAGGTCGAACTTCGCCTTCCCAACCAACGAGTCGGCCGGGATGCTGTCGGGTGGTGGCGGTGACATCGTGAAGGTGAATGCCGTGCCATTCCGGAGGAAGTTCACACTGCCAGAGGTCGGCAGCCGCATGCCGTCGCTCAGCATCGCCGGCGTAATCAACGCAGTGGCCGTACCGGCCTTCATCGTGCCGTAGTAGAGCGTTGCCGGGGAGTCGGGCTTTCCGAATTCCGGGCCGGCATCCGTCGCGAAGGTGAATTGCTGCTGCACGCGATCGAAGGTGAAACCGCGATAGTTGCCGGGCGCCTGCATCAACGCGGTCGTCGTTCCCGTCGCGAGGT
>JAHECN010000048.1 GCA_024641735.1 Gemmatimonadota bacterium | reverse complement strand
GCAGGCAGATGAGGTCCTTCGCCTTCGCGAATCCGGCGGTCTCGAGCAGCGTGAGATAGTACGGCGGATTGTGCGGCATCATGATCGTGTTCGGCGTGTCGAACCCGTCAACCAGCAGACCGCATTCATCGTTTACGGAGAACGACGCGGGACCGCGCACCGTATCGAGGCCGCGCGCGCCAACCCATGCCGCCGCCGTGTCGAGGAGTGGGGCCGCCACGGTGAAGTCATTGACGCACTCGAAGAATCCGAAGAAGCCGACGCGATCACGGTGCACGTCGTTGTGCAGCCGATTGTGGATCGCGGCAATACGACCGACCACCTCGCCGTCACGTTCCGCCAGGAAATACTCCGCCTCGGCGTGCGCGAAGAACGGATTGTGCTGGCGATCGAGCAGCTTCTTCACCTCAGCGCGAAACGGCGGGATCCAGTTCGGATCCCGCCGATGCAGCCGGTAGGGCAGATCAATAAAGCGAGCGAGGTCCTTGGCGGTCTCGACGCGCCGGATGACCGGCGTGGTGCTCAGATGACCCCCAACTCCCGGCCAATCCGCCCAAAGGCGTCGAGCGCCTCGTCAATCTGCGCCGGGGTGTGCGTTGCCATGACACTGGTGCGCAACCGGCACTGCGACGGTGGCACGGCAGGAGGAACGACCGGGTTGGTGAAGACACCTGCGTCGTAGAGCTTCCGCCAGAAGACAAACGTGGTTTCGAGCGGGCCGATCAACACGGGAATGATCGGTGTGGCGGTTTCCCCGATTTCGAAGCCGAGTGCGCGGAACCCATCAGCCAAATGCTTGGCGTTGGCCCACAGGGAGGTACGGCGTTCCGGCTCGTCCTGCAGGACTTGCAACGCCGCGAGCACGCCAGCCGTGTTGGCCGGCGGGAGCGAGGCGGTGAAGATGAATGGCCGCGAGTGGTGCTTCAGGAAGTGAATCACCGATTCGTCGGCGGCGACGAAGCCACCAACGGAGGCGAGCGATTTCGAGAAGGTTCCGGCAATGATGTCGACATCCGACTGCATGCCGAAGTGTGCCCCGGTTCCTTCACCGTTGGGGCCGAGGACACCGAGCGAGTGGGCGTCATCCACCACGAGGGCGGCGCCGAAACGCTTGGCGATCTTGCTCAATTCCGGAATGTCGGCGATGTCTCCTTCCATCGAGTACACGCCGTCCACCACGATCATCGTCCCCTTGCCGGTGGTGTTGCGCTCCAGCAGCCGGGTCAGGTGGGCGAGGTCGCCATGATTGAATCGCTGGGTCTCGCCGTAGGAGAGCTTGGCGCCATCCACGATGCAGGCATGGTCGAGCTTGTCGAGGTAGATCGTTTCCCCGCGTGCGGTCAGGCCGGAAATCAGCCCGAGGTTGGCACCGTACCCGGTCGAGAAGACGAGTGCGGCTTCCTTGCCGAGGAAGGTGGCAAGCGCCGCTTCCAGTTGTTCATGCAGATCCAAGGAGCCGTTGAGAAACCGTGAGCCGGTGCACCCTGACCCATAGCGGTGGAGGGCCTTCGTGGCCGCTTCCAACACCTTCGGGTGGTGCGTCAACCCCAGGTAGTTGTTCGAGCCGAGCATGATCTTCTTGGCACCTTCGATGGTCACGAGGGTGTCTTCAGATTCCGAGATCGGCTTGAAGTAGGGGTAGAGGCCGGCGGCCTGAATCTCACGGGCCGTGGTGAATTGGCGGCACTTTTCGAAGAGCATCACCTTGGCCTCCTGCGTCTGGAGCGTCTCAGTCGCCACGGTTCCTCGCGGAGTACGGGTGGAACTTCGGTATGGGAGGGGCCTAAGTTGCAGCGGCCCAACGAGGAAAACTATGGTCGACGGCAGGGCGAAACAAGGTAAGCGGCGTTCGGCCACCTCCGGGTGCAGGGGGGGGCTGGCCATCGTCCTGGGACTTCTGGGCGTTCTCTGCTGCGCCACGTCGCTGGTCGCTCAGTACCCCAGAGCCCGTCCTGGCGAGTTTGAGGTCCGCGGGTTCGACTTCGCGTCGGACGGGGCGTGGCGGCGAGCCACTGGGCAAATCAGGGCGACGCGGCGCGCCCTGCTGCAGCAGGGTCAGATGGCCAGCCTCAATGCGTCTGGCACCTCGCTGGCCGTCTCGGGGGCCTATTTCGTGCCGGTCATCCCGATTTCGTTTCGGGACGCTGCGGCGCCATTTCCCGTGGCATCCTATCAGTCGCTGCTCTTCTCGCCAGCCACGCCCGGTCAGGCCGCCTCGCTCAAGAGCTACTACGAACAGCAGTCGGGCGGCCGCATCAGCATGGGCGGCGCGGTCTTTGACTGGGTCACCCTCGACAGTACCGCCGCCTTTTATGAGGATGGCTGCAATGGCATCGGGGTGAACAACCCCTGCCCGGTTCGGGCCCAGAGTCGGATGCGCGATTTGTTGGTTGGGGCGCTGGAACGCGTTTCCGGCGGTTCGGATAGTGCATCGGTCTGGGAACCCTTTGACAACGATGGGCCGGATGGTCTGCCGAACTCCGGGGATGACGACGGGATCGTGGACTTTGTCACCTTCGTCCAGGCCAAGGTGGACGGCGCGTGTGGCGGCACAGGGTTGTGGGCGCACCGCTTCCGAATCTCTGGCTGGAACGGCGGTCAGGCCTACGTCACTCGGACCCCGCGCCGGGGACCTGGGGGGGCGATCATTCCCGGGAGTTACCTGCGGGTCAACTCGTATACGCTCCAGAGCGCGGTCGGGGGGAATACGGCCTGTGCCGTGGGGCAGATCATGCCGATCGGGACCGTGGCGCACGAGACCGGACACGCCTTCGGACTGCCAGATCTCTATGACACGGATCAGCTCTCGGATACCGAGGGGATTGGCGAGTGGGGGCTCATGGGAGCAGGGAATTACGCCCGCCCCTGGTCGCCCGCCTCCTTCGAAGCATGGTCGAAGGCGGAGCTGGGGTGGGCCATCGTCGATACGCTCGTGAGCGGGGTCGAGCGGTCGATTCCAGCGGTTCAGAGCGGGGATACCGTCTTTTTCGCGGCGACGTCGGCCCCCGGCATTTACCTGTTGCTGGAGAACCGTCAGCGACTGGCAAGTGACACGGCGATGATGAACCCTGCGTTCACTCGCGTGAAATCCCCCGGTCTGCTGATTTGGCAAATTGACGTCGTGAAGATCGCCTCGTCCACCGGGAGCAATTCCGTGAACACCGGGACGCGGCAGGGAGTCGCGTTGATGCAGGCGGATGGTCTCAATCAACTCCGCTCGGCGATTCCTGGCTTTCGGAACCGTGGCGATACGGGGGACCCGTTCCCCGGCTCGACGGGGAAGACTGAGTTCGGGCTTTCCACCGCGCCGGCCGCCCTGCGGTGGGACGGCCTCGCCCTTGACGTCCGGGTGGACCGGATCGCCCAACTGGGTGATGGGAGAATCCGATTGCGCTACGCGCACCGCCCCCCGACGGTGGTGGCGTCGCGTTCGCCCTTGGGGCGCGTTCGGGTGAACGGGATCGCGACGCAACTCTTCCGCGAGGTCTTCCTGCCGGGTGAGAGCGTGGCGGTCAGCGCAGACTCCTTGCAAACAAGTTTCGATGGACGCTCTGCGCTCCGCTGGGTGCAGTGGAGCAACGGTGGATCCCGAAGTCAGGTGCTCACGACGCGGACGGGTGCACCGGATTCATTGTTCGCGGACTTCGCCACGACGCATCGCATCCGCGTCTTGGTGAACGGTCCCGGCACGATCGCCTCCTCCGTGGCTGCGGTCGTCGGAACCGGACGATTCCTCGACATTGGGACAACGGTGCGCCTCGATGTGGTCCCCACGGCCGCGGTGGAGTTCCTCGGATGGCGGGGGGACACTACCACGTCCGCGGTGAGCCTGACGCTGACGACCGACAAGCCGTACGATCTGATTGCCGAGTTCGTCGCGTTTGTCGAGGTGGATGCCACCGCGGCGACGCGAGCCTTGCTCGGTGGTCCGCCGCTTGATGCTGCCACGGTGCTCTATCTCGATACTATCGGGAATCGCAATGGCGGATACGACGTTGGCGATTTGCTGGCGTGGCTCCGAAAGAACCGCCTGCCGGTCCCGGTACTCCCACGGGCGATTGGGGGGACACCGTGAGCGCGCGTCGGTGGGTGATGGCGCTCGTGTGCGTCCTCACGGCGTGTGGTGGCACGGAGAGCACGCCTCCCGTACCAGGGGAGCTGATCGTCCGAGTCGTGGGGCAGGGGACATCGCCCGGCGCCATGGTGCTCACCATCAGTGGCGGGCCGATTACCAAGGCGACTCCCATCACAGGAGTCGAGGGTGCGCTCTCGACGGACGCGAGCGGCAGTCACCTGCTTCTGGTGGGGACGCTTGTCTCGGGTGATCTCGCCGTCCTGACGATCCCTGATCGGTCACTCGCCGCGCGGTACGTCATCAGCCTCGCGCAGCTCGCCGATGCGAGCACCTTCTCGCTGCTTGATCTGTCGCAGCGTACTGCGTCGCTTGTTGCCCAGCCATGACGATGGGTGAGGCCCCGGACACGGGAGGGCGTCGGGTCGCAGTGATCGGCGGCGGGATCGCCGGACTCATGGCGGCGCGGCGGCTGGAGGAGCTCGGGGTAACGCCAATGGTCTTCGAATCGTCGCCTCGTGTCGGCGGCCCGTTGCGGACGACGCGTCGCGACGGGTGGCTCGCGGAGTCCGGACCAAACACCCTGATGGAACCGGCTCCCGAGGTGCGCGCCTTGCTGGATCGTATCGGCTTGGCCTCGCAGGTTGTGCGACCCTGCAGCGCAGTGAAGCGCCGCTACATCGTGCATGAGGGGGCGCTCGTTCCCGTGCCGCTCTCACCTGGTGAGTTGGTGGCGACTCCATTGCTAAGCGTGGCGGGACGATTGCGCCTGCTGAAGGAACCCTTTGTGGCCAAGGGCGGCGGCGATCCCGACGAGACCGTCGACACGTTTTCTCGGCGCCGATTCGGCGACGAGGTGGCGACGCGATTGATCGATCCCTTGGTCGCCGGGACGAGTGGTGCAGATCCGACCCAAGTCCTGGTGAGCGTCGCGTTTCCGCGCCTCGTCGAGTATGAACAAGCCGCTGGTTCGATCCTCAAGGGCGCGATGCGCGCGCGGAGTCAGGCGCGTCGGCGCGGTGAAGTACTTGGCGGAGGGCTGTGGTCCTGTCGCGATGGCATCGGTGCCATCCCGACGGCGCTCGCCGCTTCGCTGGCTGAGCCCGTTGCCCTGGGTGCCCGCGTCGTCGCGGTGCGTCGTTCGGGTGAGGGGTTCGTGGTCGAGGTTGCGGGTCGACCGCCCATCGCCGTCGATGGGGTCTGTTTTGCCTGCCCAGCGTCGGCTTATGCCAGCATGGCCCTGGACGAGATCGCGCCCACCGAACTCCGAGGGGTGCGCGAGACCCCACACACGTCGTTGGTGACGGTCTCGCTCGGCTTCCGCCGTGACGCGGTGGTCCACCCGCTGGATGGGTCAGGTGTGCTCGCTCCATCATCCGAACATCGACGTATTCTCGGCACGCTCTTCCCGACGTCACTCTTCCCGGACCACGCCCCGGAGGGCCATGTCCTCCTGACGACCTTCCTTGGGGGGATGCGCCATCCCGAGATGATGTTGCATTCCGATGACACACTGCTTGGCATTGTGTGCGAGGAGCTCGAAGCGTTGCTCGGTGCGACTGGCACGCCGGTCTTTCAGGCCCTCAATCGCTGGCAGGAAAGTTTGCCTGTGGCCGTCGCGGGGCACGTACGTCGGATCGCGCCGGTTGCTGAGGTCGAGGCGCGGATTCCGCGGGTCGGCTTCGTCGGCGCGTGGCGGGATGGGCTGTCCGTGCATGACGTGATGCTGGCGGGCATCCGCACGGCAGAACGTGTGGCGGCTGCCTTCCGCTAGTCGCAGGTTGCCCGAGCGCGGCGCCGCAGTCCGCAGCGTGACCGTCTCTCTGTCGCCATCGCGCCCTTCGCGAGTTACGTTCTTCGCTTCCCCCGTTGCTTTCCCGAGTGTGGTCGTCGTGGCCCTCCTACCGAGGTTCGAAGATGCTCCGTATCAATGGTGTCCGTAACACGCTCTTGCTGCTCTTGGTGGTTGCTTGTGCACCCGCTGCGCCGCAGACGACGTCCGCTCCACGTGGCCTCTCTGAGGCCGCCCTGACGACTCAAGCTCGGGCGATTCATGATCGCGTGCTGACCCTTGACACGCACGTGGATATCTCGCCCAACAATTTCCGACTGGGCGCGCCGAATTACGGTGACGACTTGCCGGGCCGGCAGCAGGTGGACCTGGTGAAGATGGAGCGCGGGGGATTGGGCGCAGCCTTCTTGATCGTCTACGTCGGGCAATCCCCTGACCTGACCGAAGCGGGTTTTGCCCGAGCCAACGCGCAAGCGCTGGAGAAGTTCGCGGCGATCCATCGGCTCGTCGATAGCATCGCGCCTGCACGCGCGGCACTCGCTCGGACGGCTGCGGAGGCGTACGCCATCCACGCCGCGGGGAAGAAGGTGATCCTGATCGGCATCGAGAACGGTTTCTCGATCGGTTCCGACATCACGAACGTGGCGAAGTTCCACGCGCTGGGTGGGCGATACATGTCGCTGGCGCACAACGGGCATTCCCAGCTCTCCGATTCCAATACCGGCGAGCGCGATGGTGTCTGGTTGCACAACGGCCTCTCGCCGCTCGGCCGCGAGGTCATCGCCGAGATGAATCGTGTCGGGATGATGATCGATATTTCCCACCCCTCGAAGCAGTCGATGATGCAAACGCTGGCGATCACTAAGGCGCCGATCATTGCATCGCATTCGGGGGCGCGTGCACTGTGCAATCACAGCCGCAATCTCGATGATGAGCAGTTGCGCGGTCTCGCCAAGAATGGTGGCGTGGTACAGTTGGTCGCGTTCAACAGCTATGTGAAGTGCGATCCCGTGAAACTTGCGGCGCGCGAAGAGGCGATCGCCGCATTGCGGAAGGAGTTCGGGATCACTGCGACGCGCCAGAACGAGGTCACCACGCAATTGGACGCGTTGCCCCTCGACGCGAAGAATCGCTACCTCGCGGCGCAAGAGGACATCACGGGTCGTCGGTACCCCGCCGACCCCACGGCCACGGTCTCCGACTTCGCCGATCACATTGACTATGTGGTGAAGTTGATCGGCATCGATCACGTCGGGATCTCATCTGACTTCGACGGTGGTGGTGGCGTCGATGGCTGGCGGAACGCCGGCGAGAGCTTCAACGTGACACTGGAGTTGGTCCGTCGGGGGTACACCGAGGCCCAGATCGCGAAGATCTGGTCGGGGAATCTCCTGCGCGTGATGGGAGAGGTGGAGTCGGTGGCACGGAAGATTCAGAACGCCGGGCGGTAAGCGCCGCGATCGGGGACCGATGACCATGCTACAATGGTCATCGGTCCCCAAGCGCCGGTTAGAAGCGGACGTCGAAGCTTCCTGCCGTCACGGGTCGGGTGCCGGTGGCCGGGGTCCCCGGTGAGGCGGTCCCCGAGAATGAGAAGGTGCCCGTGGCGCGCTCGGCGGTGAAGGTCGTGAGTGTCAACGTTCCGGAGCCACCGACCAGCGCGGTGGTCCATGCTGAGGCGGTCGTGCCGGAGACCTGGATGACCTGCGCGACGCCGGTGTTGCCCACGCCAAAGTTGAACGTGCCTGGGGCAGTCACACTCGGGATGGTGAGCAGGATCTGGTAGGTCCCGTCGGTGCCGCTGATCGCGAGGACGTTCCCGCCCCGGCTGGCCTGGACCGCGAGCGAGGCACTCCAAGACGCACCGGCAATGGTGGCCGACATGGTGCTGTTGTTCCCGGAATTGGTGCCGGAATCCCCGCCGCAGCTGGCGATGAGGAGGGTGGCGAGCGCGGCGGACAGTGGGCGTGCGAACGTCATGGACGATCTCCGGGGGATGGCTGTGGGGTCTGGCTGGGGATACCCACTGCACCATGCGTTCGGCGCCGAGGATCGCGGAGTCTGTGGCGGGCACGGGCTGGCGTCAAGATGTGGCGTAGGCGCCACGGCCTGCTGGATCCACGGCCCCCAATTTTGGGGATCCACTCGCATCCCGGCCTCGGCCGACTATTTTGTTGGGATCTGGGGCGTTAGCTCAGTTGGGAGAGCATCCCGTTTGCAACGGGAAGGTCATCGGTTCAAGCCCGATACGCTCCATCTCCACGTCATGCATCACACGACCATCCTCGATATCCCCCAGATGGTCGTTCACCCACATCTGGAGTGCCCGCCTATGCTGACCGCCTCTTCCGTGCGCCGGCCCTTGATGGCCGCTGCCGTGCTCCTGGCCGCGGTCATCGCGCCGCTTGCCGCCCAAGAAAAGGTTGACGTCGCCACGATCGAGAAGATCAAGGCCGAAGCGATGAATCACTCTCAGGTCATGGACATCATGAGTTGGATGACGGATGTCTACGGACCCCGGCTCGCCTGGTCTCCCAATCTGACCAAGGCCGGCAACTGGGCCGTCACCACCATGAAGGGGTGGGGGCTGAGCAACGTCGCCCTCGAGCCGTGGTCGACCCCGGCGGGGATGGGTTGGGAGAATCAACGTTTCACGTTTGTCTCGACGGCGCCGAACTTTTTCCAGGTGACCGCGGCACCCCGGGCATGGTCCGCGGGCACCAAGGGGAAGGTGACCGGCGGCGTCATCATTGTGCCGGTCGACACCGCCATGACGCTGGAGTCGTTCAAGGCGAAGTACGGCCCGATGATGAAGGGGAAGTTCATGCTGTTGACGCAGCCGAACGGTCTACCGTCCCAGCGCTTCACCCCCGATGCGGTCCGGCTGACCGATGAAAGCCTGGCGCAGATGGCGGCAGCCGCGCCGCCAGCGGTGGGTGGTGGGCGCGGAGCCGGTGGCCGCGGCGGATTCGGCGGAGGCGTGCGACCCTTCAACGTGACGACCGATACGGCCGCGCTGCGGTTCATGGAGCGGCAGGGTGTGGCAGGCGTCCTGATGATGGCGCGCGGCGGCGACGGTACGCTCTTCACCGACAACGGGGCGCGGCGCGACCTCACCGCGCCTCAGGTGCCGATGGTGCACGTGGCGTACGAGTCGTATGGCCGCATCTGGCGGATGGCGGAGAAGAAGATTCCGGTGCAGCTCGAACTCGATATGCAAAACAAGTTCTATCCGGCAGACTCGACGTCCTTCAACGTCATCGCGGAAATACCCGGCACGGACCCGGCCCTCAAGGATGAAGTCGTCCTGATCGGCGGCCATTTTGATTCGTGGCATGCTGGGACCGGTGCCACCGATAACGGCGCGGGCTCAGCCACCATGATGGAGGCGATGCGGATTCTGAAGGCGCTCGACCTCAAGCCGCGCCGCACGATCCGGATCGGACTCTGGACCAGCGAAGAGCAGGGGCTGATGGGGTCCCGTGCCTATACGGCCGCACACTACGCGACGAGGGATTCCAGCGGCATGAAGTTCCTCGCGGAGCACGCCAAGTTTGCGGCCTACTTCAACGTGGACAATGGTGGCGGGAAGATCCGCGGTGTCTACCTCCAGGGGAACGCGGCGGTCGGCCCGATCTTCACCGCGTGGATGGCGCCGTTCCATGCTGATGGGATGCAGACGGTCACCATTTCCAACACCGGCGGAACAGATCACCAGAGCTTTGATGCGGCAGGATTGCCGGGATTCCAGTTTATTCAGGATGGACTCGACTACGGCAGCCGCACGCACCACTCCAATCAGGATGTCTACGAGAAAATCCAGCCTGAAGACATGAAGTGGAATTCCGCCGTCCTCGCGGCCTTTGCTTGGCAGGCCGCGCAGCGTGATGAGAAGCTTCCGCGGAAGGCAATGCCCTAATTTGGCCCACCCCTTGCCTCGTAGGGACGGATGACCACCTTTCGGTATCCGTCCCTGTGCGGGGCCTCGGCCCCCTCCTCGAGCCCAAGACCACTCATGCGCGATATCCGCCGCTCATTCCGCCCCTCCGTTGGCCTCGCGGTCCTCCTCCTCGCCGTGGCGGGATGCGGCAAGGATGCCGTTCCGCAGGAAGCCCTCGACGCGACCATCGTCCAAGTTGGCGAGTCCAAGCTCACCGGCAAGCAGCTGGAGACGTGGCTCCTCAAGTCGCCCCGGATGCCGGATGCCAGCGCATCCGCGCTGATCGTCGGGTCGTGGATTGACGCGGCCCTGTTGAACGAGGCCCGGAAGGCTGGGGCGACGCTGGACGACTCGGCCACAACGGACGCGGCGATCGGACCCGATGCCGCGCGAGGGATGATCCTCGAGTATTGGGCAGCCCGTGGGGCAGCCCGCCCTCCCGTGACCGACGCGCAGGCCGACTCCCTCGCGCAGCGCGATCAAGTGCGGGTTCTGCAGCACTTCTTCTTGGGGAACCCTGCCCAACGGGATTCCGCCGCCTTCGCGGCGGTCGTCGACCGCACCCGCAGCATTCTGCAGCGCGCCAAAGCGGGCGAAGATTTCTCGAAGCTGGTGCGGGAAGCGTCCGAGGATACCGCAACGATTCGGACCGACGGCTACCTCCCGGCCATCTCGCGTGAGGAGCTCCCGGCACCCATTCGGGGCGTGGCGTGGGGCCTTGAGCCCGGCGGTGTCTCAACGATCATCCCCTCGGGATTGGGATTGCATATTGTCCGTCGGGCCACGGCCAACGAGTCCCGCGCAGGACTGAAAGCCTGGCTCGCGCCGCGATTCTCCCGTCGTGCGGATTCCATTCACGTCGATTCCGTGACTCGCGCGGCGAATTTGCAGATCGCTCCTGACGCCGTGGTGCGCCTCCGTGCGATGGCCCATGAGCCGATCGCGGCTTCCCCAGGTGCCCCGTTTGCGACCTGGGACGGGGGCGGCGCCCTGACGGCGGAGCAGACCCGTTCCTGGATTGTCATGTTGCAGTCTGCCGAGCGTGCTGCGTTGGCCGGGGCCTCGGATTCGGCAGTTCGGAGCATGGTGCGCGAGCTCTCCCAGCGCGAACTGATCCTGGCCCTTGCCGGCGCCTCCCATGAGGTCGCTCCCAAGGCGCGAGAGTTGTTGGGGCCGCAGTACCGCGCCGCGCTCGCCGAGGTGACCGGCGAATTTGCCAAGCGAACTGTCGGCGTGGCCAACGCAAACGTGGCTGCAACCATTGTGGATTCGTTGGTCCTGTCCCAAAGCCGGTATCGGCCGCTTCCGGGCGCGCTCGCCGGTGTGCTCCGGTCGATGTACCCTGTGACGGTGGATACCGCCGCCATCGCCACGGTCACCAAGGCGACGCAGAATATCTGGGCCGAGCTCCATGCCAATGACACGATTCCGCCCGCGGGCGCGGTGCCACCGACCGGAAGCGTGCCGCGGCCGTGACGATCCGGGCGCTTCCCGGCGGCGGCGTGCAGCTGATACTGCATGTGCAGCCGGGGGCCCGCCAGACCGCGTTGGCTGGTCTACATGGCGATGCCATCAAAGTGCGCCTCTCGGCCCCGCCCATTGACGGGAGGGCCAACGAGGCGCTCTTGGCGTTTGTGGCTGAGGTGGCCGGAGTCCCGCCACACGCGGTGACGTTGGAACGTGGGCAGCAATCTCGTCGCAAGGTGGTCCGCGTCGATGGGATCAGTCTCGCGAGCGCCTCCGCACTATTCCTCGCTGGGTAACTGCTCTCGCAGCGACGTCATTTCCGCCGTGCGGCGCGCCAGCACGGCGAGGAGCTGGCGGAGGCGCCGACGCTCGGAGGCAGGGTAGGGATGTTTGGGGGAGAGCCGTTCCCATCCCGCGGCACCGTGCCCGACCCACAGGACGTCAAGGACGAGCGCCAACTCACGTGCCAAAACGGTCAGCGGGCAGACAATCCCGACCGTGCGCTCCTGAGAGAGCACCATGTCCGCGGTGCCGGATTGGCGATCTGCCCAGCTGTGAATCCGAAGTTGGACAAGCTCCTCGTTCCGATCGAAGCTCCACTCATGGACGCCGGGCGCATCCTCCACCACCATCGAGGCCCGCGTCTCCCCTTCCAAGAGCGTGACGATGGCACGCGCCAGATCGCCGAGGGCATCGGTCTCGTCGGTCGCCTGCATGGCGACTCGCAGGTCGTCGGCTTCGAGCGCGATGACGGCGCGTCCGGGACTGGTGAGTGCAAAGCGGAGCGAGAGTGCCATGACAGCGGAAATCCGTGAGTAAAGGGTGACCTGCCAGAGTATCGGTTGGCTCACGGGAGATCCGGAAGCGGCTCGGTTGCGGGAGGAAAGCTGTCGTCCTGTCCCGGCCGCCGGAAGGGGCATCGCGTTGCCCCGCTCTCTGTCGTGACCCATATTCGAGGGATTCGTTTCACTTTCCAAGGAGATTCAGATGGGGTTCACCCTTCCTTCACTTCCCTATGACTACGCCGCGCTCGAACCCCACGTCGATGAACAGACGATGCGGATTCACCACGATAAGCATCATGCGGGCTACGTCAACAACCTCAACGCGGCGCTCGAGGGTCAGGACGCCCTGCTCGCGATGCCAGTGGAGGCCGTGATCGCCAACCTGTCGCAAGTTCCCGAGGCGAAGCGTGGCGCGGTCCGAAACAATGGTGGGGGTCACGCCAATCACACGCTCTTCTGGGAAATCATGGCGCCGGGTGGTGCATCATCCCCGACTGGCGAATTGGCCGCTGCGATCGACGCGACCTTCGGCTCGTTCGCCGCGTTCCAAGAGCAATTCGCGAAGGCGTGTGCCACGCGCTTCGGCTCCGGGTGGGGATGGCTCTCCCGCGCGGCGGACGGCACGCTGCTGGTCGAGAGCACAGCGAATCAGGACTCGCCGCTGATGGAAGGCCGCACACCGCTGCTGGGGTGCGATGTCTGGGAACATGCCTATTACCTGCACTACCAGAACCGTCGGCCGGACTATGTGGCGGCCTGGTGGAACGTGGTCAATTGGACTGAGGTCGGCCGCCGTTTCGCGGCCGCCGGCTGAGGGAGCCGGTTCGTGGGCCTTCCCGCCATCGGTACTGAGGCGCCAGCGTTCACGCTGGCGTCCACCTCCGGCGAGCTGGTGTCGCTCGCGGGATTCCGGGGGACGCATCACGTTCTCCTCGCGTTCTTTCCGCTGGCCTTCACGTCGACCTGTACCGCCGAGATGTGTGCGTTTTCCGAAGACTTTGCGGCGTTCGCTGCCGCAGACACGGTCGTGCTCCCGATCAGCGTGGATTCCGTCCCCACCCTACGGGCGTACAAGGAACGCGAAGGGATGCGGCATGACCTGCTCTCCGATTTCAAGCGGGAGGTCAGTCGCCTCTACGGAACGTTGGATGAGGAGCGCTTTCTGTCGCGGCGTGCCTACATCGTGATTGACAAGGTGGGGATGGTGCGCTGGAGCTTCGTGGAGACCGTGAGCGGGGCACGGCGCGACAATGCTGAACTGCTCGGGCATCTCGCGGCACTGACGTGAGCACGCCGCGCGGTCGTCCCGTCTGGTGCTCGGCCCTCGTGCTGATGGTCATGCTGATGGTGGGGAGCTGTCACTTCGAGGAGCGGCTGCCGAGCGGCACCGGAGCGGAGGAGGATGCGGCCCAGGTTGCAGTGGCTGGGTTCTACGCCGCACTCGCCGCACGCGATAGTGCGCTACTCAGACAATACACCTTCGCCAGCGGTAACACGTTGCTCGATGTCACCGGTACGGATGTGACCCTCGTTCCGGCCAGGGCACTCCTCTCGGTGCCGGAGCGCCGTACTGCTGGACGTCCCCCGCGAATTCTTCGGGTCGAACTGCATCTCGATGGCGGAGTGGCCAGTGCGCGGGTCGTCTTGGTCGCGGTGGCCGCTGATGGAGCGGGGGAATTGGAAGCCACCGATCAACTCACGCTGGGGCGTCGCGAGGGGGTATGGCGGGTCGCCCACAGTCAGTTCGGGGCTTGGCGCTCCAGGTCCGCACCCTGAGCGCCACGGTGCCGCTCCTCGCCCCTCCGCTCGCCGTGGTCGTCGGGGCTGCGCGCGCCCTCGGCGGTGACGCCGTGCCGGCGGTTCGGTTGCGTGCCCTCTGCGAACATCTCCGCAACACGTTGCCCGCGGACGAGGTCCGGCTGCGTTCCGGGGAGCGGCGCATGGAAGGCGCCAGTCCGGAATCCGGCGAGGATGTCCACGCGGTCACGGTGCCCTGGCGGAGTGATCGCCCGGTGGTGCTGGAAGTGTTGGGCGGTCGGCGACCGCCGGCGGAACTCCGTCCGATTCTGGAAGCGGTCGCCGCGTTGTTGGCCTCGGTGCTCCCCGTCATGGAATCCGGACCGGAGGATGATCCGAATGTGGAGCGTCGGCTGTCGCGGTTGACGATCGACTCCCTCCCGGTTGGGCTCTATGTGGTCGATCGGGACTATCGCATCGTGATGTGGAACCGCAAGCGCGAGACGGGGACCCAAGGACTCCGTCGTGCCGACGTGATCGGACGCCAGGTCATGGAAGTCCTGCACGGCCAAGATGCGGCATCCTTGCAGGACGAATTCGATCAGGTCTTCCGCACCGGAGAGATCCACCACAGCGAACAGGAAGTGTCCGGCGAAGACGGGGCGCGCCTCTACCACACCAGCCGATTGCCGATGCGCCTCGATGGTGACGCGATCACGCATGTCATCACGATCGGCGAAGACGCCACCGATACCCGCGCGCTGCAGCGTGCCATGCACCAAACCGAAAAGCTGGCCGCAGTGGGACAATTGGCCGCCGGCGTCATGCACGAAATCAACAACCCGTTGGCCACGATCGGTGCCTGTGTGGCGGCGATCTCTTCGCGGCTTGGTAGCGCGGCGGAACCGGTCGTGCGCGAATACCTTGACATCATCGAGAGCGAGGTGATTCGCTGCACCAATATCGTGGATGGTCTGCTCGACTTCTCGCGTGCCGGTCGGAGCTCGGGCACCTTCGAACCGACCGATGTCCACGAGTGTCTCGAGCGGACGCTCTACCTCCTGAAGCACCACCAGCGCTTTCGGCGGCTCGACGTGGTTCGGGAATTCGCGGCCGATCTGCCGAAGATTCAGGGCAATTCCGAGCGGCTGATTCAGGCCGTCATGGCCATTCTGCTGAACGCGGCCGATGCCACCGGAGGGCGGGGCAGGGTGGTCGTGCGAACGCTGCGCGAGGGGAAGTCGGTCGTCATTGAATTCCATGATGATGGGCCAGGCATTCCGCAGGACGTGTTGCCCAAGATCTTCGAGCCCTTCTATACGACCAAGGGGCCTGCGCGTGGGACGGGGTTGGGGCTGGCCATCTGCTACGGAATCGTTGCGGATCACCACGGACGCCTGGACGTACGGAGCGACGGGGTGCACGGCACACAGTTCCGTATGGCACTACCGGTAGTCCGGGAGGAACGTTCCCCATGAAACTCTTGGTCGTCGAAGATGACAAGACCGTCGGGCAGTACGTCAAGCGCGGGCTCGAGGAGCAACAGTATCTCGCCGACTGGGTTGGTGATGGCGCGGAAGCGCTGCAGTTGCT
>JAHECN010000047.1 GCA_024641735.1 Gemmatimonadota bacterium | reverse complement strand
CGTTCGTTGCCACCAAGCCACCCAACGTGGCCCATGCCGCACTGGACGGGTCGAGCGGGAGGTGGAGTCCATGCGGAAGGGTTGCGGCATGCAATTGTCGCAGGGAAACCGACGGCGAACAACGGGCCGTGCGCGCTTCGACGTCCACCTGCAGGGCGTCTGGCGCGAAGGCGCTCAGGTCCAGCACGAGACCCTCGCCGACGTTGCTTCCGGCCATGGCCGAGCCAGCGCCACGCGGCGTGATCGCAAGATTCGCGAGGCGCGCCTCGGCGAGCACGGCGCGGAGGGCCTCGAGGCTCACGGGGTGGGCGACGGCGGCGGGAACAATCCGGTAGATCCCGCCGCCTTGCGAGTAACGGGAGCGAACGGCGAGATCCCTACACAAGTGTGTCGGCATGCATCAAAGGTAGATGCCGAGTGGACCGAGGAAAGTGCCGGCTTTCTCGCTTCCCCTTGACTCCCACCCCCACGGCCGAAGATTACGCCACCATGACCAATCCCCGTGCCGAGCTCATTCACATCGACGTCGACCGCCGTCTCGGTCATGAATGGGACGAATGGAACGGCGCCCCGCTTCCGAATGGTGGCAACTACGACTCGCCCCCAGGCCTCTTCTTCCGTTGGGCGGTCACGGCGTTGGCGCTGGCCTTTGCCCTGGGTGCGCTAACCCTCTTCATTCTCGAACCGCGTCTCGGGGCAATCCACGCGATGGTGCCGACCATCCTCTGGGCGGGATACGGGATCCTGGCGGCAGCGGCGCTCTGTTGGTGGCTGTTGATCGGACTCGCGTACCTCACCCAGCGCGCCCTCCTTCCCGCGGTCCTGGCAGAACGGGGACTCTTCCTGCGCGTCATGCGGCTCACGTCGCGTGTCGCCTCCCTGTTCGGCCGGCGCGATTGGGTCGAAAACGCCGCCGTGAAGGTCTACAACGCGCTCGCACTGCTGCGCACACGGAAGGTGGGAACGGGAGAACTGCTGCTGTTGATTCCGCGGTGCCTCTCACGGGAAACACTCGACACCGTGCTCGGCATGGCCGGCAAGCACGGCGTGCCCGTCTTCGTGGCGACACGCGGACAGCTCGCGCGCCGCGTGATTCGTGAGCGACGCCCACGCGCGGTCGTGGCGGTCGCGTGTGAGCGCGATATGGTGACGGGATTGCACGACGTGGCGGGAAAGGTGCCCGTGCTGGGCTTGACGATGACGCTCCCCGCGGGACCCTGCAAGGATGCGGCGCTGGACTACGAGACGCTGGAGCGCTACATGCGCGCCTTCGTGGGCTGAGGGTCACACACCCCCTCGCTTCTCTCTTCTCTCTTCTCTCTTCTCTCTTCTCTCCTACTTTACCCCATACTCCTTATTCAACTTCGCCAACACGATTCCGACACGTACTGCGATCGGGTGCGTGATGGGCACCTGTTGTTCGAGTGCACGGCCTTCGCGTGAGGGATCCGCCACCGGTCGATAGACGACTTCCACCGTGACGGCGCTGTGGTTGGGCCGAGAGGGCTCGGCCCATGCGCGCACCCGCACCACATTCGCGCCGATCGGTCGTGCCGAGGTCGGCATCAGCGTCGTGGCATCAAACCACGGTGTCTCCAACCAGCCATCGTCCGGTTCCGTGCGGGAAACCGGAATGGAGTCGGTGTCGAGCGCGAGCGCCAACGCGCGCATCGCTTGCGGGGGAAAGAGATCCCACTCGGTGACGACCGCATCCGGCACTGGCGTCAGCGACGGGCGGGTCGTTGTCGGGTAGCAGGCCGCGAGACTCAACAGCACCACCAGCGCGATCTGCCTCATAGCCCCAGCTCCATGGCGGCCGGCACGTCCCCGGTCCAATCGTAAAACCCCTTGCCACTCTTCTTCCCGGTGTACCCTGCCGCGACCATGCGTCGCAGCAGCGGCGGTGGTGCGTAGCGCGTCTCACGATACTGGTCGAAGATGATCTCACCGATTTTCACGACCGTATCGAGTCCGACAAAATCAAGCAGGGTGAATGGCCCCATCGGGTGCCCGGCACCGAGCTTCATGGCGGCATCGATATCGGTCATCGATCCGACACCACGTTCCAGCGCGCGCACGGCATCGAGGAGATAGGGCACCAGCAGCAGATTCACGATGAAACCGGACTCATCGCGCGTCGTCACGGCCGTTTTGCCGAGTCCTGCCACGAACTCCAGGCCCGCGAGCATCGCCTGCGGAGAGGACTGCACCGAGCGCACCACTTCGACCAGGGGCATCATCGGCACGGGATTGAAGAAGTGCAGTCCGATCAGCCGTTCGGGATGTTGCAAGCCGATGGTTTGATCCACAACCGACAGGGACGACGTGTTCGTGGCGAAGAGCGTGTCGGTGCGACAGACCTTTTCCAATGCCTGCCACAGCGCCTGCTTGGGAGCAAGCGTTTCGACGATGGCCTCGATAACCACGTCGCACGGCGCCAAGTCCTCGAGTGTGGGGACAAAGCGGATGCGCTCGCGTGCGGCGAGGAGTGCCTCGGGGGTCAACTTCCCCTTCTCGACCAATTTGCCGAGTGATGCCTCGATCACACCCCGCGCATGGTTCCATTGGGCACCATTGGAATCGTGCACCAACACTTCGTGGCCGGCCACGGCCGCGGCCTGCGCGATGCCACTCCCCATCAGGCCCGCGCCCACAACACCAACCAAGACCTGCGTCACTTCTCCTCCAGCGCCTTGCGCACTTCGCGCGTCAATTCCTTGACGACCTGTCCCACCTCGCGCGCGATCCCCTGTGCGCGCGGCGAGCTGCTCGCGGTGCCTGCAGCGAGCGCCGGCCGACGCTCAAGTTCGTCGAGTGCGCGTTCAAGCCCCAATTGGGCGCGAGAGGCGATCGGTCGAAATGCGCGCGCCGTCAGCGTCGCCCCGCCGAGTCCCGCCGCGGCAGGAAGCAAGGCCAAGAGCTGGCCGGCCGGAATGGTCACCAGTGCCAGCAGCCCCACCGTAAACGCCATGCCCCCGACACCAAGCACGGTTGCGCCGGCCACGTAGGAGGTCCGACACTTGCGCAACTCGGCGTTGAGCGAGACGTGGCAGAACCCATCTTCCAGCGGCGTGATGATCGCCGTGAGCAACTCGGTGCGTTCCTGGTACGGTCGCGAACGGGACCCGTCAAAGAGTCGCTTGATCTTGCGCATCGCGTCCGCGAAGGAATCGAGGGGTTCGTACGTCACCCGCCCAACCGTCGCACGCTGCACAATGAAGTGTTCGTGTTTGTCGAGCCACTGGGTCAATGCGGCCGCGATGCTCTCCTGTGTCCCCTGCACGACACGCTCGGCCCTGAAGTCGGCAGGCGCCACCCAGTTGTCGAGCATTCCCTGGGGCCCTGCCGGAACGACACGGGTGCGCTCCTCAAGCAACGCCTGCTTGAGCAGGTGCGAAGGAATCCCGACCTCGGTGCCGAGAGCGAGCACCTCCTCCTCGCTCAATCCCTCGCCGATGTCGCGTGAGGCGGCCTGCAGTTCCGCCGCCCGCTGAAGGACTCGATCGAAGGTGGCGCGGTCGATGCGCGCAGGGAGATTCGGCGGCATGGGGATCAGGGGGCGAACGCTTCGACGATGACGGCAATCCCCTGCCCACCACCGATGCAGGCAGCACCCAGGCCAATGCCACCGCCCTGTGCGCGCAGCGCGTGGAGCAGGTGGGCCGTGATGCGCGCCCCGCTCGCACCGAGCGGGTGCCCAATGGCAATGGCGCCACCATGCACGTTGGTCACGTCAGGGTCAAGATCGAGGTCGCGCGCCACCGCCAGATACTGCGCAGCGAAAGCCTCGTTGATTTCGATCAGGTCCATGGCATCCATCGTCATCTCGGCGCGCGCCAACGCCTGACGTGCTGCCGGCACCGGGCCGATCCCCATCACCTCCGGAGGGACGCCGGCAACTCCCCAGGACACGAGCCGCCCAAGCGGTGCGACGCCCTCGCGACGAGCGGTCTCCGCCGTGGTCAGCACGAGCATCGCCGCGCCGTCGTTGATTCCGGAGGCTGTGCCGGCCGTCACGGTGCCGCCGGCCCGCGTCACCGGCGAAAGCTTCGCGAGTCCCTCAGGCGTGACGTCCCCGCGGATGTGCTCATCCTGCGCCCATGCCACGTCCTGACGACTCTTGCGATCACGGATCGGGACGGGAATGACCTCGTCCGCGAATACTCCACCGGCCCAGGCTGCGGCAGCGCGGCGCTGAGAGTTCACCGACCACGCCTCGCAGGCCTCGCGGCTGATGCCGTACCGCTCAGCCAGCAACTCTGCCGTGTCCGACATGGCACAGCCACCATACGAATCCGTGAGCCCCTCAAAGAGCGCATCCTCAAGCAGCGGAGACGGGCCGTACTTGATGCCCCATCGCGCACCCCGGACGACGTGCGGGGCCTGACTCATCGACTCTGTACCACCGACCAGCACCGCGGTCGCCTCGCCGAGCAGGAGTCGATGGGCACCTTGCACAACCGCCTCGAAGCCCGAGCCACAGAGCCGGTTCACGGTCACGGCCGGCGTCTCCACCGCCAATCCTGTGCGGAGGCCGATGTGACGCGCACAGTAAATCGCGTCACGGGAGGTCTGCATCGCATTGCCGACAATCACATGATCCACCAACGATCGGTCCAGGTTGGCCCGGACAAGCGCCGCCTCACCCGCAATCACTCCGAGGTCGGTGGCAGACAGGTCACGGAGCGTGCCGCCGAACGCGCCGAACCCGGTGCGCACCGCCGAGAGGAAGACGATGTCGGTCACCCACGACTCCCGTCGGTCGGGACCGGAAGGCGTTCGCCGCAATCCGGGCAATGGCGCCAATCACGCTCCACTGGAGCCTCACAGGCCGGGCACGAGGGCTCACGCTGATCCGCGCCGCAGTAGGGGCAAAACTTCACGACTCGGCCGGTGGGCAACGCCACCGAACAGCTCCAGCATGGCGAAGCCGGCGCATCGAAACGCACCTTGGTCACAAACTCCGGGACGGGAGCGGGAGGCCCGGATGCCGGCGCAACCGCGGTTGCATCCGCCGGCGTTGTGGGCGCAGCGCGGAGCGGCGTAACCGGTGTTTCGGTCACCGGTGCACTCGGCTCGACCGAAGGTGACCAGGTACTCGGAGCAGGAGTCGAGGGCGTGCGCAGTGGCAGCACATCAGTCAGCCGCTCGGCAGCGTCCGCCGTAAACGTGATAGTCGCGGAGCGGAGCAATTGCAGGACGTCGAGATCGGGAAGTTTGTCGGCCATGGTCGTGCGCGCCATCTCAGCGGCGTCGGCGGGGTCCACCACTACCAGCGCCTCCTCCTCCGACAGCAGTCGCAGGAGCAACGCCTCGTAATCCTCGCTCACGTCGATGCCGAGGACGCGGCGGGCGACCCGGTACGGGAGAGTGTGGTCGAGAATCGCGCTCACGGTAATCGGGGCCTCGGCGGTCCCGCCATCCGAGCGCCACTGCGCCAACAGCGCGGCAGCGATCCGCTCCAACTCTGTCATCACTCCTCCTTGATCGGAAACCGCTCTCCAGCCGCGAGTCGTGCCTCGAGGGCAACGAATGCGGCATCCGGATCATACCCGGGAAAGTGGCCCGACGACTGCTTGGTCGCCAGCCACCGATGATACCCTGACGCGATGACGCCGGAAGACGTTTCCTGCTTGGTCGCCGCCGCGATCGCCAAGTCGTTGGCGTATTCGTTCTTCGGGTGCCCGGCGTGCCCACGGACCCAGATGAACTGGACGTCATGCAGCGACAACGATTGCCAGAGGGCACGCCAGAGCTCGAGGTTCTCGATCACCCCGCCCTTCCGCGTCCAACCGCGCTTCTCCCACGCCGGCGCCCACTCGCGGACGCCTTTCACGAGATACTCGCTGTCCGAAATGATCAGCAGGCAGAGGCGATTGCCCTTCTGCCCAAGCAGTTGCAGCGCGGCGATGGCTCCGGCCAACGCCATACGATTGTTGGTCGTGGCCGGTGCGTGGAGAAAGAACTCCCGTCGCTGGATGCCAGCGGCAGTGCGGATTTCCACCAGTCCGCCCGCCCCACCGGGGTTGTCGCCTGGCTTGCCATTCCCGAGACAGCTCTCGTCGAGGTGGACCACGGCGATCGGAAGCGCCTGACGGCTCACGTGTCAATGACCTGGAAGAACTCAAGGTCACTCAGGACGAAAAGCATCTCTTCCCCGGTCATGGAGAGGTAGCCCGCGAGCGCCTCACGTCCTCGCGACGTCGTGAGCCGCTCGGCCACCACCACGTACTCGTTTCCACGGCGACGCAACTGCACCCGCCGACGATGCTGCACGGCGTGCTCCAGTTGTTCCATACGATCTGGGGACCAGCGGAAAGGAGCCAAGGCAACCAACACGAAAGAGGAGAGGAGAGAGAAGAACCGTTGCAGGGAAGATAGTATCGCTCCCCTTGGCTCTTCGCCCCCCTCTCCTCGCTCCATCCCGCGCGGCGTGGCCGCAGGGCGTCACTTCCGCTTCTTGGCGGCCTTCTTTGCGGGCTTCTTGGCAGCCGCCTTCTTCTTTGGCGCGGCCTTCTTTGGCGCGGCCTTCTTTGCCGGAGCCGCCTTCTTCTTTGCCGCGGCCTTCTTTGCCGGGGCCGCCTTCTTCTTCGGCGCGACCTTCTTTGCCGGGGCCGCCTTCTTCTTCGGCGCGACCTTCTTCGCCGGGGCCGCCTTCTTCGCCGGAGCCGCCTTCTTGGCCGGGGCTGCCTTCTTCGCCGGAGCCGCCTTCTTCACAGGGGCCGCCTTCTTGGCCGGGGCCGCCTTCTTCGCCGGAGCCGCCGCCTTGGCCGGGGCTGCTTTCTTCGCCGGAGCCGCCTTCTTCACCGGGGCGGCCTTCGCCTTCTTGATCGGCCGTCTCGGCGGCCGACGACGCGGCTTCGGTGCGGGGAGATTCCCGACCGCTGGCTCCGGGATCTCAAAGGTCACGGTGGCGGGTGCTGTGACATTTCGAGAGTCCAATGACCCGTAATACAGCGCATCTCCAGGTGTCGCCATCAGTACGCTCCTGCTCAGTAGCTGTGTGGGAATGAACCATGTTCGCCGAGACCTACGGGTACCACAGACGCGCCCAGTGCGGACCGACGCGCTATTATATGTCGCGTCTCACTCCTGCTTCTGCAAGGTGTCCTACCTACCAATGCGTGCCCTCTGTCTGACCGCCCCTGGCGGTTTCGAGCACCTCGAGCTGCTGGAGCGGGCGGCCCCCGTTCTCACGGCGCCCGACGAAGTCCGGATCCGTGTGCACGCGGCGGCTCTCAATCGACTCGATTTCTGGGTGGCCACCGGCGCCCCGGATGTGCCCCTTCCCAGCACCCCCCATGTGGTGGGAACCGATGCCGCGGGAGTCGTTCTGGAAGTCGGGTCGGCGATCCACCACGTCCGACCGGGTGACCGGGTCGTGGTGAATCCTGGCGTCTCGTGCGGCGCGTGCCCAAGTTGTGCCCGCGGCGAGGGAGTCTACTGCCGATCTTTCGGCGTCCTCGGCGAGCATCGCGGCGGGACCGCGGCCGAGGAGCTGGTGCTCCCCGGGCGCAATGTGCTCCCCCTGCAGGGCGAGTGGAGTTGGGCCGAGGCCGCCGCATTCCCCTTGGCGACGCTCACGGCGTGGCGGATGCTGACGACCCGCGCGCGAGTCCAGCCCGGAGAGACCGTGCTGATCTGGGGTATCGGTGGCGGCGTGGCGGTTGCCGCCCTGCAGATCGCCAAGGAACTCGGCGCCCGGGTCGCGGTGACGTCCTCCTCCGACTCCAAGTTGATGCAGGCCGAGGGACTGGGTGCAGACCTGATTCTGAATCATGACAGCGTTGAGGACGTGCCCCGCGCGGTCAAGGTACACTTTGGCGCTGGCGTCGATGTCGTCGTGGATACCGTGGGGGAGGCCACGTGGCCCCGGTCGCTCCGAGCCCTCCGACCTGGCGGTCGGTTGGTGACGTGCGGAGCCACCACCGGTCCGATCGTCGAGCTCGACATCCGACGACTGTTCTGGTTTCAGTGGAGCCTGCTCGGCTCGACCATGGGGACGGAGGCGGAGTTCGCCGAGATCGTCGCCCATGGCAATGCGGGTCGATTTCGCCCCCCCATTGATGCCATCTTTCCCCTCGCCGAAGGGCGGGCGGCGTACCAACGCCTCGCCGCTGGCGAGCAGTTCGGCAAACTCGTGCTTGAGGTGACTCCGTGAACGCCCTGGTCGATCGACTCCGCTCCGGCGCGGAGCAGTTGTGGCAAGTGGTGCCCGCTCTCCTGATCGCCTGCTTGATTCTCGTCGCCGGCTACTTCGTCGCGCGGACGATCGAGCGGTGGGTGGACGCCGGGCTGAAGCGACTGGACTTCAACCGTGTGGCGGAAGAAGGCGGCCTGCGCGAGGCCGTGGATCGCACGGGCACGCGGATGGACCCCGAGCATGCGGTCGGCAAGTTGTCCTTCTGGCTCGTCATGCTGCTGGTCATCCTGCTCGCCTCGGCCGCGCTCGGGCTCGAGAGCATCAACGAGATGTTCGGGATCATGATCTCGTTTATCCCCACGTTGATCAGCGCGATCGTCATCGTGGTGCTGGGCATGGTGGTCGGAGAGTTCCTGCGCGGATTGATCGTGGCATCTGCGGGCGGCGTCGAGGGCGTGCCGACGCTGGCGAAGGTGGCGAAGGGTGCGGTCGTGGTGATCGCGATCTTCATGGCGCTGCAGCAGCTCGGCGTCGCCGAGGAGATTGTTACGGCTGCCTTCACGCTGATTCTTGGTGCGGTCGCCTTGGCCGTGGGTCTTGCATTCGGCATCGGCAACACGACGCTCGCAGGCGAGGTCACCCGGCGCTGGTACGAAGCGAATCGCGAGCGGCGAGAATCTCGGACCAATCCGTCACCGGCCGAATCCGACGCGGATCAGGCGACGCTCCTGGACTAGTTGCCGCGGGCTGCCGGAGGCACGGGATAGCGCAGGAGGCGCGTGCCTTCGGGAAACTGCTCTCCCATCATGATCCACTCGGCGCTCACCCCGAGCGCCGTTCCCCGACTGGGCACCTCGACCACCACCTGCAACCCCGTGCTATCCACAACCTGGAAGGTACGGATCGAGTCGAGCGCGGCCGCACTCTTGAACAGCCAGACGCGGTGATCGGGCGTCGCGAAGGCTGCCTCGAACGGCGGTTTGAGTTCGGCGAAGGACTGCCCGCGCGCCGCCTGGCGCTGGTCTTCGGGAAAGCGCTGCAGGTATATCTGTCGATCCATCTCCATGACCGCCAGAATCGGATCCGGGAGTCCCTTGGTCTTGGCGATGACGGTGCCATCGGCGCTCCGCCACTCGACCACATTTTGCCGGAAGCGCGCGATCCAGAGCGTCCCGTCACTCAGCACGCCCCAGCGATCGCGACCAGAAAGGACACGCCGTTCATAGCGTTGTCCTCCCTCGCGTTGCATCACGGCCAGGTCGGGCGGGGCAAGTCGAGCGATGGTATCGAAGCGCGTCAACAGGGGATCGGCACGGATGATCAGGGCACTATCCGCGAGTCCGCTGCCATCGCGCCCCGCCGGGACGGTCGCCTCAAAGAACCACTGCCCCGCGGCGTCACGCGCGCGCGGCAGGGAGCCCGCGATCTCGCGCGGCATCGGAATCGCCGCGAGTCGTGGCTCGCCCATGAGCCACGCGGTCACGCGTTGCAGCCCCCAGTCGCCGATCATGATGGTGTCAGCCGCGGCGAGCAACGTCGCAGGGCCAGGCACCTCGGCGGTCGTCATCTTCGGGAACGGACGCACGGTCGAGTCGGCGAAGTTGATGACCTGCACCTGCAGTTCAACCGGTGCGATCATCACCCAACGGCCATCGGAGAGTTCCTCCGCCTCACTGAAGAGCGCGACCGGGGAGACCAGCGTGTCTCCGGTCTGCTCCACCCGCACTGCGGGTGTGGGGGGCGCAGGTTCCGTACACGCGGCGGCGAGCACGGTGAGGATGAGCAGGGAGGAGAGGCGCATGCCCGAAAGATACCGCCGGACGAGGAGGCGTCCACCGCAAGACGACGGGTTCAACGGCCACACCCCACCGGCCCGGGGGAGCCGATGGGGTGTGGGGCCGAGAACGATGCAGCACAACGTCCCAGCCACCAGCGTGCGATCGCCGTTACGACTCGCTTTCCACCTTCACGTGACCGACCATTCCCAACAATGCATGGGGATCACATTGGAAGTAGTACCTGCCCCCCACTGGCATGTTCACCACCACATCGTGTGTCTGCCCAGGGAGCTGCAGCAGGTCGCTCGGCGCGGGGAGGTTTGGCACGGAGGCGTTGGAGTCGGCGAGGAAGTGCACGTTGTGCACACCAGTCACCAGCGTGAACCGCAGCACGTCACCCGGATGCGCCTCCACCTCGGCGGGCTTGAAGTAGTTACCCGTCTCGTCGGTGTGCATCTCGATGGTGATCACCGTGCCAGTCGCGGCAGGTGCCCCGGCAGTCGTGGCGGCAGCGTCATCCGTCGGGGCGGCGTCCTTCGCGCCACCACACGCCGCGAGCAACGTGACGGCCAGAGCAAGGGTCCAGGGGGTTCGAGTCATCATGCCATACTCTCCATATCCAGCGTGCCGAAAATGAATGGGTACCGGGGAAGGCACGCACCCCGATCGGTAGCCGTCAGAAATCCTTCCTGCGAAAGGTACGCGAGGCCAAGGTCCATGGTACCAGAATCCAGAGCGTAAGCAATCCCACCAGCGCCACTTGGCCTGCGGCTCCACCGAGCGCGCGTTGGACGATCGCTCCTGTGTATCCGAGCAACGCGGCGGCATCGCTGCCGAGGAGCAGCAGGACACGGGCGATGTCGAGCGGATTCAATGCCAGCATGATCAATAGCGGGACCTCGATCGGACGGTCGGCCAGCAGCATCGCGGTGAGCAGGATGATTCCATCCCAGAGCACCGCTGTCACCAACCAGATGCCAAGCGCAATCCCCAGCGCCCGCACGCGATCATCCGCCCGCAGCGCAATCACGAAGGCCATTGCCGTGGTAATCAGGGCGAGCAGTGCCGCGGCGCCGGCGAGACCGAGGAGCTGCATCCCGTCCGCGCCAAAGAGCAGCCCGTGCCAGGCAAAGGGAGCGAGGAGGCCAACCACGACGGAGACCGCCAGCGGGATGGCCGTGCCGAGGTAGAGCGCGACAAAGAGGCGACCGCGGGCGATCGGTTGTGCGAGCAGCAATTCGGTGACTTCACGCGCGTGGTGCACTTGCATCGTGCCGACCACCAACCCGATGAGTGGCGTGAGAATCAGGACCACGTCGAGCAGCGAGACCAACGTCGTTGGCCCACCACCACTGAAGCGGAGCAGCAGTTCTCCCAGCGCCGCGAGCAGGAGCGCCAAGCCGATGAGCCAGCGACCCCGCAGTGATTCACGCACGACCAGAAGGAGCAATCGCAGTGTGGTAGTCATGCGACCGCCAAGTATGGCATGCCGCCACCAAGGAGACGCGCCACGGCGCGTTCGAGATTGTGTTCGCCGGTCTTCTGCGTCAGTTCGCTGACCGCCCCCGACCAGGCCGCCTTCCCGTCGGCCAAAAAGAGCACGTCATCCGCCAGTTCCTCCAGCTCGGCCAGCACATGGGACGAGATCACCACCGTGGTCCCGCGGGCACGTTCTGCCAGAATGCGATCCTTCAAGACCCGGCAGGCGAGCGGATCCAGCCCGGCGGTGGGTTCGTCGAGGATGAGCAGGGCCGGTGTGAACGCGAAGGCGAGGACCGCATTGATCTTCTGTCGAGTGCCGCCAGAGAGGACGCCGAGCGGACGCGCCAACTCCTCGGTGAGACCAAACGCTTCGGCGAGGGAAAGATCCGGCTTGACCGTCGTGCCGCGAAGTGTCTGCACCATGCTGAGCAAGTCGCGACCGCGGAGGTGTCCGGGGAAGTGCACGATCTGCGGCATGTAACCAATATTGGCACGATACTCGGGCGACCCGTCGAGGAGTTCGCCCGCGATGGCAATGCGACCGGCCTCCGGTCGTGCCAGCCCGAGAAGCACCTTGAGGAACGTTGTCTTGCCTGCCCCGTTCGGACCCAGCAACGCGGTAATCCGACCCGTCGCGATGCGCGCGCTGAGCCCGTCCAGGACAACCCGCTTGCCGAAGCGCTTGGTGAGTCCTTCCGTCACAATCATGGCATCCTCCCAGCATCCCGCGTCATCCGTGGCGCGTTGTCCACGACTTGTCGCGGGGTGAGTACAGGCAACACGCGTTCGGCGGCGTCCAGCGCGCGCACGAAGAGCGAACGCTGCAACGTCAGCGCGGCGGGCGCGCGCTCGACGAGCGTCCCAAACAACCGGACCGGGTGGTGTGGTACGTCTCCCGTCCCGTCGTGATCGAGATCCCAGCCACGGTAGCTGTCCCAGAAATTCCCGGCGAACTCGGCGCCAACCGTCCGGGAGTTGACGGCCACATCGAACGAGTTCCCGCTGAACGTATTGTTCGCGAAGACGCCGTCGCTCGTGCTGGCGAGCAATCGGATCGCCCAGCCATTGCGCGTGAAGCGATTGTCCCGGACCTGCACCCGCTCAGCCCCGTCGGCCAGCAACCCGGTCGTGTTGTTGCCGAACTCGTTGCCCGTCAGATGTACGTCGGCGATTTCCTTGAGCAGCAAGCCATAGGCTGTGGCGCCGCGGTTGTCGAGAAAGCGATTGTTGACCATCTGCACGTCGTGCGAGTACATCACGGCGACACCAGAGCCATTGCCGCGAAATTCATTGCCAGTGTACGACGACGAATCGGAGTACATGAAGTGCAAGCCGTACCGAAGATTCTTCGTGCTGTGATTGTCGATGACGGTGGCATGGCGCGTGAACTCCAGATACACCCCGTCGCGGTGCCCTTCGAGGCGGTTGCCCTCGATGCGCAGCTCGCGGCTTCCCCAGGAGTGGACGGCATTGCCTGTCGCGCTCTCGGTGGTCGGATGGCCGATCACGACATTCTCCCGCACGATGCATGACGTGGTCCGGGAGAGATAGATCGCAAAGAACGTGTCCTCGAATCGATTCCGCACGATCACGCACCCAACCACCTCGTCGGCATGCAGGGCGGCCCGATCCTCGTGGTACGAGTTCCCGGTATTCCGAAAGGTGAGTCCTTCGACGGTCACGTCCGGCGCCAAGATGACCACCAACTCCCGCGCTCCCTCGCCGTCAAGCACCGCGCCGGGCTCCCCGAGCAATCGGATCGGGCGCTCCAGACGGATCGTCGGCTCGCGCCAGACGCCGCGGGTCACGCGTACCGTGCCGCCATCCGGGGCCGCGGCAACCGCCGCTGCGATGGTGGGGTAGACGCCGCCGGGAGTGACCACCAGCGGCGCCTGCAGCGCGAGGAGCAGCGTCGTGAGCAGCACGTCAGTGATCCACGTGCTCGGTCATCCCTTCTGTCGCCACGGCGGCGCGCACTTCATCCCAGGTCATGACCGGACCATCCCACATGGTACTTCCGGCACTCGAGGCAACGGCCACAAAGCCCTTCCCCATCGGTGACTTGCCCGCAGCCGTCCGGTGAAAACGCAGCTCGGCCAGTGGATGCAACGGACCCGGCGCGTTCGCATCGGACAACCAGAGCCCGCGTGGTGGCTCCGGCTGAGCATCCACCCACGCCGCAAGGCACTCAATCGAATCGAAGTGCACGGTGCGGCCGCCGGACGTGATGGCGGCCGCACCGAATCGCCGATCACTCACCGTCATCCGGCAGTAGTCGCATGCGTCGGTATCCCAGAGCATTTCCGGCACGGACGGCGCACAGCCAGCGACGGCAAGCATCGCCCAGCAGAGACCACCGACCAGCGTGCGGCGAGTCACGCCTCTTCTCCCTCATGCCGCGTCCCCACCCAGACACCAGCGGCAAGGAACCACGAGAGCCCGAGGGCGATCGCGCCTGCACCTGGCCAGGCGGTCGCTGTGAAGTTCAACAACTGCTTGCTCCCGATGATCGGCGGCTGATAGGTCATCCCCGGCACGATCAGGATCGCATTCTCCATGTCGAGGTTGTGCCCATAGTCATATTCCCACCGCCAGAAGTCCCACAACCCCACCGCGCCCAGCAGCGCGAATCCCACGAGCCACCCGAGCAGCAACCGCCGGGAGCGCGCCGCAGCCACCCCGATCCCGGCCAGCACCAAGACACCGATGAGCCACGGCATATACCGCAGCTCGGGAATCGATTCGGGGTGGATGGCCTTCATCCCGATGTAGTGATTCAGGCCGTTGATGTTGTTCAGATCATGTTCCTTGATCCCCGTGACGGTATGGGCCCAAATCTGGAGGCCCAAACCTTCGGGGTACTGCGGCGCCCCAAGGCGCACCTCCCACAGCGGAAAGGCCAATGCTCCCAGCCCGAGTAGAGCCGCGATGACCACGAGAAGGCGCGCCTTGGAGCTCATCTTACCGCTTCCCCTTGCCCGTCGCGGCGGGGGGCGCACCATGCTGGTGTCCCGCCGCTGGATCGACATAGGCGCTCGCCCGCGCCTGCTGCGTCGCCGAGCGTTCACTGATGGAGGATGTCAACTTCACCCCGCTGCCGGGGGCACTCACGCGGATGTACCCCTGCATTTCCTGATGGAGCGCAGAGCAGAAGTCGGTGCAATAGAAGGGATAGATGCCTGGGGCCTTCGGGGCCCACGTGATCGTCCGCGTATCGCCAGGCTGGAGGATCAGTTCGGCCGTGTTCATCCCCAGGACCGCGAAGCCGTGCAGAATGTCCCAGTCCTGCTCGATGTTGGTCACGTGCCAATAGACCGTGTCACCCACTTCCACGCCCTCAATCACGTCCGGGGCGAAGTGACTGCGGATGGCGATCATCTTCACGTGCACCTGCTTCCCCTGCCGGGTGACGCCCGCTTCCTTCTCCGACCGGACGACCCATGGGTGCGCATTCTCTGCCAAGGAGAAGAACTTCACCTGCTTGTCCTTGATCAGACTTGCCGGCAGCGCCTGGGCGTAGTGGGGCTCCCCCTGTGTCGGGAAGTCCAGCAGCATCTGCATCTTGTCACCCGAGATGTCGATCAACTGGGCCGACTGCGTCAATTCGGCGCCCGTGGGGAGATACCGATCCTTGGTGATCTTGTTGAGTGACACCACGTACTTGCCATAAGGCTCGACGCCGTCGCCACCCGGCACCATCAAGTGGCCGACCGAGTAGTACACCGGCATCCGGTCCAGTACTTCCCACGTGCCCAACTTCCACTTGACGATTTCCGAGGAGATGAACATCGACGTGTAGGCATTCCCCTTGGCATCGAATTCCGTGTGGAGTGGTCCGAGGCCCGGCTTCTGCACTTCGCCGGCGATGACCGACTCATACTTCAGGATGGGAATTCCCTCGAGCTCGCCATCGAAGTCCTTGGCGTCAATCGCCTTGATCATCTTGCTGAACGAATGCACCGGAATCACCGCGGCGAGCTTGCCACCGCCAACGA
>JAHECN010000046.1 GCA_024641735.1 Gemmatimonadota bacterium | reverse complement strand
GGCGGTGCAGGATTCATTGGCTCGCATCTCGCCACCCGGTTCATCGAACAGGGTGACGAGGTGTTGGTGCTCGATGACCTTTCCACCGGCAGCATGGACAACATCGCCCATCTGGTCGATCGCCCAGGCTTTACCTATCGCATCGGCTCGGCGCTGGACGCCCCGCTGGTCTCCGAGTGTGTCGACCGCTGCGATGTGACGATTCATCTCGCGGCTGCCGTCGGCGTGCGGTTGATCGTGGAGCGTCCGGTCCACACGATCGAGACCAACGTCAAGGCGAGCGAAACGGTCCTCGCGGCAGCCGCGAAGAAACAGAAGCTGGTGCTGATCGCCTCCACCTCGGAAGTCTACGGCAAGAGTGCGAGTCTCCCCTTCCGAGAGGACGGCGATCTTCAGCTCGGGCCGACGACGCACTCGCGGTGGGCCTATGCGTGCTCCAAAGCGCTGGATGAGTGGCTCGGACTCGCCTATATGAGGGAGAAGGGGGTCCCCGTCATCATCGTACGGTTCTTCAACACGGTGGGACCACGACAGACCGGGCGATACGGCATGGTGCTCCCGAACTTCGTTCGGCAGGCTCTCGCGGGAGAGCCGATCACCGTCTACGGGACGGGGGATCAACAGCGCTGTTTTGGTCATGTGCAGGATGCGGTCGAGGCACTGCTCCGGCTGGTGGGCAATCCCAACGCCATCGGGGGCGTGTTCAATATCGGTTCGGATGAGGAGGTCTCGATGCGCCAGTTGGCAGAGATGGTGCGCGACGCGGCAGGGAGTTCCTCCCCGATCACGCTGGTCCCGTACGCCGAGGCATACGCGGAGGGGTTTGAGGACATGCAGCGCCGGATCCCGGATCTGACGCGCTTGCGGGCCATGATCGACTTCCGTCCGGAGACCCCGTTGGCGAAGATCATTGCGGACGTGGTGGCAGAGCAGCGCGCCAACCTGGTCCAGCGATAGGCAACGTGATGCAACCCCAGCGATGCCGTCGCTGCGCGCCTCGATGAACTGGAGCGTGTCGCGTTCGTCCCAGTGGGCGCTTCTGCTCGCCGTCGGTCAGGCCGCGACGCTCACGATGGTCCGCGCCGGACCTCGGGTGGGGTACCAGCATCTGGTCGCCCCATGGGAACTGGTGGGGCATGTGCCGTCGTGGGCGCTGGTGGTCTTCGCGCTCGAAGTGGTTCTGGTGCTCCTCGGCCTTCGATCGCACGCGTCGGCCATCACGCGGTTCCTGGGCGATCGCGGGTGGTGGCGGACGGTAGCCGTCGCTCTGGTGTTCGTGATGACCAGTGCCACCCTCTCGCTGTCGGTGCTGCGCTACGCGGCTGAACTGCTGTTCGCCGCCACGATTCAACTCGTCCATCTGGGTGCGGTCGTGCTGTTCGCGATCTCGCTGAGCGACGCGACACTCGCTCGAGCGGGGGCGTGGATGGACCGGGTGCTCGGGGCGGCCTCGCCTTCGGACAACGCTGAGCCGGGCGGCCCGGATCGATTCGCGTGGGTGCTCGCACTCTTCGTGACCGTGACGGCGATTCTCTTGGCAGTCTTTGCCTACCAGCGACACCCCCATGTCCCGGATGAAGTCGTCTATCTGCTGCAGGCCACCTACCTCGCGGCGGGAAAGATGTCGCTGGCGATCCCTCCGGTCGTCGAGGCCTTTCACGTCGACTTGATGACCTACGACGCGCACCGATGGTTCTCACCGGTGCCGCCCGGCTGGCCGTTCATCCTCACCATCGGCGCATTCTTCGGGGTGCCTTGGCTGGTGAACCCGCTCTTGGGCGGACTGAACGTCGTCCTCGCCTACATCCTGCTCCGCGAGCTGTATTCGCGACGTACGGCGCGTCTCGCCCTCCTCCTGTTCGCAACGTCGCCATGGAATCTGTTCATGGCGATGAACCTGATGACGCACACGGCCACCTTGACCGCAGCACTGGGCGCAGCGCTCGCCGTCGGGAAGATGCGGCGGACGGTGACACTGCGGTGGCCCATGCTCGCGGGAATCGGAATCGGCGTCGTGGGGTTGATCCGACCACTGGAAGGGATCGCCCTCGCAGGACTGTTGGGGCTCTGGTCGCTCGGTGCGCGAGGGCGACGTCTCAGATTCAGTCCGTCGATCCTGATGACACTCGTCTCGGTGATGACCGGTGCCTTGGTGCTACCCTACAATCAGTACTATACGGGGTCGATGCGGGAGTTCCCGATTATGGCCTATACCGATGCGGTGTATGGCCCGGGACGCAACGCGCTTGGCTTCGGGGCGAACCGGGGACTGGGGTGGCCCGGACTCGATCCCTTGCCGGGGCACGGGCCGCCCGATGTCCTGATCAATGCCAATTTCAATCTCTTCCAGACCAACACGGAATTGCTGGGGTGGGCCACGGGGTCACTGCTGCTGATCGCCACGCTGCTGCTGTGGGGAAGGCTCCGCCGCTCGGACGCGTTCATGGTGCTGGTGGCGGCGATCGTCGTCGGGGTGCACAGCTTCTACTACTTCAGTGGTGGCCCCGACTTCGGAGCGCGCTACTGGTACTTGATCATTGTTCCGTGCGTGGCATTGTCGGCTCGCGGGCTGGAATCGCTCAGCACCCACTTCACGGATGGCAACGCGCGTGACGCACGCCCACGCACGCTCGCGGGCGCCCTGCTTCTGGTCCTGGTCACGCTGCTCGTGTTCGTGCCATGGCGCGCGTCGGACAAGTATTTCCACTACCGGGGCATGCGACCGGACGTGCGCGCGATTGCTGCAGATCCGACGTATCAGGGAGGGATGCTACTCGTTCGAGGGAATCGCCATCCGGACTACGCGTCAGCCGTCGTCTACAATCCGATGACGTTCGATTCCCCGGCCCCGCTTTTCGTCTGGGACCGCGGCGACTCCGTCCGCACATCCTTGGTCGCGGCCTATCCCGGCCGACAATTCTGGGTGGTGGACGGACCGACGATTACCGGCGACGGCTATCGGATTGTGGCCGGTCCGCTCAGCGGCGCAGAGTTGCTGGCTCGGCACGATCCACCGTCGAACGAACCGTGAGCGGCGCGGCCTTCCCCGACTATCGCGGTCGACGCGTGCTGGTGACGGGGGCGTCCGGATTTATTGGTGGACATGTCGTGGCGGCTTTGGTCAAACATGGTGCCGAGGTGTGCGCGGTCGCGCGGCGAAAGGGTCTTCGCCTGACTGGCGTCGACCAGGTGATCACGGCAGATCTTGGCCGGCCTGGGTCCGCACGTATCGTGGTGGAGCGGGCGCGTCCTGCGATCACGTTTCACTTGGCCGGCTACGGCGTCGACCCGACGGAGCGCGAATCGGCGCTGGCCGAGCGACTCAACACCGGAGTCGCGGCGGAGCTCGCGGAGGCGTGCGCGACCAGTCGCGATGGCGGATGGCAGGGCCAGCATCTCGTCAACACCGGGTCCGCGCTGGAGTATGGGGTCGCCACCGGAGACCTCATCGAGTCTACCATTCCACAACCCACCACGCGGTATGGCATGACCAAGTTGGCCGGAACGCGCGCGATCGAACTCGTCGCGCTGCGCGATGGACTGCGGGCAGTGACAGCCAGACTCTTTACGGTGTATGGTCCCGGCGAACATCCGGGTCGCTTGCTCCCCTCACTGCTGCAGGCCGCGCGGGAGGGGGCGTCCCTCCAACTCACTGGGGGAGCGCAGCGTCGGGATTTCACGTGGGTGGGAGACGTGGTCGACTCGCTGCTGCGACTCGGGCTCTCGTCCGCGCCGGCGCTGGGGGTCGTCAACACCGCGACCGGTGTCCTCACGAGTGTGCGGGAATTTGCCGAGCGCGCTGCGGACGTGATCGCGCTCCCGAGGTCGGCGCTCGGTTTCGGATCGTTGCCGCCGCGTTCCAGTGAGATGTCACACGATGCGGTGAACATCGATCGCCTGCGTGCGGTCGCCCCTCCTGCTCCTGCCACCTCGATCGAGGTCGGCGTCGGACTGACGTACCGCGCGGTCTCAGGTCGCTAGCAACTCGCGATACCACGCAACCGTTTCCCGAAGGCCATCCTCGAACGCAAACGTGGGCTCCCACCCGAGTCTCGACTTCGCCTTGGAGCAATCGAGATACTGCTTGAGGATCTCGTGCTGGGCTTCGCCGAGGATGACCGGCTTGAGGTCGGATCGCCCAAGCGCCGCGAGGACCTGCTCCACGACATCCAAGACGGAGAGCGGCTGTTGCGGTCCGAAGTTGAACGCCTCTCCCGTGATGCCGTCTCCCGGAATCCGTTCGGCGAGCAACAGGTACGCCTCCACCGCGTCGCGCACGTACACATAATCGCGGATGAAGGTGCCGTCCGAGCGGATGATCGGGGCTTCGTCCCGGAGCACGGAGCGGATGGTGCCGGGGATCAGGCGGTTGAAGTTGAGGTCGCCACCGCCAAAGAGGTTCCCGCACCGCGTGACCGCGAGCGGGAGTCGCCAGGTATGAAAGTAGGAAAGGGCAATGAGATCGCTGCATGACTTGGAGACGTCATAGGGGAAGCGGCCCTGCAGCGGCATCTCCTCGGTATAGGGCAGGTTCTCGTTGTCCCCGTACGCCTTGTCACTCGAGGCGACCACCACGCGCTCGATCAGGCGAGGACACTGCCGCACCGCCTCGAGGAGCGTCCAGGTGCCCTTGATGTTGGACTCGAACGTGGAGAGTGGCGACCGCACGGCCGTCCCGACGATGGCTTGGGCTCCCAAGTGGAAGACCGAGTCTACCTCAAACTCGTTGATGGCCCGTGTGACGACTGCGATGTCTTCGAGTTCACCCCGCACGACATTGCACCGATCGAGGATGCCAGCCGAGACTGCTCTGCTGTTGGCCACCCAGTCGCGCATCAACGTGGTCACCTCGGCACCGCGGTCGAGCAACGCCTCCGTGAGCCAACTGCCGAGGAGACCGGTGGTGCCCGTCACAAAGACCCTGCGTCCAGACCAGAATGTCATGGCCATGCCCTCCAGGGCGCCGCTCCGGATTCCCAGAGCGCCTCGAGTTGCTCCTTCTCGCGGAGCGTGTCCATGGGTTGCCAGAAGCCGTGATGCTGGAAGGCCATCAATTCTCCTTCGCTCGCCAGGCGCTCCAGCGGTTCGCGCTCGAGAATGGTTTCGTCGTCACCAAGGTAGGCGAAGACGCCTGGCTCGAAGACAAAGAATCCCCCGTTGATCCAGCCGACATCTCCTTGGCTCTTCTCGGAGAATTGCCGAACCTTGGTGTCCTCCAGCACGAGACCGCCAAAGCGGGCCGGCGGCCGAACTGCGGTGACAGTGGCGAGTCGGCCATGGGCGCGATGGAAGGCGAGCAGTCCCCGAATGTCGACGTTGCTGAGACCGTCGCCGTAGGTGACCATGAAGGTCTCCGTTCCGATCCACGGTTCAAGCCGCCGAATTCGACCGCCCGTCATGGTGTCGAGGCCCGTGTCCACCACGCTCACCCGCCAGTTTGGCGTTGTGGCATTGTGGGTATCGACAGCCCCCGACGAGAGATCGATCGTGAAGTCGCTCGAACGGTGGAGCAGGCTCCGGAAATAGTCCTTGATGTGCTCACCCTTGTACCCGCATGCCACGACAAAATCGCTGATGTCATGCGCAGCATAGAGTTGCATCAGATGCCAGAGGACCGGGTGGCCGCCGATCTCAACCATCGGTTTCGGACGGGAACCGGTCTCCTCGGCAAGCCGCGTCCCGCGCCCGCCAGCGAGGATGATTGCCTTGATCGTCACAGAACCCTCGGGGCTGGAATCGGCAGGATGAACTGTCCACCGCGTCGATGGTATTCGGACTGCTGCTCGATGATCTCCTCGGCGAAGTTCCAGGCCAGAATGAGGAGGTAGTCCGGCTGACGTTCGAGGAGCACGCTCGGTGGCAGCACTGGCTGGTGCTGTCCCGGGAGATATCGGTCTTGCTTCAGCATGCTGCGGTCGACGGTATAGGCCACGAGGTCCGTTCCAATCCCGCAATAGTTGAGGAGCGTGTTGCCCTTGGCCGGTGCGCCGTACGCTGCGATCGTGGCACCCTCCGCGCGCAACCGTGTGAGGAGCTCGCGGAGTTGGACGCGGTGCTCGGCCACGGCGGCCGCGAATTCCCGCAGGCGCGTCGGGTCGTGCAGGCCGGCGGCTTGCTCTGCCGCGGCGATGGCAAGTACCTCCGGCGCATGTTCCGTCACCGTGCGCGCCGGCGCAAACCAGGTGCGAATAGACCCGCCGTGCACCGGGACGCGGTCCACGCGGACCACGCGCAGGCCGGCGCGCTCGGCGATCGTGAGCAACGCGGTGACCGAGAAATAACAGAGATGCTCATGGTAGATCGTGTCATACTCCAAACGTGCGAGCATCTCCTCAAGGTAGGGCACTTCGACGATGGCACGCCCGTCGTCGGCGAGCCACGCGGCGGCTCCGGCGAGAAAGTCGACAGGGTCGCCGACGTGGGCGAGCACGTTGTTGCCGATGATGGCGGCTGCCCGTCCGTGCACGGTGGCGAGACGGGCGCCCTCGGTCCCACTAAAAAAGACAACTTCGGTCAGGATGCCACGTTCCTCCGCGATCCGGGCGATGTTCTGCGCCGGCTCGACGCCGAGCACGCGCACCCCGTGTGGCACGAAGCAGCTGATCAGGCTGCCGTCGTTGCTGGCAACCTCCACCACCAGATCGTCCTCGCCCAACCCTAACACCTCGGTCACGGTGGCAGCGTACCGCCGATTGTGGGCGGCGATCGTTTCCGAGGTGCCGGTGACATACAAGTAATGGGCGAAGAGCACTTCGGGGTCGATGACGTCCACGAGTTGGACGAGACCACACTGCCGGCAGGCGAAAAGGACGAGCGGAAAGCGCCGTTCGGCCGCGAACTCGTCTGGGTGTGCCGGGAGGGCGTTTGCCAACGGTTGAGCACCGAGGTCGAGGACCTCCTCGAGGGCCGCTTCACCGCACGCTCGACAGTGCGTGATCCGATGATGCACCTGATCTGTCGCGCTCATGTCCGCTGCTCCAGTACACGGGACGGCACCAGGTACTCGCGTTTCCACTGGGCGATCACTCCGGTGAAGCGATAGCGCAGCAATTCCACCAGAAACTCCCAGCAGGTCGAAGGGCGCACATGCGACAATCCGGTTCCCCGCATTCTCGCGAAGACGTTCACTTCCAACACACGCAGTTTCATGTGGTGTGCCTTGATCATCAATTCCGGGTCCAGAAACCAACCGGTGGAAGTGAGATGCATGGTTCGGAGCGCCTCACGTCGAAGCAGCTTCGGGCTGCCATTGGTATCGAGGGTACCGAGTCCCGGCCAGAGGATCAGGACGAGCAGGTTGTACGCCACGGAGACAAACTTGCGATTCAAGCCATCGAGTCGAAACCGACGACGTACTTTCGCCACGATGTTGCCGTCGGTGGCCAACGCCGCCTCATACAGGCGCACGACGTCCTCGGCGTCCACTTGCCCATCGGCAGGGATCATTCCCACCCATTCGGCCGTGGCCACCGGGAGCCCCTCGAGGATGCCGTTGCCATAGCCTTGGTTGACCGCGATCCGATGGATGCGGAGGTGCGGATAGGTCTGGACCATGCCCGCGAGCACCTCCCCCGTGCCGTCTGTCGAGCCGTTGTCGACGACCACCACCTCCAGTTGATACCCCGCCTGGCGGAAGGCATCAAAGAGTCGGCTCACCACGGGGCGGATTCCCCCGGCCTCATTGTAGGCCGGGACGACGAGGGAGAGGTCGGGCTGGGAACGGTCCATCAGCGGTTTCCTGGGGCGGAAGGGCGGGTCAGCTCAGACTGCCGAGTGGGAGCAAGAGTCGGGCCTCAGTCCGGGCCGGGCGCCAGTTCGGCGCGACGCAGTACCGCAAAGTAGTGGGCCGAATAGGGGTAGGTCGGTCCCCCTTCAAGCAGGCGCTCGATCCGGAGCGCCGGGGCCATCAGCGCGCGCGGGATGAAATCCGGGAGAAAGGTGAAGTAGCGGATATCGACCAGTGCCATCCCTGGCACCGACTGCCAGCGGTCTGGATGGATCCACCATTCCGTCCCCTCATCAATGCTTTTCAGGATGGGGAACAAGTAGGTCATGTAGAATCGGAACAACGGGTTCCGTGGGTTGCTCTCATGGACCAAGAGCAGCCCGCCAGGGCGAAGCACCCGCACGATTTCCGCGAGGGCGATCGCTTGTGCCGCACGCCCCGGCAGGTGGTGTAGCACGCCAATCGTATAGACGAAGTCGAGACTCTCGTCCGCGAAGGGGAGTCGGAGCCCGTCCCCCGCAACGACGGCCCCCGTCCGATCGGGGCGGTGGCGTAACAGACCAACCGAGGGTTCGATCCCGATGACGCGATATCCGCGGCGATGCACCGTGGCCGTCTGGATTCCGAGCCCGCAACCCAAGTCGATGCCGATTCCGGCGGATTCTGGGTCACCGAGGGCGTCGCAGAGCATGGTCATCTTGCGTGTAAGCAGGAGATCCCAGACGTGGGGGGACCACTGCGCCGAGTAGTCGGCGGCGATCGCATCGAAGTGGGCCACCCCTTCTGGCTCAGGTGGTTCACCGCGCAACTCCCGAACAAGAAAGACCGTGCCCACCGCCAGCGCGACGCCAGTGGAGCCCAACCGTACCAGTGTGACCAGCGCGATGGCATCAGCTGCTGTGAACAGGCGCTGCAGGTCGAGGATGGCGGCACTCCCGGTGGCGCCGAATCCCGCAGGCAGCAGGGTCGCCGCACCCAGCAGGGTCGAGCGGGCGAGGACGGCCACCCCCTCGCCGAGGCCGACCGGCAGCCCCAGCGCGCCTGCCGCGATGGGGTAGAGCATCCCGGCTGCGGTCCATGCCAGGAGTGACAGTGCGACCGATGGCAGAACCACGGACGGGGTCCGAAGCAATCGCTTCGCTGGGGTGGCGAGCGACGTGTGCCGGAGGCTGCGCTCGAGCATCACCCAGCCCAGAAACGCGGCCCCGAAGAAGACCGCACCAATCAGAGAATTGCGCGCGGGGGCGAGCACGATCGCGAGAATCGCGAGTGCCACGACGTCGTGGATCCGTTCGATCAAGATGGCCAGCAAGGACAGACGCATCGGGGTCCCGAAACGCCGATGCAGAAAGACGGCGCGAATGGTTTCACCCAGATAGGCGGGGGTTGCTGTGCCCGGAAGCGCCGCCAAGTACGTGATAAGCGCGGGGCGAATTGGGACGCGCACCCCGGCATGCCGGAGCAGAAACTGTGACCGGACAAACCGGAAGACGAACCACGTGGCGGTCGCGCCGATCAGGGGGAGTGCCCGGAGCAGGTTGACGGCGCGGATGGCCGCCCACACTTCGCCACTGCCGGACCAGAGCACCCACCCGACCGCGATCGTGAGTCCTGCCACCAAGGGCAGCAGATACCGAGTCCATCGTCTCGTCACGGCTGCTCCTCAACCTGGCCGCGGACCCCGATCCGCCGAGCCACGCGGTCGAGCAGGCGTGCAAGGTCGATGGTGTGGGGTCCACCGAGCCCGAAGAGGGAAGCGCGCGGGACGACATAGATAGGTGCGTGCGTGTCCGTCGCGGGGCGCAGTGCCTGGTGGGCGGCGTACGCGGGTGCGTTGAGGATGTCGAGTCGGAATGCGGAATCCACCGCGAACGGCGCGGCGGCGGTCGGCTCGTCCGTCATGGCATCGCGCCTGGAGAGCAGGTAGGCCGTGTGCGGTGTCACCGCTCCCTCGTCCGCGTAGTAGAGCCATGTCAGCGCGGAGCCTCCGTATGCCGTTGCCGGGACGTCGGCGTCCCAGTCCGCTGGAAAGGCTTCGCCGAGCAGGGAAGAGGCCTCGAAGACCGCCGGGTCGCTCGCGTCGTAGGATCCCACCTGCTGCGTGACGGTCATGCCGACACGTCGCTCGGCGGTTGTGATGGCGAAGGAACTCGGGAGCGACAGCACCGCCGCCACGAGCGCCGCCATCAGCCAGGCGAGGTGATATCGCGTGCTGGCGGGTTGCTCGATCGGCCGCAGCCGTGCGGCCACGACGAGTGGCAGGATCATCGCAGGGACCAAGTGGTGGAGACTGAATCGTGTCTGGACGAAGAAGAAGAGAAAGTATGCCAGCACCATCAGTGTCACGCGACGCGACACCTGATCCTGCTTTCGCCAGAGGAGGAGCGTCCCCACGGGAAACACCGCGCCACCGACCAGCAGGTACACCACTCGCCGCCACTGCGTCAGATCGATGCGGAGGACATCGGCGATGGTCCGTGCAAGTCCGTATTCTCCGCCGGGCGGCGTCTGTCCGGTCCAGTGCAACACCACGGCGAAGCTTGCGGCTGCCACCATGCATGCGACGAGCAGGAGAGCGCCTCGCGCCGCGACACTCCAGGGTCGGGGACGCATCACGACGAGTTCGGCGAGCAACCAAAAGCCCATGAGGAGCAGGCCGTTGGGGAGTGAGATGTAGCTCAGCAGGCCAAATCCGGCGGCCCACGCCCATTCGCGGCGGACCATGGCGTGGAGAAAGCCGAGTACGCACACGACGAGCAGGGTGTCTTGCACTCCGGGGAGCGCGATATCGGCATGATACGGGCTGTAGCTCGCGCTGAAGGCCATCGCCAAGACGAACGGCAGCACCCCGGCCCAAATCGCGAGCTGTGTTCGCGTCGCGAGTGGACGGTCCCCTTCTTCGGCGAGCGCCTGGACGCCAAGCACGACCAGAGGGGTGTACAGGAGGAACGGGAGCCGGATTGCCGACTCGAGTGGACCGAAGAGCTGGATGAACCATGCGTTCGGAAATGCGAAGAGCATCGACGTCGTTCCCGGAAACGCTGCCACGGGACCTGCGCTTTCCGGGAAGAACGGCCAGGGACTATTGAGGAGGAGTCGGGAGATCGCGAAGGCGTGCGCACCATCCCCGTTGAAGCTTTCCCAGAGCAGCTTGGGAACAAGCATCAGGTACAGGAGCAGCATTCCGATGACCGCGCTGCCGACCGGGAACCAGTCACGAAGTGTGGCCCCGGGCCACGGCAACTCCCGCCGACGGGAGAAGAGAAATGCAGTCACCGTCGACAGCCCCAGCGCCCCGAACATCAACCAGCCGCTGGCGCGTGCTGTAAGGAACGCTCTGGCAACCTCGGCGACGAGGAATGCAGCACCGAGCGAGAAGGGAACGGCAGACAACAACCAGACTGGCGTCGATCTCCCTCGACCCGTCGTGAGTGCGAGCAACATTCCCGGCGCCAGGAAGAGGACGATGGCGCTGAGGACGACGAGCGGCACGATGCCGTACAACAGGAGCGCTTCGGCAGGTACCCAATATGGGCGCGCACCTTCGGCCAGGAGCCACATGGCGCTCGCGCGGCCGATGGCGTCCGGGAAGCACAACGCGGGCAGGGACGCCGCCCCCAACACGAGACCGAGGTGTACCACGCGGCCCGGAGTCGCGGTCATCGGTCCGCGTCCACGGTGCGGTGTGCCGGGGTGGCGGACGCGCTCACGCGGTACAGCACGAGATCGAATGTCGCGTCCGGTGTCACCAAGAACTGTCGCGCGCGCTCTGGGCTTGAGTCGTCGAGGAGGCGCAAGTCGGTCGGATTGATTGGGTAACTCGTCAGCGAATCAAGCCGCGCTCCCAGTCGTGCCAAGTCCTCACGCCGCTGCGGCGCTCGACGTGCGTAGACACCGACCACGAGATACGTCGTGTTCGACGTAGTGTCGAGGACGTTGAGGCCGTCGAGTAGGGAAGTTGCCTTCCTGCCCGTGAGCCCCAGATAGTATTCGAGGGAAGGTTCGCCGGTCACGAAGAACTCCGCGCCTGCGGGAATGTCTTCTGCAAGTTGGGTCGCGGCGATCTCGGAGCCCGTGGCGTCGCGCCACGGGTTGCCGAAGCCCGGAGCCAGAGAGGGTGTCACTGACAGCACGAGGATGATGACGCCCGCGAGGGCGAGCGAGTTCCACCGCGTGAGCTTTTGCTCACCAACTCGGGCTTCCGTCCATCCGATGAGTGACACGAGTCCCCGCCCAGCCACGAGTGCGACGGCGGGTATCATGGGGAGCAGGAGGCGGGCATAGGGGTAGTACAAGGGGGCCGCAAGCACCCAGAGCCCGAGCCATGCCAGTAGGAGTCCAGCGGCCACGCGATGGCGTTCACCGAGGAGCACTGCGGTACCCCAGCCAGTGAGCGCGAGGACGGGCGCCAATCCTCCCCCGAGCACCGTGAGCAGGACGAGGCCCGTGAGGAGCGCGAGCAAACGCGTCGCACGCAGCGGCGCAGCAAGGCCGATGGCAACCGCCACGGCGACGGCAAGGCCACCACGAGCGAGCGGCCCGTCCAGGAAGAGTTGCATGGCCACGTGTCGAGTGGCGTTGCCGACCCACTCCGTACCGATCAGGGTCAGGTAGTATTCAACGATCCCACCGAGTCCGCGCGAACCTGAGCCCGTGCTCATGTAGAATGCCCATGGCAGGTAGGTGGCCAGGCCGACGGCACCGACGGCAAGCAACCGCACCAGGGCCTCCCTGGCGTGCCGTCCCGCCCCTGCGTCACGTCGCTGATGCCACCAGACCCAGCAGATCGTGCCACCGCCGATGAGTCCCACAAACCAGCCGTGATACTTGGTGTTCCAGGCCGCTCCAGTCAGCAGGCCGGCGATCCCGATCCACCGAGCACCGCCGCGCCGGAACACCTCCGCAATGGCGCCGAGAGCGAGCACGAAGAAAAGCGTGAAGAGCGGGTCGGTCAGTCCGGAGCGCGACAACATGATGCTCAGCGGGTTCACAGCAACCACCAATCCAGCCGCCACCCCTGCCGCCATCCCGAACCACGCGATGCCCATCACACCGACGGCGAGTGCCGTGAGGCTTCCGATCAAGACGTTCAAGCCGAGTGCTGCAGCGTGTGGTGCCATTCCGGTGGCGCGAGCGAAGACACCAATCGTGGTAAACCAGGCGGGGGGAGAGAAACGGATCTGGCCGGGGAAGAGATGACCCTCCGGCCAGTGGACGATCCCCTGCGCGCTGAGGGCATACACCCCTTCGTCATAATGACCGATGCCAAGGTGAGCTGGCATCCAGGCGCGAGCGATGAGCGCGACGAGGAATATCGCAGTCACCGCGAGGGCCCGCGATGTCGAGAACCAGGCGTGGCCTGGTGTTGCTTCAGTGGGCATCGATGCGATCCGTCCTGACGGCGAACAGGATGCCCACCTCATTGGCGATGAGCGGAGTCAGTCGGGAGAGTTGGCGAAACCGTTCGGGGTCTCGGCGAGACTCGACGAACAGCAGCGTCGCTCCCGATTCTCTCAGAAACCGTTCCTGGGCCGTCGTGTCGTAAGTATTCAGAAACGCCTCCAGTTCCGCGCGTTTCTGATCGTAGCGAATGGTCAGGAAGAAGTGTCCCGCAAAGTGGCGGCCGGAATACTCCGGACCCAGCCAGCGCAATGATTCTTCCGTGGCCAGCAACAGGTCGGCGGGAGTGCTCCGCTCGGTCAGCACCCTAATGATGTGAAGGTGCTCGGGTCGTACCCACTTGTGGGCATACGTGGGATTGAACCAGGCCTGCTTCCAACGCAAACCGGCCAGGAGCAGGGTCGGGCTGCACAACAGAAGCAGCAGCGCCACGTGACCCAACTGGACACGCTGTCGCTGCCGAAAGTAGATGGTCCCGGCGATCAAATAGAGCGGGATCTGCAGCGTCATCGTGCCGCGATCCGGATATGGAAAGAACGGCCCTGCCATCACCAGAGCGAGGCAACCCAAGGCCCATCCCACAAGAAAGGCATCATTCCGATCGGCATCCTGCCAGAAGCGGAACCCACCGATTGCAATCAGCAGCCAGGCCACCGGATAGGCGAGCAGGAGGATGCTGGGTGGGACCATCAGCCCGCGCCAAGCCGGGGTCGGGAAGCCGGCCGCGTGCTGCAACGCGAGTGCTCCCGCGAGGCAGATCCCCACCGCCACGCCGGCCGAGGCGAGGATCGTCATCGCGTGTCGGCGCGGCAGTCCCCGCAGCATGCAGATGCCGACCACCCCGATGGTGATCGCCATCAGCGTGACGCCTTCGTAGACGTGCAGGAGAGTCGCGCCAGCAAAGCATGCCACCATCCATGCCAGATTGCGACGCGAGTACTCGAGCGTCACGTTGGCGAGCGTGAGGACCGCGGCCGTGGCGGCGACCCAGAACGCCAGAAAATGGGTATCGAAGAGGGCCTGCACGACGTAGTTGCCGCGATAGCTCTCGAAGGGGGCCACTCGTGCCGCCCCCTGCATCGGTTCGACGACGAGGGCGAAGAGAAGCGGCCATGCGCGGAGGGACGGCGTATCGGCGATCAGCGCCAGAATCGCGCCGAGTCCCCCGCCCAGGACGAGGGTCCCGACGACCCACGGCACGGCGGCCTCGAAACGACTGAATCGTCGTGCGCTGGCATAGAGCAGCAGTACCATCGCCATGGCCAGCGGAACCCCGAGCCACGCGTAGGTCCACTCCGGGGTCGCTCCCGTCACGCGCGACAGCATGCCGACGCCCCAGTAGAACGGGACCGGAAGGAACTTGCCGTTCGGTTCCGCCGTGAACCGATTTGAGACGATCGGGCCTTCCGTCTGCGTCTGCCGAGCCCACGTGCGGTACTGCATGTAGTCGGGGGAGACAGTCAGGTTGCCAGTGAACGTCCAGCCATCCGGCGTTCGCCATGCGGCCACGGCGTACGGGGTCATGTGCAGCACGCCAGCGAGCACGGCCGCCACCCAGACCCACCGCGGGATCGGGATGCGGTGGCGGGCGGAGTGTGGGCCCGCGGTGACCGGTGCGCTCACGGTAGGTAGGCCACCGTGATGATGCCCGGAATCGCCGTGAAGCGCAGCTCCCCGTCGGCGCCCACAGTGGGGTTGATCGGCAGCACGGCCGCGGAAACCGAGCTGGACACCTCGTAGCGTCCGGGCCGCAGGCCCGTGATCGCAAAGCTCTCGATGCCCGCCGTGTGCATGACGATGACTGGGCCGCCGCCGGGGTTCGTAAATCCTACGGGCCGCACGCTGCCATTGGTGCTCGTGGCCTCGACGCGATAGGCGCCGCTTCGCACGTAGCGGAAGTATTGACGCAACGCCACCGTGCGACTTGCGATCACTGGGCTCCCATCGGTGATGCCGTAGTAGTGTCCCCCGGTGTCCGGCGTCGGGTACGCCAGCGTGAACTGCTGCCACGCCGAAGCGTTGCCGATGGTCAGGTCCTTGTACATGTCTTCCACGTCGCTTCCGATGTGCTCGAGCATCGCCGTGCGGAGACCCAGTGCGTCCGCCTTCGTGCGGATGGCGGCAAGATTCGCGTCCGAGACGCCCGCATAGCGATGGTAGGAGATTTCCTTCAAGTACGTCAGCGCACCCGGGACTGCGATGATCTGATTCGTGTAGGGAACCGCCTGGGCCATGCTCATCGTCGAGGGGCCGATGAAGTCAGGGTGAAAGCCAGCGGCGGCAAGCCGGGTTCCG
>JAHECN010000002.1 GCA_024641735.1 Gemmatimonadota bacterium | reverse complement strand
GTCATTGGCACCGCAGACAACGCTCGCGACACAATGCAGCCCGTCTTCATCTCCTCGGCCACTCGGACGAACTCCTCCGCCGAGAGCCCAGGAACGACGCCGCGCGTCACCAAATCAATCCGGCTGATCTTGAACCCGGACTCATCTTTGCCGGCATGCACTTTTGCGGTCGTGTGGATACTGGTCGGCACATGCCCCGCCATGGCCAACGTGTTGGCCAGAGCCATCGAGAAACATCCGGCGTGCGCTGCCCCGAGCAATTCTTCCGGGTTGGTGCCGCTGCCGTCATCAAATCGGCTCAAGAACGAATAGGGGCCGGAATAGGATCCGCTGCCGAGCGTCACCGTTCCCGATCCACCCTTCAAGTCGCCTTTCCACTCTGCGTCTGCGTTCCGAATCATCATGCTACTCCTTTCAAGGATGCCCCACCTGATGCCGGGGCAATGTGAGTGTCATACAGTGTGTCGTGTGCTACCGGAGAACCCCTGCCGTGCGCATCGCGCGGGCGTAGAGCCACAAGCCGAGCGCGAAGAGGAGGATCAGGCCGGCGAAGAAGAGCGACTGCGCGCTTCCCATGATCTCCAACCCATTGGACATGCCGAAATTGTGGACGGTCGTCACCAGGGTGGCGACGAGCGACATGCCCAGAACCGTCACCGCAAACTGCCGTCGCGCGAGCAAGAGCAGGCATCCGACCACGCTTCCCCAGACGGCCACGGCCCACGAGGAGACGACCCACGCCGGAAGGCCGTAAAAGAACTCGAGTTGCTCGGGAGTGAATCCAGCCATGTACTCCACGTTCCGGGTTTCCGTCATGTAGTAATCCAGCGCCCCAACGGCGGCGAACAGAAGCCCAACCACCCCGACGACCCACAGGTGGCGAGGCGCCTTGGTCGAGTCCGGTACATTCGGTGCGGCCATCGTGACCTCGCAAGGTTCGGGGAGAGGGTGGGCTCAGCCGAGCGCGGACGGATCGGGCTTCACGGCAGGCCAGGCACGGGTGTTCGGGAAGCCCTTGAAGTAGGTGGCCACATCCTCGTCGGTGCCGCTGACATAGACGGTGTCATCCGCCTGAATTTCGAAGCCGTCCTCGAACTCGACGATGACGTCTCCGCTCCGTTCGACCGCCACCACGGAACACCCGGTGCGCTCGCGAATCCGGAAATCCTCCAGCGCACGACCCACCAGACTCTCGCCCGAGGTGGCGACCAGCTTGACCGACGCCTCCAGCGACATCGACTGCTGCCCCAAAATGTGATGGGTGAGCAACTGCCCGGCAACTTGACTCACCGAGAGAGCGAAATCCGCCCCTGCACGGTGAATTCTTGAGACATTCTCGACCAGCCGCGCCCCGGCGATGATCACTGCATCGGGCGAGAAGCTCCGGATCACAGCCACTGTGAAGATGGCTGCGGCGTCCGATTCCAGTGCCAGCACAATGGCGGAGGCCTCGCGCGCGCCCGCGCTTTCGAGCACGCGCGTGTTGAGGGGATCACCGACGATGTCGACCGACTCGGAGGCCGTCAGATCCAGCACCCGGATCTGTTCTTCCGCATCGCGCAACAGCTCGGCGACTTTCCGCCCCAGCGACCCGTCGCCAACCACCAGGAGTGGACCGCGGCGCGGCGGTGAGGTCACCATCTTTCCGAGGCGGGCGATCGCGTCATGACTGCCGACCGCGACCAGGATGATCCCCGGATCCAATCGCGTGCTGATCGCCGGCTGACGCACCAATTCTCCACCGATCCAGAGCCCGACAATCGTTGCGCCCGTCTCGGCCCGCATCCGGGCTTCCGCGATGGTCTTCCCTGCCATCGGGCTCCCGGCATGCAACCGGAACTCGGCCACTTCAAGATGCTGCCCGAGATTCCGCACGCCGGAAACGCGAGGACTGATCCGTGCGCTGGCCCGCGCGGACAGGGCGGCGGCAAGCACATGCTCCGGGGTGAAGGCAGCGGTCGCACCCGCGCGGATCATTGGCGGCCGATGGAACGGCTCATCCATCAGCGCCAGGATTGGTCCCGCATACCCCTGATAGCGGGCGGCCAGCACCATCGCAGCGTTGTGGTTGTCGTCGCCGTTGAGGACCACGCCACGCGCGCCGGTCAACTTCGAAAGGTCTGGGTCTTCTTCATCGAGGTTGCCGAGGACGACGCGGAGACCGCGACCCACGAGGCGGCGGGCGAGCGCCTCATCTTCCTCCAGGATGGTGACCGGCACCTTGGCCTGTTCAAGTTCCCGAATGAAGGAGGTTACCGCCGGCCCGTACCGGTAGACCAGCACTTGGCCCTTCAACTCGGGCAACCGGGTGGACAACCGCGCTTCGAAGCGTTCCTCGAAGAACGGAATCATGAAGATCGGAAAGAGCAGGAAGACGAGGAAGAGGCCGAGGAACTGTACCCCGATCACATACGCCTGCATCAGCGGATGCGTCCACCCGGTATCGCGCCCGTAGCCGGTGGTGGTCAGGGTCTCCGCCGCCCACTCCAACGAGGCAGTCAGCGAACGCTCCTGCCCCTCGAGGTGCGCCATCCCGAACTGATAGAGGAGCGCGAACACGAGCAACGCGACCGGCAGCGAGCCGATCAGAAGCAGGACGTTGCGATAGGTGCGGGAGAGCCGTGGCATGCATCGTAGTGTCGCCCTCTCCGGGCGGTTCCGCAATCGAGACCCCCCGGGGCGGACGGATCGCCCGCCCGGCCAACTCAGCGCCGGGGGGTGATCGCCACGAAGTTCACCGGGGCGCTGACGGGGTCCTCGGGATCGAAACAGACGTCGCAGACCCGGTTGACGGCGCGAAATCCGAGGAGTTCGATCGTGGGGGTGCGATGTCCAGGAAGGGTCGGCTCGTCTCGGAGCAAGTCAGTCGACAGATATTTCTTGTTGGAATCACAGAACACGGTGGTCACCACAGACTGTTCCCCCAGCGTGTCCTGTGCTTGCACCGCCGCGAGAAAATTGGCGCCACTGGAAATCCCGACCGCGAGGCCGAGATCGGCGGCGAGCTTCTTCGCCATCAGGATCGCATCACCATCGTCCACGGCCAGGACCTCGTCCAGTTCGTCGAGATGCACGATGGCCGGAATGAACTCATCGCTGATGCCCTGAATGCGGTGCTTCCCGACCTTGTGCCCGGTGGAGAGTGTCGGGGAATTGGCTGGCTCCACGGGGTGCAGGCGGACAGCGGGATGCTGACTCCGCAGATACCTCCCGACACCCATGATGGTTCCCCCGGTGCCAACTCCGGCCACAAAGGCATCGGGGACCAAGCCCAGACTCCCCATCTGGGCCAGGAGTTCCGGACCCGTGGAACGGAAGTGCGCCTCGCAGTTCTCTTCGTTGGCGAATTGACGCGGCAAGAACGCGCCGGGCGTGGTGCGCGCCAGTTCCTCCGCCTGCGCGATCGAGCCGAGGAACCCGCCGTCCTCCTTCGAGACCAACCGGATTGTGGCACCAAAGGATCGAATCAGCGCGATCCGTTCCGCACTCATCCAGTCCGGCATGAAGATCGTGACCGGATGCCCCAGCGCTCGGCCAATGGCACAGAAGGAGATGCCGGTGTTGCCACTGGTCGCCTCGACGATCATGCCACCGGGTGCCAACTCGCCGCGCTCGGTGGCACGCCGGATGATGTACAGCGCCATCCGATCCTTGATGCTGCCCGTCAGGTTCAAGCTCTCCGCTTTCACGTGGAGCGTCCGGGGCGCGCCACCATTCACACGGAACTCAATGGCCAGCAGCGGCGTGTTCCCGACCAGGATACGAAGGCCGCGGAGGCGCTCCGCCTGCGTGAGTCGCGTCACCGCTTGACGGCCGCGCGTTCGACTTCATCGGCAAGGCGACCGGCGGAGTACACCTTGCGGAGCGCCTCTACGATCCCCTTGGTGTGGACGGCCACCGATCGCGACACCTCGTCCGTGTAAATGAAACGATTCGGAAGCATCTCGATGTTGCCATCGAAAATCAGCCCCACGACCTCTCCGTTGCGATTGATGACCGGACTGCCGGAGTTACCTCCGATGATGTCGCTGGTCAGCACGAAGTTGATCGGGGTCGCCAGGTCAAGCGTGTTGCGCGCTGCCTGCCAGCGCGCCGGGAGCCTGAACGGGGGGGTGTTGTCAAACTCGGCGCTCCGGCCGAACAATCCATACAGCGTGGTGCGATACGGTGCGACCGTCCCGTTGTAGGGGAAGCCGCGTACCACGCCGTCACTGATCCGCAGGGTGAACGTCGCATCCGGGGGCAGGCTCTCGCCATACGCCGCATAGATCGCCTGTCCAACCAATGCCACATTCGCGCTGATGGTCGTGGTCAATCCCTGAGCGCGTTCGGCATGCCGCATCGCCAGCGGATTCACCTGTCGCGCGAGGATCACCATCGGATCCGTACTGGCGCGGACGGCAGCGGCCCCGCCGTCGAGGAGCGCACGGCGCGCTGCGACCGAACCGAGGGTACTCCCGTTCACCAACACCTCGGCGGCCACCTCGGGGCTGCGGCCTCCCAAGGCCGCGGCGAGGAAAGGATCTCCGGCAGGGAGTGCGCGCGACGCGAGGCCAAGTTGCGTGGCGAGGAGCTGACGCTCGAGTGCCACATCGATCGTGAGGTCCTGCAGCACTTGCGCCCGCATCCGTGCCATCCCTGCTCCGCGATACGCCGCCAAACGGAGCGAATCGGGAAGCGCTTCCTGCTCGGGGATCCGCACCAGCAACGCCGCCAGATTCAGCAACGATGAGCCGCCGCCGAACCCGTGGAATTGCATCTGTACCGCGAAGCTGCCGAGTTCGCGCTGCGCACGCGCAATGTTGTCCCACGCCGTGCCGTACTTGGCCGCGAGCTCGGGCTTGGCCATGATCCGGGAGCGGAAGTCCTTCTCGAAGGCGGCCTTTCGCGCCATGATCGCGGGATCGAGCAAGCCGGTTTGGTAGCCACGCGTCGCCTTCTGGGAGTTCTCCAACCCGAAGATCGTGTTCTCGTACTTCCGTCGATTGGCAACGCTCTCCTCGGCGAGTTCCTTGTAGAGCGCGATCTGCGCCGCGTAGTTCGCCAGGGCAGCGGGGTACTGGACATCGCGCAGGTATTCCATCTGCGCCATCGTGAGCAACCGCCCCGTGCTGCCCGGGTTGCCGACCACAAACGTCAGATCCCCTTCCTTCGCCCCCTCCGAGTTCCACCGGAGATAGTGCTCGGTCTGCATCGGTTGGCCGTTGTCATACACACGCAGCAGGGTCAGATCCAGATCGTAGCGCGGGTAGGTGAAGTTGTCCGGGTCACCGCCAAAGAACGAAATGCCCTCTTCCGGTGCCATGACCAACCGCACATCGGTATAGCGCCGATAGCGGTAGAGCGAGTACTTGCCGCCCTGATAGAACGTGACGACCTGACAGACGATTTCTGGAGACGTCTGACACACGGACTGGATATCACCAATCGCCTTGTCGCGTTGCTCCACCTGCTTCGCCGTCTCGGCAGCGGTCATCGCCGCGCGCACCTTCCCGGTGACATCCTCCGTCGCGATGAGCTGGTCAGCGTACGATCCCTCACAGCGACGCTCATCAGATTCCCGCAACGCGACGAATCCCGCCTCCTGATAGCTCGTGTCCGCAGGCGAGACTGCCGAGATGCAGGCACGGGCGCAGTGATGGTTGGTCATGACCAACCCGCGATCCGACACGAACGACGCGGAGCAACCCGGGATCCTGACACTCGAGAGCCGCACGTGATCGAGCCACGCGGTGCTGGGCTCGAACCCATATCGTCCCTTCCAGTACTCGAGCGGTGGCGCCTCGAACGTCCACATGGTGCCGAACTCCTTGACCCACCCACCGGGCCCGGCCTGGAGTTCTGTCGGAGCCGCCGTCGGCGCCGCGCGTGGGGTCGCAGTGACCTGGGAGGTGAGAGGGCTCACTGCCCCGACGAGGAGGGCGAGGAGCGGGAACCGAAAGCGAGGGGCGAATGAAAGGCGATGCATGAGAATGCACTCCTGAAGTAACGGGCAAGGGTACCGACGTACACACGGACGTTGGGAGGGTACATCGCCGAGCGAAGTGGGTCAAACGTCAGCCGCCGTGGGCCGCTAAGGGGAGTACAACGGTCGGAATTTCTTTACAGGAGTCGGTGATCAGCGCAGGACGTTCTTGAGGGGAGTCCCGGCGAGATAGCGACCGAGATTCTCGATGAAGAGATCGGTCAGCCGCGCATTCTCCCGATCGCTGGTACTCGCCGAATGCGGGCTGATCAGGACATTGGGCAACGTCCAGAGCGGCGATTCCGGTGCGAGCGGCTCCTCCCGAAAGACGTCGAGGGCCGCCCCTCCAAGATGCCCCGCCTGCAGGGCCTCGATCAGCGCGGCCTCGTCCACCAGCGCGCCACGCCCGATGTTGATCACCACCGCACCCGCGGGGAGGAGCGCGAGTTGCCGCGGGCCCATCAAATCCACGGTGTCGGGCGTGTGCGGAACCACGAGCACCAGATACTCCGCCTCGGGAAGCACCGCATCAAGCACGCTCACCGAATGATAGGCATCGAGCGGGACGACGAGCTCACGTGGCGGGTCTGCAGTCCGCCCGACGCCGACGACGCGCATGCCGATCGCGTGTGCCATCCGCGCCACCTCCGAACCGATCGCCCCGAGGCCGACGATCACGACCGTGCGATCACGCAGGTCGGTCCCGGCGAAACGCTGCCACCGCCGTTCACTCTGCTGCCCGGCCATCTGTGCGTACCCGCGCGCGTGCATCATCATTGCCATCAGACAAAACTCACCGAGCGGTTGCGCGTGCACACCACTTGCCCGAGTAAAAACCGTTGCGGGCATCCGTTCCCGATACCGCATCTGTTCCACAAACGGTCCAATCCCTGAACTGGTGGCCTGAATCCAGCGCACGCGTGGCGCGAGTTCGGGCAGGTCCTCGCGATGCGTCTGATCGAAGTCGAACATGATCTCGGCGTCCGCCAGGAGTGCCCGCCACTCTGCCTCCTGCGCCGGGGTGCGCACGCTGGGAGCACCATCGTGATCAGCGGCGTAGCGTGGCTGGCGCAACAGCTCAGGACGACAATGAATGCGCAGGTCGGGGAACGCCTCGGCAATCCGCTGCACATGCACCGGTTCCAGGAAACTCGCAATCAGGATCGTGGGAATTGTGGTCCTCCAGGACAGCGGCCGCCTACCATTGCAGAATAATTGCGCGATCATCCAGATCGCGGTAGGCTACAAGGTTACCCTATTACAATGCCACTTCTACTCTGGAGCGACACATGCGCACTGTACCCATACTCCTGCTCGTCACCATGCTGGCCGCGTGCTCGGCCAAGGACGCCGAGCCGGCGCCTGACACGACAACGGCAGTTGCCGTGGCGGCCACCACCTTGGCGGACTTCGCCGGGACATGGAACAACACGGTCACGCTGGAAGGCGTCACGGACCCCGTCGCCAGCACCTTCACTGGGACCGCGGACATGACATCCTGGACCATGACGCTTGCCGGACGCGACCCCATTCCGCTTGAGGTCGCCGTCCATGGCGACAGCATGATCGCTGAGAGCGCGGAATACGAGAGCATTCTCCGCAAGGGCGTGATGGTTCGGACGCGTACCGCCAGCGTGGTGCAGGATGGCATGCTGATGGGCAACATGATCGCCACGTACCGGACACCGAAAGGCGAGGAGGTCGTGAAGGGCTCGTTCCATGGGACGCGCGCGCCAGAGTGATGGGCAAACAGTAGCGTAGAACCGGCGGAGACCATCCCCCGCCGCACGAGCGCCACGTCCTCAGGCCGAGGACGTGGCGCTTGGCGTGTCGGGCAGCATGGTGTCACTGCAGCTTGGGCAGATGGCGTGGGTGAACTTCTCCCCAGTCGTCGCATGATAGTGGGACTCCAGCGGGAGCCAGCTGTCATCGGCTTGCCGGATCTTCTTGCACCAAGCGCAGATGGGGACGTGCTCCCGTTCCAGTGCACGGACCAGCGCCGCCTCACGTTCCCGCTGCATTTCAGAGAGCAGGGACCGCGCGCTCAACTCCTTGTACCGGCGGAAGAGAAAGAGGGCCAGCACGAGCATGGACGAAACACGATTGAACAAGACGTCGTGCGGAATCGCCACGGCGTTTGGGGGCAACGGGGAGACGAAGAGCACGGTCACCGTCAGCGATACCGCAACGACGAAGTGCGCCAGCCAGACCCCCACCTGACGTTCGTCATGCAGCAGGAGCACGGGCACCAAGTACAACAGCGGGACGTTCGTGCCTAACGGGGTGACCAGATCAAGAAGGAAGATGAGTGCCATGCAGGTCGGGCCGAGCAGGGCTTTGGGGATTCCCCAGAGGCGGGAGGTCGGGCGAGCTGGCAAGAGAAGATCCGAGAATTGGGGGGCCGGACGTGGCGATCTCGAGGGAAGTATATCCAGGACGACGGTGGCTCCAACTCAGCCGTGCGTTCCGCAAAGGGGGGCACCGGCATCCCATTGCTTGCGTCCTGACGGTCAACTTGCGCGCCCTCGGACCGGCGCTATCATCCAAGGATCGGCCCCCCCGCCGAGTCCTGCATCCGGAGGCCCCATGACCACCATGGTTGAAGCCCCCACCTTCCGCGAATGGCGCATCAATCGCGTCCGGGCGTCACTGGTCGAGATCGCCGCCGAGTGTGCCCACCCCCAGTTGACGCGACGCCGCGCCGCTGAGTTGGCGGACGCCTTGCGGCACACCGCGCTGACGGTGGCCGACCTCTATGTCTGCCCGGTCTGTGGGCATCCCGAAGTGCGTACCTGTGTCGAGTGCCCCGTCGGCGGGGCTACCTCCGCCGCGGCCCCCGACCTGCCGTGATGCGCTGACGGATGGCGCGCATCGCCGGGTCTGCTCCCCGGGCGATGTCCGCAACACTCGGTTGGACGAGGATGTCTGGCACCACGCCGGCGTCCGGCTGTGGCGTATCTGGGAATCCCGCGATCAGTGGCAAGTCCACCTCGATGCCCGTTCGCGGCAACCGCAGGAAGAAGAACGCCCCACCATTGATGCCACGCCGGTTGCCGCCGGTCGGTTGTCCAACCAATGTGGCCACCCCCGACTGCTTGACGGCGAGGGCAAACTGGAACGTTGCCGAACTGTTGGTCGCGTCCACAATGACCCACACTCGGCCACGATAGCGCGGAAGCGCAGGCACGATAATGTCGGAGCCATCCGCGTCATCGTCCCAACGCGTCAGGCGGTAGAAGAGCGAGTCCGTGGTCGGCTGTGCGGACTCACCCCAATCCCGGAAGGAGGGATCCCACGTGTCGAGATAGGGCGCGAGCGTGTCCGGCACACGGCGGTAGCGGACGTGGCGTCGATACAGTGGCACACGCAATGGGGCATCGATCAGACGGGCCAGCAACGCATTCCCCACTTCAGTGCCCCCTTCATTCCCGCGCAGATCGATGACGAGATCGGGAATCTTGCGCCGCTCAAGGTCCTGCAGCACTGAATCGGTCCAGCCGACGGCATCCCAGGTCGAGTTGAACAACGCCCATGTCGGCATCAGGAGGACTCCGAGCGCACCCTCGACCCGATAGCTCCAGAGCGGCGCATCCGGGGCTTCCGACGCCATTGGCCCGTTCCCCTGCTGTTGCCGCTCCTGCAGCGTCAGGGCCGCGACCCGAACACGGCGAAGGCGCGAATCCCCGGGCTGCCGAACGGTGAGCAGGAAGCTGGGCGTGTCCACGGGGAGGATGAGTGGAAAGAGCACGTCGAAGGCGTGGTAGCGCTCACGTCCCTGCACCTCGAGATAGGCGACGCGCTTCGAATCGTTGCCCCCATCGGCCCGGGCCAACGGCAGGAGAGAGTCGAGGATGGACCCCGCGGGAACCCCGTTGATCGTGAGCACCTCCGATCCCCTCGGCAGAGTCCCACGCTCCGAGTGATCCGCGGTCACGATCATCCGTCGCCCGAGCCAGCGAAACTCGAACGGCAGCTTGTCGGTGCCATGAAAGAGGGCCAACGCAATGCGCTCCGGCTGATTCACGAAGTTGGGATAGCTATGGCCGCACCGAATGCTCGCAGTCAGTCGTGTCAGCGCCAGAAAAGCCTCCCCGACCGTGCGGTCACGACGGAAGTACTCGGCGACCGCATCAAAGCCGGCACCCACTTCCGCTGGAGTCTGATACCGGTAGAGACCCGGATGCAGCGCACCGTAGGCCTCCCGCAGAACCTGCAGGTCCGCCTGAAGCGAGGACGCGTCGAGGAGGCTCGTCCGGGTCAACTGCTGGGCATCGAGGGGGGAGAGGAGCACTAACCCAACAAGCAGGCTGCGCATGCCCTTCGATCGCATGGCGGGCATGAAAAAGCGGGGACGCTGCGAGGCTGCCACCACGATGCGCGCAGCATGCCTCATTCGATCACCGCCTCGATCCGACGATCCGGCACGAACCAGAGCGCCGCAACACCCGCGAAGATGACCAGGGAGGCCCACTCGTGCACGAAGGCGAGGGGAATCGCCACCACGTAAGCGGCGAGCGAGACGTTGCCCTTCCGGTCGCCACCAATCGCCCGAGCCAAGACGGAGTCCTCGGGATGCTGCCGCAACAACACCCGCACGAGGATCGAGAAGGCGACGGCGGCCATCAGGAGCACGAACCCATACAGCGCGGCCGGAAGATCGTGGAAGTGGTTCTCTCCCATCCACCCCGTCACGAACGGCACCAAGGACAACCAGAACAGCAGGTGCATATTGGCCCACAGGACGGGACCGCTGATCTTGTGCACCGCCTGGAACAAGTGGTGGTGGTTGTTCCAGTAGATGCCGAGATACGTGAAGCTCAGGACGTAGCTCACGAAGACGGGCCAGAGCGGCGTGAGGGCCGACCAGTCGGAGCCATGCGGCACCTTCATCTCCAGCACCATGATGGTGATGATGATCGCCATCACGCCGTCGCTGAACGCCTCGAGTCGATTCTTGGTCACGCGGAGGTTACCTCGGCCAGACGTTATTGGAACGATCGATATCCGTCAGGGCGGCGCGCGGATCGAGCACAGCCCGCCGAACGGACTTCCCACCTGGCACGCGGTACGTAAAACGCTGACCAAGATTCCACATCTCGACCGGTAACCGGATCGTCGTGGTGCTCCCGTCGGCAAAGGTCAGTGCCAACTCTGCCGGCATGACCATCGTGCCGAGATTGGCGAGCGCCACCTCCGCGGGCTTCCCTGCCACGTTGGTGATGCCGACCACCGCCTGGTCCAGCCTGGCGGTCGTGAAGACCCAGCCACGCCAGAACCAGTCAAGCTCCATCCCCGAGGCGTCCCGCATGACCCGGAAGAAGTCTGTCGGCGTCGGATGCTTGTACGCCCAGGCACGGATGTACTCACGGAAGGCACGATCGAACCGCTCCCGCCCAAGCACTTCCTCGCGCAGCTGTCGCATCATCAGCGCCGGCTTCTGGTAGCCGATCCAAAAAAGGTCGCGCACCTCGACCGGCTTCGAGATCATCGGTTGTTCCTGCCCCGGCGTGGCGTGCGCAGCATACAGGTTGAACGGATGCACCTCGATGGAATCGCCGTAGGCCGTGCCCCGGAAGTAGTTCGCCACGTTCTCGAGATCGATGAACGTATTGAACCCTTCATCCATCCAGGGGTAGAGGCGTTCGTTGGAACCAACCACCATCGGAAACCACTGGTGGCCCAACTCGTGGGCGATCACCCACTGGAGATCCTCCCGGGTCGGGCTATTCGGCACGAAGGTGATCATCGGATACTCCATCCCCTCGACCGGCCCTTCGACGCTCGTCGCATGGGAATACGGATACGGGAACCACTGCTCACTGAAGTGCTTGATCGCCTCGCGGGCCATCCGATTGGTCTCTTCGAAGGCGACAGCCGACGGCCGGTACAATGTCTCGATCAAGATCCCGTTGTAGCCGCTGGCATCCCATCGCATCCCCGGACCCGCGGCGAAGGCAAAATCACGCACGCTGTCGGCGGTGAAATGCCAAGTGAGCGTGCCAGTGGTGGCGGGTCGCGTCGCGGGGATATTGGTGGCTTCGTCCTTGGTCACGATCGCGATCGGGGTCTCGGAACCGAGGGCTCGGGCCAGGCGCGTCCGTTGACTCGCGGTCAACACCGCGTCGGGGTTCCGCAACGAGCCGGTCGCCGCCACTAGGTAGCTGGCCGGCACCGTGATCGACACGTCGAACGCGCCGTACTCGAGATAGAACTCCCCTGCCCCGATATACGGCTCTTGGTTCCAGCCGCGGATATCATCGTAGACTGCAAGGCGCGGATACCACTGGGCGATCTGATAGAGTGGCCCATCGCGCCCCATGCGGGCCGCGCCGGAGTTCGGCACGTTGAAGTGCCACGCCAACGCGAGGTCCACGGCACCACCCGGGGCGAGCGGGGTGCTCAACTCGACCCGCATCGTGGTGCCGTAACGTGTGCGCTGCAGCTCGCGCCCGCCGGCTGTGAGCGATTCCAGCGTGCCGCCGCCCGCGAACCCCTGACAGGAAAAATCGAACGCGCTGCCGAGGAAGACCAGTGGCGGCTGATTCAGGACATTGGTCACACTGGTCGGTTCGCAGATGTTCTGCTCGACATGAAACCAGAGGTAGGTCAGAATGTCGGGGGAGTTGTTGACGTAGTGGATCGTCCCCGAGCCGCGGAGCGTATTCGTCGCGGGGTCGAGCGTTGCCGCGAGGCGGTAGTCGACCCGTTGCTGCCAATAGCCGTGACCGGGCCGTCCGCTGGCGGTACGTTGCGCGTTGGGCGTCGCGAGTTGCAGTGGACGGAAGGGCGAGCTGTCGGCGACGGCGACACCGGAGGACTGCGCAGCGAGCGGGCTGGCGAAGGCCAGCGTGGCAGCGCTACTGAGCGCGACAAGGATCAGGGGGAGTCGCATCGACGAGCCTCGGGATGGTGGAGTGATCCCGATAGCATACGCGAAAAGGTCCCCTCGGGGCAACGGATGCGTGGGTTGGGCCTACCGGTCGCGCGGCCGTTCGTCCTTCTCCCCGTCGCGCTTCGCGAAGACCTGTCCCCACGCATCACGCACCGCCTGCTGCGACCCGATTCCGGCAGCGATTGCAAAGGCGACGCCGATCGAACCGAACCCGATCAGAAACGCCCCCATGACGATCTGCCGCGCGAAGTCGAGCTCCCACACGGCCAGCGCCGCCACGATCGCGAGCACCGCCGCTTTGGCCATCCCCCCGAGCAACTGCGGGCTGGCGAGATGCGCCTCGGCAAATGCACCTTCGACGCGCTCTCCCACGGAACTCGCGATCAGCGTCCCGACCCCGATGATCAGCCCTGCAATGGCGAGATTTGGCAGATAGGCAATGACGCGGTCGACTTCGCCAGCGAGGACCGTGAGGCCCCAGATCTGGAGCGCGTTGTCCATGAAGACCAGCAACACGACGCTGAACGCAATCGTGCCGACGACATTGTACAGCGCTTCTCGCACGTCCCCCTTGGCGAGCGCCGCGCGCCACGACGTGGGCCCCCCGAGCCGGTCCAGGCGAACCCACTTCAGGGCCGCGATGGCCGCGCGTTTGGCGAGCCAGCCGACCACCACACCGACCCCCACGACGACCAACCCTGCCGTGAAGGTCGGGAGGTAATTGGTGAATTGCGCACTCAGTTCTGCCGAAGGACCCTGAAGACCCTGCATCCGCTGCCTCCTACCGTTGTCCGAAGAATGCGCGCTCGAATCGTCCCGCGCGATGGGGCGTGACGGCGCGAACCACCAACACCGGACTGGTCCCACGCTTGGCGATCGTCGTGGGCACCGTGTCCCCGAACAATGGCAACGTCGGGCCTTCACTCGGGCCGCCCATCACCACGAGGGACTGCACACCAACCGCATTGGCCAGACCGCTGGCCGTCTCGCGCCGGTGCAACACCTGCACCTCGAGCTGGAGTCCCGCCTCCTTGGCGGTCTCCCGTGCCGCCTGCACCATCGCCTCGGCGACGGGCCGCTGCGTGCCACGCTCCACCACCGTGACCGGATGAATCGGAACGTCCAGTCCGTCCCGAAACGCGGTGGCCAGTTCCGCGGCGAAGCGCGAATTGGGGCCGGCGGTGATCGGAACCACCACACGCAAAATTGCCTTCGGATCGACAGCACCATACAACACGGCGACGTGACACGGTGCGCGTGACAGGACGCGGTCCACAATCGAGGCCACCAACCGCTCGAGGAAAGAGTGCCCGACCGGCTGACCCATGATCAGCAGGTTGCACCCCTCCTCACGCGCGGTTTCGGTGATGCCCTGACTGATGCGGTGTGCAATCCGGAGCACCGGCGTCGACGCCACCCCGCGCTCCGTCGCGTAACGGACCGCCGTCTCCAGCAACGCCTCCGCGGCGCCGGTTTGGGATCGTCCAGCGGCCAGGGCCTCTCCTTCCGGCAATTCCAGAACGGTCACCAAGACGAGTGATCCGCCATGCTGACGTGCGATCGGTGCGGCGACCTCAATCAAATGACGCGCGGTTGCGAGGTTGGAGATCGCCACCAGCACGCGGTACTCACGGCGCTCGAGGCGCTCCATCCAGCGCACGCGCTCGAGGAAGCGCGCTTCGCGTTTCCGCCCGTGCGCGTAGTAGTAGATGCCGCCTGCCAGGATCCATCCCCCGGAGGCCAGCCACGCACTGGGATAGTCGCGGAGCATCGCGACCGCGATGACGAGCATGGCGATGATCGCCACGATCGGTGTGAAGGGAACCCACGGCACCCGAAAGCCACGATCGAGGTCGGGACGCAGCGTCCGCAGCCGGATCAGCGCGATGTTGACGCCACCGAACAGGAACAGGAACGTCATGCCCGCGGCCGCAGCCACTTCCTCGATCGGCAGTGCGACGGCCATCAGGATGATCAGCACCGCCGAGACCATGACGGACCAGTGTGGCGTGCCACGCACCGGGTGAACCCGCGCCATCACTTCCGGGAGGGAGCCGTCGCGTGCCATGGCAAACGCCACGCGGGAGGAGGAGTAGATCGTGGCATTGAGCGCGGAGACCGTCGACAGCAAGCCGCCGACGATGATCAGAATGCCTCCGCCGACCATGAACTGGTCCGCCGCATTGACGAGGGCGATCTCCTTCCCTTGCGCGAGGTAGTCCGTGATGGCCATCCCCGCAGGCGGCACGACGGCGCCGATCGAGACGAGGGCCACCAGGAGGTAGATCGGGATCACGATGAAGATTGCCAGGAACACCGCGCGCGGGACATTGCGCTTGGGGTCGATGACTTCTTCACTGGTCTGCGCGATGATCTCGTACCCTTCGAAGGCGATGAAGGTCAGGCCCATCGCCCCGAGCACGCCGCCCCAGCCGTGCGTCATGAACGGCGTGAAGGAGCCCTGCCACCCGGGGCGGTGCACCATCGCCCACAGGCCCGTCGCGATGAACACCCCGATGATCGCGACCTTGCTGATCGTGATGACGTTGCCCGCCTTGCCGGTCTCGGATGCCCCTCGAAAATTGATGTACGCGAAGAGAGCACAAGCGACGACGGCGATCCAGATTTCGAACGGGAAGATCGGCGTGACAATGTCCCGGACTCCGGCGATGCTCAGCACCTCCCGGAAGTAGGCGCCAAAGCCGAGGCCGTAGAGCGAGCACGCCACGGCATGGGCAAACCACGACATCAATCCCGCCAGAAACCCACTCGGGTCTGGGAGGGAGGCCTTGATGTAGAGATAGCCGCCGCCGGCGCCGTGCACCGCGCCGCCGAGTTCGGCATACGCCATCGCGGTGAGGAGCGCGACCACACCGTTGAGGAGGAAGACCAGGATCAGCGCCGGTCCAGCGACCCCTGCCGCAATTCCTGTAAGCACGAAGATGCCGGCACCGATCATGGCACCGACGCCGATCATGGTCACATCGATGAGTCGCATCTCGCGACTCAGACGGACATCCATGGCATTCCTCGGGGTGGCGGGCGGAGGGCGAACCAGCCTCCAACCAATGTACACCACGATCCGGGGGGGGCGCTCCGGTGCCCGCCCGCGCCGGGCACGGCAGCACACGACTATTTTCCGGCCATGTCGCCCCGTATCGCCGTCGTCCTCCTCTCCGGTGGGATGGACTCCGCCACCTGTCTCGCCATTGCCAAGGCAGAAGGATTTGCGTGTTACGCGCTTTCCTTCCGCTATGGCCAGCGCCACGCCATCGAACTCGATGCCGCGGCGCGGATTGCAGAGACGCTCGGCGCCGTTGAACACCGCGTCGTCGACATCGATCTCGGAGCGTTCGGTGGCTCGGCGTTGACGGCCGACCTCGCGGTCCCCAAGGACCGGGGCGAAGCCGCGATCGGCACCGGCATTCCCGTGACCTATGTGCCGGCCCGCAACACCATCTTCCTCTCGTATGCGCTTGCCTGGGCCGAAGTCGTTGGCGCCGAGGACTTGTTCATCGGCGTCAACGCGCTGGACTACTCCGGCTACCCGGACTGTCGGCCGGAGTTCATCGCCGCGTTTCAGCAGACCGCACGGCTCGGAACGCGCATCACGGGGCTCACGATTCACACCCCGCTCGCCGAGCTGACCAAGGCCGGCATCGCGGCGCGAGGCATCGGGCTCGGCGTCGACTTCGGCATGACGCGCACCTGTTACGATCCGAATGACGTGGGCGCCGCGTGCGGCCGGTGCGACGCCTGCGTCCTCCGCCTCAAGGGCTTTCGTGAGATCGGCGTGATGGATCCCGCCCCGTATCAGGAGGGAGTCCGGTGAGCTACGCCGTCAAGGAGATCTACTACACCCTGCAAGGCGAGGGTCAGCACGCCGGCCGTCCCGCGGTGTTCTGTCGCTTTGCGGGATGCAACCTCTGGACGGGTCGCGAGGCCGATCGCGCCAAGGCCATCTGCCAGTTCTGTGATACCGACTTCGTCGGCACGGATGGGCCCGGAGGTGGCAAGTTCGCGACGGCTGAGGCGCTGGCGGCCGCCGTCGCCGCGGCGTGGCCGGCGGACGACACGAGCGATCGACGGTATGTCGTGTGCACCGGTGGGGAACCGACACTCCAGTTGGATGTGGCGGCCGTCGACGCGTTGCATGCTCTCGGTTTCGAGGTCGCGATCGAGACCAACGGAACCCACGCCGTCGTTCCCGGCGTCGACTGGATCTGTGTGTCGCCCAAGTCCGGCACGACGCTCGTGCAGACGCACGGCCATGAGTTGAAGCTGGTCTTCCCGCAGCCGGCGGCCATGCCCGAGCAGTTCGCGCACTTGGACTTCCGGTACCACCTGCTGCAGCCAATGGATGGACCCGACCGCGAAGCGAACACAGCATCCGCCGTGGCATATTGTTTGGCCCACCCGCGCTGGGGGCTCTCCCTCCAGACCCACAAGTTCCTCGCCATCCCGTGAGTGTGCCCGTGCAGGGTTACAGCGACCGCATCAATCACGCACTGGCATTCGCCGCGAAGTACCATGCGCCGTACGCACCGGAAGACGGCGCGATGCACTACGTGGCACACCCCGCCAACGTGGCCATCATCCTCGCACGGCACGGCGCGGACGAGACGACCTTGGTCGCAGGGATCCTGCACCATGTGATCGAAGTCTGTCCGGGCAGTGACCGATCCGCGCTGACGGCGAAGATCAATGAGAAATTCGGTCCGGTGGTCCTGAGCGTCGCGCGCGACGCGGTGGAGCAACTCGTGGATGCCCACGGTGCCCTGGTCCCCTGGTCCCACCGGAAGCGACTCTTGCTCACCGCCCTGGCCACGATGGAGCCTCGCGCCCTCGACATCTGCTGCGCCGACGAGATCCACCAGTGCGGCACCGCCATCACCCTCGTGGAGCGTCTGGGCATCGAGTACCTCCCCGCGCAGGGGCTGGCACCAGCACCACTCATGACGGCGTGGTATGGGGATCTCGCTGACGCGCTCGCCCGCCGGGAGGACTGGCCGGGTCGGGCACTTCGTCAGGAACTGAACTCCTTGCGCGCGCGCTTTACCAACGCGGTACATCGCGACGGCTAGCAGGCGGGTATCTTTCCGGCATGTCGGTCGTCATTCCAGAACCCCTGCTCCAGCGCGTCACCACGGCGCTTGGTCACCGCTTTCGGCTCGAGGGCTCAATTGCTGCCTCGAGTGAGCGGCTCCTCTTCCGTGCGCGCGACCTCCGTCTCAATCGCCTCGTGTCGCTGCGCGTCAATCTCGACACTGGTGACGCGTTCCGAAATTGGTTCCTGAAGGAAGCCGAGGCGCTGGCCCGGCTCGACCATCCCGCGATTCGCCATGTCTATGAGGCGGCGATTGTCGATGATCTGGCATACCGCGTGGGGAACTGGATTGAAGGCGAGAGCCTCGCGGAAGCCGTGCATCGGGGTCCTCGGCCGATCCCCAGCGTCCACGTGTTGGCCCGCGACCTCCTGGGGGCCCTCGAGCATGCCCACGCGCACGGGATCATCGTGCGCCGCATCGTGCCCGCGTCGCTGCTCCTGACGACCACCGGACGCGGTACCGTCACCGACCTCCGCTACTGCAATCTGACGCTTCCGGACATTCCGGCCGACGAGATCCCCACCGGCCTGCCCTTCCTGGCACCCGAAATCCGGGACGGCCTGGCCGGTGACCCCACCGGCGACGTCTACACGGCTGGTGCCGTGCTCTACTACGCCATTACGGCCACGACGCCGCCGCTCGACCCGGTCGAACTCGTTGCCCCACGCGCCATTCGCAATGTCATTCCCGGCGCCCTCGAACGCGTGATCGTCCGCGCGCTGCATCCCGAACCGAACCGCCGCTATCTCACCGCCGCCGAAATGCTTGAGGACTTTGCCAGCGAAGCCGGAACGTTCGACGCGGTCGCAGTGGCGTTGCCGACGCTGCCGGTCGAGTTGGCAGATGGGCCGCACTGGGAAGCCAGGATGCGGCGCGCCCTCGGAGATGACTATGAACTCCTCGGCGAGTTGGGTCAGGGTGGCTTCGGGCGGGTGTATCGCGTGCGCGACCTGCACCTCGAGCGCGAGGTGGCATTGAAGGTCCTGCACCCGCACCTGACGCAGGATCTCGCCACGGTCGAACGCTTCCGCCGTGAGGCCCAACTCGCGGCGCGGCTCAACCATGCCAACATCGTCAACATCTACGACATCGCCGGTCGGTCCGGGTTGCTCTGGTACACGATGGAGATCGTCGACGGCCCGAACATCGCGCAACTGGTCGAGCGCGAGGGACCGTTGCCCGTGGAACGGGTGCTGCGCATCCTGCGCGAAGCGCTTTCCGCGCTGGGCAGCGCGCACGCACTCGGGCTCGTGCACCGCGACATCAAACCCGAGAACCTGCTACTCGAGCGCGATGGATCGCTCCGGATCACGGACTTTGGGTTGGCGCTGGCCCTGCGCGGTCAGGGGCGGTTCGGCGGAGCCACCTCCCGGAGCGGGACGCCACAATTCGCCTCGCCAGAACAGTTGCTCGGCGAACGCGTCGACCAGCGCACCGACCTCTATTCGCTCGCAGCCGTGGCGCTCTTCGCGCTGCTCGGGCGACCGCCATTCCTCGGCGGGACACTGGAACAGATCCTGGCCAAGCAGACGACGGACGCGCTTCCGGATCTTGTCGAAGAACGTCCCGACGTCCACGAAGCGATTGCCCACGTGCTGACGCGCGCCATGCGGAACGACGCCGATGCCCGATACGGTTCCGCAGGCGAATTTCGGAGTGCGTTGGAAGAGGCGGTGCTGAAGGGGGCGCGGCGGCGCGGGAATGAGCTGACGCGCCTGGCGGCGAGAATCCTGGGGAACTGACGCGACGGAACTACTTGTGCCGGTAGACCACTCGGCCGCGGGTCAGATCGTACGGTGACAAGACCACGGACACCCGATCGCCTTCCAGCACGCGGATCTTGAACTTCGACATCTTCCCGGCAGCATACGCCAGAATGGTGTGGCCGTTTTCCAGGAGCACACGATAGTTGCGATCCGGGAGGACTTCCTGGACCACGCCTTCCATTTCAATGCCTTCTTCCTTCGCCATCCACGCTCCGAGTACTGAGAAGACTACCCTGGGCCGACGGGACCCAGCGGCTGAAAATGCCCTCCCCTCTTGGCGGGCGCAATGGCGGCGGCCCCACCGCGACCCGGCTAGTGGGTGCGCAGAATCGCCCTGAGGCGCTCCATTTCCTCCTCCACCAGCTCCACCAGCTCGCTCAGCATCCCCTTCTCGAAGGAGAGCTCGACCCCGGCCGCTCGGTAGAGCTCCGGGAGCGGGCGAGTCGCCCCGAGAGCCAGGAACTCCCGATACGCCCGTACCGCGCCGGCCGGGTCTCGGCGCGCATTCCGCCAGACCTGCAAGGCTCCGATCTGCGCGAGACCATACTCGATGTAGTAGAACGGATAGAGGAAGATATGGAGCTGTCGATACCACCGGGACACGCGCTCTTCCGCGAGTCCGCTCCAGTCGAGCCCGGGCTCAAACCGCTCCCGCAAGCGCAACCACGCCTGATCCCGCGCCCCGGCGTCTCCCCCGGCCGGGTCGGTATAAATCCAACTCTGGAAGGCGTCGACCGAGGCGATGTGGGCCAGCGAGATGAGCAGATCTTCGAGATGCTCCAATCGGGTCGAGACCGCGTCTGCCTTGCTGTAATACCCCGTCGGGGCTTCGAGATGCGGCGCAGCCAGCAGCTCCATCGACATCGACGCGAGTTCCGCGGACTCGGCGCCTGGGTGCCGCTGCCAGATGAATGGCAGCGCATGCGAGGAGAACGCATGGAAACAATGCCCGGCTTCATGGAGCAGGGTCGTGACGTCTTCGGGCACACCGGCGGCGTTCATGAAGACGAATGGCCGGCCACGCGCGTGCAGGGTGTCGCAGTACCCGCCAGGGGCCTTCCCGGTGCGCGACTCCAAGTCGAGGAGCCCCTCCGCCATCATCGTCCGGAACTCGCCGCCAAGGGCAGGATCCACCGCACTAAAGATCCGGGCCGCCCCTTCCTGGAACTCATCGACCGTTCGGTATGGGACCGGCGGGTCGGTCCGCCATGGGTCGACGGCCATGTCCCACGGGCGGAGCACGCGGAGACCAAGCCGTTCCCGCCGAGCCACCATGGCTCGCTCGAGTGCGGGGCCAACGCTCTCCGCGATGGCGTCGTGAAGGCGTTCACAGTCAGCCGGCGTATAGTCAAAGCGGCACTTGGCCGCAAACACGTATGCTCGATAATCGGAGAAGCCCGCATTGCTGGCCATCGTCCCCCGGAGCGCCACGAGCCGATCAAAGAGCGTTGCCAGTTCGTCCCGTGCCGCGACGTAGGGCGCCGTGGCGGCGCGCCACGCGCCCTCCCGAATCCCGCGATCCGGGCTCTTCAAGAAGGGGGAAAGACGCGGCAAGGGCACCTGATCTCCGTCCCACGCGGCGGTCATCGAACCGGTGATCTGCTGGTACCTCGCGGCCAATCCCTCCGCCTCGGCCACCAGCGGCACATTCTCCTCGCGGAAGATCTCGATCGCCGTCCGAAATCTGCGGAGCACCGTCTGCAGGTCCGGGCGGTCCGTGCCAATCGCGACGAACCGCTTGGCGAGCGCAACTTCCTCCTCCTCGAGCTTCGGGAGAATCTCGGTGGAGAAGCGGAGGTGTGCCGCTTCCTTGGCGGGGTCGGCAGTGTCACAGGTGTAGGCAATCATCGCCAGTGAGGCCGCCTCGGTGACCAGCTCATCGAGCCGGGACCACCGCGCAAGCCACTCCTCGAGCGATGCCACGTCGACCGCGACAGCCGCGAGCGCACGATAGTGCCCGGCGATCGTGTCCCAGCTGGCGTCGGCGAAACCGGCTGCGGTTTCAGGCAGGGAGGGGAGTGTCATGCAGGGATGATAATCGCGCCGAACATCCTTAGACCGCCGCAGTGGAAGGGGGACGAATGAAGCGCCAGGAGATCAGTGCCACGATCAGCATCGTCACGCCCGCAAGCTGGAACGGCGCGTCGATTCCGATCCGCTGGAACGCGATCGTCCCGGCGATCGGCGCAATGATGCGGGCGACTCCCGCGAAGGTCTGCGCCACGCCCATGGTCGTTCCCAACTCGTCCGGATCGGTGGCGTGCGAAAGGAGCGACGTCGCCGCCGGGAAGAGGAGCGCGGTCCCAATCGGCACCAGCGGAATGATCGCAGCAAGGACCCAGACAGTCGGCGCCGTCGTGTACAGCACCAGCCCCACGGCCAGAATCGCGGCGCCCAGCCGCATGGCGCGAGTTTCCCCGATCCGATCCACCACCGGCCCAAGCATCAGGGAGCGTAGCAACAGCGAGAGCATGCCGTTGTAGACGAAGAACCAACCAATGGTCTTTTCCGTCACGCCGAACCGCGCATCGAGCCAGAGCGCGAGCACGCTGGTCAGCAACGAGAACGCCAGCATCCCGGTGCCATACACCCAGATGAGACGCGCCGCCCGCCCGGCAGGGTGGCGAACGACCATCCACGCCGCGTGCCAGATCGGCTTCCGTTGCTTCGGAGTCGCACGATCCTCCGGACTCCGCGACTCCGGCAACCACTTCCACGCCGCCAGCGCGTTCAGGAAGCAGAGCCCCGCGGCCAGAAACCCCGGGGCGGCGTGTCCCCAATGCGTCGCGACCGATCCGATTGCCGGGCCGACCATCACACCCGCCGCAGTCGCCGCGGAGAGCCAGCCCAGTGCCCGCGCGCGATCCCCCGGCGCCACCGTATCGGACACGTAGGCTTGGGCCACTCCGGTCGTCCCGCCGCCGGCGCCTTGCACGATCCGCGAGAGGAAGAGGAGCCAGAGCGTGTCTGCCAGGCCAAAGACGAGAAAGGCAATCGCCGAGGCGGTCAACCCGATCAGCAGTGCGGGTCGGCGGCCGTAGCGATCGGAGACACGCCCCCAGACGGGAGACGCCACCAGCTGGGCGATCGAGAAGGAGGCGATCATCCAGCCGATCATTTCTGGCGTGGCTTGGAGGCGGAGCGCGTAGAATGGCAGCAACGGCAGAATGATCGCGAAGCCGAGCATGTCGACAAAATTCACGGCGATCAGCACCCAGAGCTGTCGCAGTTGTTCGCGTTTGGTTGCGGCGGAGGTGCGAGCGGTCACGGCCGCCGGGCCGGCAATGGATCGCCGAGGGCGAGGAGATTCATGAAGAGGCGCCACGCGCCAGGCACGGCGGCAGGAAGTTGACGGAAGAACGCGAGCCCCGTGTACACCACCGTTCCGCGGCCCCGGCGTCCAATCAGGAGGGAGCCCTCGCGCCGCGCATCGTCGCTGTCATGCATCTCGAGGAGTGGCGTCCACGCCGAATCCCAGCTCCGGGCGAAGTAGAGTCCGCGCTCCTGCGTCCAGCCATCGAAATCCGCTGCACGGATGCGATTTGGCGTCCGGAACACCGGCGACATTGGCACCAGCACGGTCACCGGCGCATCCTCTTCGGCGACCCGATCATGTGGCGAACTGATCGTGAATGGCAATGGCGCAAAGCCGCCACGCAGGAACGGGTACTGCTGGTATTGCATGATCAGCGTGCCGCCACGTTCCAACCATCGCATCAGTTTGGGATGCGCGCGCTGGAGTGCAGGGTCCACCTCATAGGCGCGCGGACCAATCACCACGACCCGGAAGGAGTCAAGCACGCTCCCCTCGATCGCATCGCCCGTGATCACGCGGACTGGCAGCCCCGTGTTGCGCAACGCCTCGGGGACCTGATCTGCGGCGCCGCGCACATAGGCAATCGCCCGGGTCCGCGGGAAGGTCACCGCGTCAAGCACCAGAACCGCGCGGGCATGCGTCACGATATTGCGCGACCGGATGTGCGGGTAGCGGACTCGCGTGAGGCCGACATCCGACGTGTCACCTCGCGTCACGACGCGCGCCGCAATCGCGTACTCGCCGGAGAGTGCGCGTGCCGGAGCGGTAACCGTGAAGACCGCTTCCGCGCGCTCGCCCTCGTGACGCAGAACCACCCGCTTCGGCGCACTCGTCGACCATCCCGGTGGCAGGAGCAATGACACCTCGGCCGCGCTCGAGTCCTTCGCGAGATGTTCGAGCGTGACACGGAACGGGCGCGCCCGGACCCCAATCGGCCAGAGCAACTTGTCCGGCGAAAGATCGACGGCAATGCGCGGCACGACCTGCACGGGGTGGCGCACTTCGCCGACAGCCTGATCAAGCGTACGGGCAGTGGCCTCGCGGATCGTGCGGATGGAGTCGCCACTCGCCAACCGCAGGGTGAACGCCGCCGCGACCGGTGCCGACTCGAAGGGTTCTCCGATCAGCGTGGGGTCGGTCATGTCCCAGCGATACGAGGCCCCATTCATCCCGACCCGGAGAAAATACGGCGTGGTCGGCTCGGCGTCATCCGACACCGCGGCCGTATATCGACACTGCACCATCGCACCCGGAGCAATCACGCCGAGCGTCGTGGTGCAGGTCCCACTCGGCATCGTCCAACCCCGCCGCTGCAGCGGCAGGATGGTCGCCTGAATCGGTGTGGGACCGCCATTCCACACGGTCGCGGTAACGGTGACCTCCTGCCCCCGCACCACCTCATCGTCGTCCGCCACGAGATCGAGGATGATCCCGGCATCGGCGAGTCGGACTCCCGCCGAGTGTGAATCTTCACCGGTGGATGGGGCGACAACGACGCCCGCGAAGAGAGAATCTGACACACTCGCCCGCACGCCAGCGGCCGTCGCGACGAGAATCACTCGCGCACTCGAGGGACCCGGATCTTCCAGTCGACCCTGGTCCTGTGAGCGATGCAGCGACCGACTGCGCATCGCAATCTGATGGAGGGATTGTCCCTCCGCGGGATCGAGCACACCGCCGTCGAGAACGAGCGCCGGCGTCTCGCGCTCCTGCCGTCCACTGCGATAGAACTTGCTCGGCTGCCACGCAGAGAGTCCTTCTTCCCGCTGCAACTCAGGAAAGCGCGACGCGTCGCCCGCCGCATCAAAGGCTTCCCGTGCGACCATCCCCGCGGCTTGATGATGTCCATGCCCGTCGATTGCTGTGCCGGCCCACATGGAGATCACAACCTGCGGGCGAAAGCGACGGATGATCCGGACCGCGTCCTTCACCAAGGAATCCCGCGGCCAGAAGCGGAACGCCTCCGCTGGACTCTTGGAGAAGCCGAAGTCGTAGGCACGCGAGAAGTACTGCCGCCCCCCGTCGAGGGCCCTGGCGGCCAGCAGCTCCTCGGTCCGCAATACGCCGAGTGCCTGGCCGAGTTCGGTGCCAATCAGGTTCTGTCCACCATCACCACGCGTCAGGGAGAGGTATGCTGTCTCAACGCCCTGACCGCGCGTCAGGATGGTCAGGAGCTCGGTGTCCTCATCATCCGGGTGCGCCCCGATCAACAAGACCCGCCGCGCCGTGCCAGCAAGCCGCGCTTCCTGGGCGCGTCGGATGGCCCCACCAGTCCCGGCCCCGACTCCTTGCGCGGTGACCGGTGCGACGGTGGCAAGCAGAATCAGTGAGGAGAGAACCAGGCAAGCACGAACGCGGGCCATCACGACCCGGAGTCTGGGCGCGGCGGGGATTGCGGGGGTTCCTGACCTCGGCCCACGGCAAACGCGAGCACGAAGGCGATCAGCGACGCCAGAAGGAGCGTCTGCCCTGCCCCACCGCCTGTCCCATAGAGCAAGAGCAGCATGCCGATCGAAACCGTGATTGTCCCGACGCCTCGGAGGATTTCGTCGGCGTTGCGCCACTTGGTCTGGCGGCCCCAATGAATGGCGGCCAGCAATCCGACGATACCAATCGTCAGGATGGCATACCAGATCCAAATCCAGTAGCGCTTGCCAATCATGAAAGGTCCAGGCGAGGGACGAAAATCGTGGGGAAGTTGTCAAACGGTAGCGGTCACGCAGGACGAGGCCAAGGGGTACGACCTATTTGGCCTCCACGCAGGCCGAACAGGGGCAGCGATCCAGCAAGAAGCGGAACGTGTAGATCCCGGTGCTGTGGCCGTCACTCCAGCGGATCTTGAGGCCGTAACTACCCACCAATTCTAGGCCCTCCGCCAGGACCTCAGCCGGAACCGTGGCCGGATCCAAAATGGGCCGTCCGGACATCTCATCCACACATCCGGCGCAGGGGCAGGCCAGCCGGAGGGCCCGCGTCTCGAAGAGGCCGACGTGTTCCGCGCCATCCCACTCGATGACCAGATAGGAGCCTCGGCGGCGCACGGCATGGGGGACGATAGGCGCCCCACCAGCGGCACCATGGTTATTTTTGGAGTTCATCCTGAATTCTACCCGGGAAGCCGACCAATATGAGCCACCCAGATCCGTTCCAGAGTCGCACCACCCTCGCCACCGGCGGCCGTTCGGTCGTGGTGCACTCCGTCCCGACGTTCGCCAAGGGAGCTGGCGTCAACCTCGACCGGCTGCCGTTCTCGATCCGTGTCATGCTGGAGAATGCGCTGCGGCACGTTGGGCGAGGCTTCGTCACGGAGGAGCATGTCCGTGCACTCGGGGGGTGGACACCTGCGTCTGCCGGGTCGGGGGAAATCCCTTACATGCCCGCGCGTGTTGTCCTGCAGGACTTCACGGGCGTCCCCTGCGTCGTGGACCTCGCCGCCATGCGCGACGCGATGGCCCGCATGGGCGGGGATCCGGCCAAGATCAATCCGGTGGTCCCCTGCGACCTGGTCATCGACCACTCCGTCCAGGTCGATCACTACGGCTCCGCCGAAGCGTTCAAGCTGAACGTGGCATTGGAGTTCGATCGGAACGCCGAACGGTATCAGCTCCTCAAATTCGCCCAGCGCGCCTTCGAAAATTTCCGGGTTGTGCCGCCAGGGATGGGAATCGTCCACCAGGTGAACCTCGAATACCTCTCACCCTGCATTCAGGTGCGGGACCAGTACGGCGCACTCACGGCCTACCCCGACACGCTGGTCGGCACCGACTCCCATACCACCATGATCAATGGTCTGGGTGTCATGGGGTGGGGCGTCGGCGGTATCGAGGCAGAGGCCGTCATGCTCGGCCAGCCCTACTTCATGGTGATGCCGGAAGTAATCGGCATGAAGCTGATCGGGAAGTTGCCGGCAGGCTGCACGGCGACCGACCTCGTGCTCACCGTGACGCAGAAGCTCCGGGCCCGTGGCGTGGTCGACAAGTTCGTCGAGTTCTTCGGCCCGGGTCTCGCCGAGTTGCCGCTCGCGGATCGGGCAACCATCGCGAACATGGCACCGGAGTATGGGGCGACCATGGGCTTCTTCCCGATCGACGCGGAGACCGTCCGCTATCTGGAGCGGACCGGGCGCGACGCGGAACAGGTCGAGTTGGTTGAGGCGTACTGCAAGGCGCAGGGACTCTGGCGCACGGCAGACACGCCCGATCCCGACTTCTCGGACGTGCTGGAACTCGATCTCGGCACGGTCGTCCCAAGCGTCGCTGGCCCAAAGCGTCCGCAGGACCTGATCGCGCTCAGCACCATCGAGCGCTCCTTCGCGACCACGCTCCCGAGCCTGATGCAACCCACCGTGCCGGCAGAACGTCGCCAGGCCGCTGAGGCGGCGCTTGCGAGCTGGACGAATGAAGGGGGCGCCCCTGCTGCCACGGCGGTCGCGACGACCCCGGTGATGCGCTACGGCTGCGAGATGGATGGCGAGAGCTTTGATCTGCACGACGGCTCGATCGTGATTGCCGCGATCACCTCGTGCACCAACACATCCAACCCCTCGGTCATGGTGGGCGCGGGTTTGCTCGCCAAGAAGGCGGTTGAGCTCGGTCTCCAGCGGCGGCCGTGGGTCAAGTCCTCCATGGCACCGGGCTCGCGCGTGGTCACCGATTATCTCAATCGCGCGGACCTCAGCAAGTGGCTCGACCAGCTTGGGTTCCAGACGGTCGGGTACGGCTGCACCACCTGCATCGGCAACAGCGGGCCGCTCCCTGCCCCGGTCGCGAAGGCGATCGAAGAGCACTCGCTCGTCGCGGCTTCGGTGCTCTCTGGCAACCGGAATTTCGAGGCACGCGTGCACCCCGCGGTGCGTGCCAATTATCTGATGTCGCCGATGCTGGTCGTCGCCTTCTCCTTGATCGGGCGCGTCAACGTCGATCTGGATCGTGACCCGCTCGGCATCTCGGACAACGGCACCCCGATCTTCCTCCGTGACATCTGGCCGTCACCGAAGGAGATCTCAGACACGCTCGCCGCGGCCCTCGGCCCGGACCTGTTCCGGAACCAGTACAGCACGGTGTTCGACGGCGACAAGGAGTGGCAGGATCTCGCCGTGCCGGGCGGATCACGTTTCGCCTGGGTCGATGGTTCCACGTATGTCCAGGAGCCCCCGTTCTTCCAGGGGCTCGACCCGAAGCCGAGCGCGTTGCAGGACATCGCTGACGCGCGGGTGCTGGCCTTGCTCGGCGACTCCGTCACCACGGATCACATCTCGCCGGCCGGAGCGATTCCGAAGAATGGTCCCGCGGCCAAGTACCTCCGCGAACACGGCGTCGAACAGCCCGACTGGAACACCTTCGGTGCCCGTCGCGGCTGTCACGACGTGATGATGCGCGGCACCTTCGGCAATGTGCGGATCAAGAATCTTCTGGTCCCGGGGAAGGAAGGCAACTGGACGCGCTACCTGCCGACCGATGAAGTGATGAGCATCTATGACGCGGCGATGCAATACGCCGAAGCGAAGACGCCGCTCGTCCTCTTGGTGGGCAAGGAGTACGGGACCGGCTCCTCGCGTGACTGGGCCGCCAAGGGCACCACGCTCCTCGGGGTGAAGGCCGTCATCGCCGAGAGCTATGAGCGCATTCACCGCTCCAACCTCGTCGGCATGGGTGTGCTGCCGCTCGGCTTCGAGCCGGGGCAAACCGCCGACTCACTAGGATTGAACGGCACGGAAGTGATCAGCATTCGTGGCATTGCGGCTGGCTTGGTACCCGGCGGCAAGGTCACGGTCCACGCGAAGGACCCCGCGAGCGGCAAGGAGACCACGTTCCAGGCCGTGGTGCGACTCAACTCACCGGTGGAGATTGAGTATTTGGAGCATGGCGGGATTTTGTCGCGGGTGTTGCGGATGTTCGCAGAAGAGTCGTGAGTCGCGAGTTGTGAGTCGTGAGAAAGAAAAAGCCCCGGACTGCGAAGCACATCTCGCGGCCCGGGGCCTTTCTCTATCGACTCGCGACTACTGACTCACGACTCGCGAAGCGCTACGCCACCAAATCCCGCAACCGATCCCCCGTCTCCCCTTCGCGCAACCGGATCAACGCCCGGTCGCGGAGCTGACGGATGCGCTCGCGGGTGACGCCCATCATGCGGCCGATCTCTTCAAGCGTCCGCGGCTGGCCGTCGTCGAGACCGAAGTACAGTCGCAGCACCTTGGCGTCGCGCGGCGGGAGGGAGTCGAGCGCCGTTTCGATGTCGGCGCTCTGCGAGCTCGCCATCGTGTGGGCATCGGTGCCTTCCTGTTCGGCGAGGGCAAAGCGCTCCATCCGCTCGTTGCCGTCACCATCCCGGGTCGGGTGGTCGAGACGCACGGCTTCGGTGTTCAACGAGGAGAGCGAACGCACCGCTTCCTCGGTCAGGCCAGTCGCACGCGCGAGCTCTTCCGTTGTCGGCATCCGACCCAGCTTCTCCTTGAGGAGCGTGGTCGTCTTGCCGAGGCGGGACAGGTCCGCCGTCCGGTTCAGGGGAACACGCACCGGACGTCCGTGGCGCGCAATGGCAGCCTGAACGGCCTGACGGATCCACCAGACGGCGTAGGAAATGAACTTCACGCCGCGATCCGGATCGAACTTGCGAGCCGCCGTCATCAGGCCGAGGTTGCCCTCGCCGATCAGGTCGACCAGCGGCACGCCACGATTCTGGAACTTCTTGGCAACGGACACCACGAACCGCACGTTGTGCCGCGCGAGCCGCTCCTGGGCGAGCACATCGCCCTGAAACGCCATGCGAGCCAACGCCATCTCTTCCTCACGGTTCAGCAGTGGCACCCGTGAGATCTCGTCGAGGTACAGATCGAGGCTCTCACGTCCTTCATCCACCGCCCGAGCAATCTGCGCGGGGCGGAGGGAGCGCCGCTTCCCGCGGGCACGAATCGTCACATCAGACTCCTATTGCAAACAGTCCGGCGCGCCAGCACACTATCGTAGTGCCGCCCGACCAGACAAAACAATCAGCAAACACGGAAAAATAACGCGCAGTGCCATTTTCCGCAATTCGTGGCATAACATCATGTGAAACATGCGGTTGACGGACGTCGGTCTCCGTGAAACCCCATCAGACGGGGCCAACCACTTTCGGGGCGACCACGACACCCCCCCAGACGCCCGACGCTCCGGACATCTCCATGCCTAGGAGACGCCCGGAGCGCCAAAATCGTTACACCCCCCCCTTCGGAAGGTCCTACAGTGCTTTGATCTCCGAGACGAGCTTGGTCAGGGAGGCCTTGGCATCCCCGAAGAGCATCGTGGTCTTCGGGTGGTAGAAGAGCTCGTTCTCGATCCCCGCGAAGCCCGCGCTCATCCCGCGCTTCATGACAATGATGCTGCGCGCCCGGTCGACGTCGAGAATCGGCATCCCGTAGATCGGAGAGGCCGGATCGCTCCGGGCCGCCGGGTTGACCACGTCATTGGCCCCGATGACTAGCGCCACGTCACAGGTATCGAACTGCGGGTTGATCTCGTCCATGTCGTAGAGTCGGTCGTACGGCACGTTCGATTCGGCGAGCAGCACGTTCATGTGCCCGGGCATCCGACCCGCCACCGGGTGAATGGCGTACTTCACCTCGCCCCCGTTCTTCTCGATCAGCTCGGCGAGCTCACGCACCACGTGCTGTGCCTGAGCGACCGCCAGACCATACCCGGGGACCACGATCACGCTCTGGGCGTAGGCCAGCTGAATCGCGGCGTCCTCGGGCGACACCGTCCGCACCGTCAGTCCGGCAGCGCTCTTTCCGCCGGGCAGGGCGCCCGCGTTCGCTCCGAAGGCGCCGAAGAGCACATTCGCCAACGAGCGATTCATTGCCTTGCACATGATCCGCGTCAGGATGATTCCCGACGAGCCGACCAATGCGCCCGCGATGATCAGGACGTGGTTGTTGATGACAAATCCCGTCATCGCCGCGGCAACACCGGAGTAGGAATTCAGCAAGGCGATGACCACGGGCATGTCGGCGCCACCGATGGGGATCACCAACAGCACGCCGAGCACCAACGACAGGCCAATCACGGCGTAGAACGGCGCCAGATGCGCGTCCGGTGTGGTGATCTGATAGGTGGCCAGCCCCGTGATGGCGACGAAGAGCAGCGCGTTGATGGCCTTCTGGAGGGGATACGTGATGGCCTGTCCCGACATCACCTCTTGCAGCTTGGCCCAGGCGATCACGGAACCCGTAAGCGTCACTGCGCCAATGAGGAGCGAGAGTTGGATGACGATGCCGGTCTCAGTCGGGATGACCTGATTGGCCAGCTCTGCCTTGAGGAATTCTGCGCCACCAACCAGCAGGGAAGAAGCGCCACCAAAGCCGTTCAGGATCGCGACCATCTGGGGCATCCCGGTCATCTGGACTGTCTTCGCCATCCAGAGTCCGATTCCGCCACCGAGGACGAGGCCGAGCCCGATCTGCCACCATTCGAGGATGTTGCCGGCCAGGAGGGTGACCACGATTGCAATTGCCATCCCCCAGGCAGAGAGTTGATTGCCTGAGACGGCGGTCGCCGGAGAACCGAGGCGCTTCAATCCGACGATGAAGCAGCCGGAGGCAACCAGATAGCCGATTTCGGCGACACTGTGTGGCAGGGCGATCACTTGGCCACCTCATCCTTTTTGAACATCTGCAGCATGCGATTGGTCACGGCGTAGCCGCCGACGACGTTCATCATGGCGAGTGCCACAGCACCGACCCCGAAGACCGTGGAGATCCAGCCGTATCCGCCGCCCGCGACGACCAGTGCGCCGACGACGGTGATCCCCGAGATCGCGTTCGATCCAGACATCAAGGGCGTGTGGAGCGTGGGTGGTACGCGTTGAATGAGTTCGATACCGAGGAAAGTGGCCAAGGTGAAGACCACGATTCCGATCATGATGCCTTCGCTCATGCTCCCCCCTGATGGCGCCGTGCGCCTTGGTAGACCAGACACATGGCCCCGGTGATCTCATCCTCCATGTCGAGCACCAGTTCTCCGTCTTTCCGAAGGTGCTCGATCAGCGTCTGCACATTGCGCGAGAACATCTGTGACGCGTGCAACGGCAACGTACTCGCCAAATTCAGCGGGCCGATGATCGTGACGCCCTGATGGACAACGGTCTCGCCGGGCACCGTGAGCTCGCAGTTTCCACCGGTTTCGGCGGACACGTCGACGATCACCGACCCCGGCTTCATGCTCTCGACCATTTCCCGTGTGATCAGGCGAGGGGCGGGACGGCCGGGAATCGCGGCGGTGGAGATCACGAGGTCGGACTGCGCGACGGCACCACCGACGGCCTCGAGCACCTTCTTCTGCTGCTCCTCGGCAAGTTCCTTGGCATACCCGCCAGCCGTCTCGGAATCCCCGGCGACGGCCTCGGGCGCAAGGAACTTGGCGCCAAGCGAGAGGACCTGTTCTGCCGCGGCCGCACGGATGTCGAAGCCGGTCACGATGGCGCCGAGTCGACGTGCCGTCGCAATGGCCATCAGGCCGGCGACGCCTGCACCGAGCACCAACGTCTTGGCCGGCGTCAACGAACCCGCGGCTGTCGTGAGCATCGGAAGAAAGCGCGCCGACTCGGACGCGCCGACGAGCACCGCCTTGTACCCGGCCACGGTGGCCTGGGAGGAGAGAATGTCCATCGACTGCGCCCGCGAGATGCGCGGGACGCGCTCGAGGGCCAAGAGGTTGATGCGATGGGTCGCACAGGCAGCGAGCGCGGGCTCACCGCCACTGCCGGTGAGGGCGACCAGCGTCGCGCCATCTGGGCAGGTGGCAAGGGAGGTGGGATCTGGGCACTGCACGGCACAGATCAGGTCGACCGCTTTCGCGGCCGTGGTATCGCCGATCTCCGCGCCAGCGGCGCGATAGTCGGCATCGTCGAAATGGGCGCGGAGACCCGCGCCCTGCTCGACCACAATTGTGGCTCCGGCCTTCACCAACTTGGTCACGGCGTCTGGCGTGAGGGCGACGCGGGACTCGCGGGGGGCCAGCTCCTTCAGGACTCCAATGCGCATCGTAGGCACGATCCTCTGCGGGGGACGGCGTGAGCATCACAACGACCGATCTGCACCGAATTCAGGATCTCACGCTCAGCCAAGCTATCCGCAGTTCGGTGGACTTTCAACGCAGGGGCTGACAGGATTGGCTCATGCCCACTCGCCACCCCCGCCCCAGCATCCACAAATTCGGCGGCGCTTCGGTCGCCGATGCAGCGGCGATCCGCCGTGCGGTCACGATTATCGCAAGCCAACCCGCGCCGCGGGTCGTTGTCGTGTCTGCGCTGGCCGGAATTACCGACCTTTTGCTCGGAATTGTCGAAAGTGCCACACGGGGCGACGCCGAAGCGGCAACCGCCCTTGCGGAGACCTTCCGCGCACGACACGCGAGCGTGCTCGACGCGCTACTGCCCCGAAAGGATCGCGGGCCAACGGCGGAAGCCATCGCGACAGCCTCTGATGAGCTCGTGGCGTTGGCGCGTTCGCTCGCCGTGCTGCGCGAAGCCTCACCGCGCGTCCGTGATCACATCCTGGCGCGAGGCGAACGACTTTCGGCACTCATGATGACGGCCGCGTTGATCGCCGCGGACCACGACGCGCGCTGCATTGACCCGAACGATGTGATTCTCACCGACGGCCCGTATGGCAGCGCCGTGCCCAACATGGATGGGACGCGCCGCGCCGCGCGACGCGCGCTCACGCCGCTGCTCGCCCGAGGCGTCACGCCGGTCGTACCTGGATTCCTCGGCCGCGCATTCGATGATGGGACCACCACACTCGGTCGCGGCGGTTCGGATCTCACGGCGACCTTGCTTGGCCGCGTGCTTGAGGCACAGGCTATCACACTCTGGAAGGATGTCCCTGGTCTGCTGACCGCGGATCCGCGCGTCGTGCCCGACGCGAGACTGTTGCCGCACGTGCATCTCGAGGAAGCTGCGGAACTCGCCTACTACGGTGCCAAGGTGTTGCACCCGCGCGCGCTGCTCCCGCTGATCGGTCGGCGGATTCCACTCTTCGTGCGCCCGTTCGCGGACCCGGAGGCCGCCGGCACCGAGATCTCTCCACGGCGTGACGCCGACCGCTCCCCGGTCCGCGCCCTGTCAGCGGTGCAGGATCAGGCGCTCCTCACCATCTCCGGCTCCGGCATGCTCGGCGTCCCGGGGATCGCGGCACGGATGTTCGAGGCGCTGCAAGATGCCAATATCTCGATCTCGATGATCGCGCAGGCCTCATCCGAATACACCATCGACATCACGGTGCCAGCCTCGACGTCGTCCGACGCCGTGCAGGCACTGCGCCGCGCCTTCAAGCATGAGATTCGGCATGGCGAGATCAACGGCGTGGAAGTCCGAGGCCGCATCGCCATCATCGCGGTGGTCGGTGATCAGATGGCGGGTCACCCCGGCATCGCGGCACGTGTCTTCGACGCGCTTGCGGACAGTGCCGTCAACGTCATCGCGATCGCTCAGGGCTCGAGCGAGCGCAACATCTCGATCGCCATCGACGAACGATCCATCTCGAGGGCGTTGCGTGCCATCCACGACACCTTCCAGCTTGGCAAACAGGGGGGAGGTCGCCCACGCCGAAGTGCCGGCCGCGACGTCGTCCTCCTTGGCGCCGGAACGATCGGCTGTGCCGTCCTGGACCTGCTCGCCCAGCACGCCGATCGTTTCGCACGATTGCGCATAGTCGCCGTGGTCGATCGCCGCGGGGCCCGCATCGCGCCGGAAGGACTGACCCGTGATGAGCTGATCGCCATCGCCGCGGCGAAGCGTGCCGGCACGCCGATCCATGAGCTTCCTGGGGCGCGCACCGGAACGCCACGCGAAATTCTGAACGACCTGACGCAGCGTGCGCTCGTTCGGCCCATTATCGCCGACGTCACCGCGGATGACACGACGGCCCTGCTCCGCGTCGCCGCCGACGCCGGGTTCGATGTGGTACTGGCCAACAAGAAGCCCCTCGCCGCGCCGATGCGTGACGTCGCCGCGCTCAAGGACGCGATCGCGGCGCGCGGCGGTGCCCTGCGATTCGAGGCGACCGTCGGAGCTGGCTTGCCGACGATCGCCGCGATCGAGCAATTGACCGGCACCGATGACACGGTCCGGCGCATTGAAGGGTGCCTTTCCGGCACACTGGGTGTCGTGATGAGTGCACTCGAAGGGGGCACGCCGTTCTCCGCAGCAGTGCGCGACGCGCTGGCCCGCGGCTACACCGAACCGGACCCTCGTGACGACTTGAGTGGGATGGACGTCGCGCGGAAGGCACTGATTCTGGCGCGGCTCCTTGGACAGACGCGAGAATTCGACACCCTCGCGCCTGAATCGCTGGTGCGGCGTGGGACATCACTGAGCGTCGAGAAGTGGCTTGCCGGACTCGATCGCGACGACGACTGGTGGGCCGCGCGCGTCGCGACCGCGCGCCGCGATGACTGCGTGCTGCGCTATGTCGCCACGGTCACGCCGCGTACGATTGAAGTCGGGTTGCGCGCGGTCCCGCGTGCCTCCTCGCTCGGACAATTGCAGGGAGCGGCCAATCAGATGGTCATCACCTCCGATCGGTACCATGACTCGCCACTCATCATCACAGGCCCGGGTGCCGGACCGGCCGTCACGGCCACCGGGGTCCTGGCGGACTTGCGAGCCCTCGCCGGATGAGCGCCAACCATGTCTCGGTCTTCGCACCCGGATCTGTCGGGAATGTCGGACCAGGGCTCGACATCCTTGGCCTCGCCATCGCAGGGCGCGGGGATACGGTGCACGCCGAGTGGCATACTGGTGGCGCGCTCGTGGTTCTCGACGCCGGACATCCGGAGCTCCCGACCGACCCGAGTCGCAACACGGCCGCGATCGCCGCGGCGGCCGTCCTGCGCCGCGCAGGGATCGCGCGCGGGATTGCACTCCGGATCGAGAAGGGACTGCCGCTGTCCGGGGGACAGGGCGGGAGCGCTGCCTCTGCCGTCGCCGGCGCCGTGGCCGCCAACCTCCTCGCCAAGGCCGCGCTCGACACCGCGGCGTTGCTCGAGTGCGCGATGGAGGCCGAGGCCACCGTGGCGGGACGACACGCGGACAACCTCGCACCGTCACTGCTTGGTGGCTTGGTTTTGGTTCGAAGCGTGGAACCGATGGACGTCATTCGGTTGCCGATCCCGGATCACCTTCGCGTCGTATTGGTCCACCCAGCGCAACAGATGAAGACACGCGATGCGCGCGCGGTGCTCCCTGACGTCGTCTCCCGAGAGATCGCACTCCATCAGGCGGCGCATGTTGCGGCCATGGTGGCCGGCGCGTGTCTCGGCGATCTGGCACTGCTGGGGCGTGGCATTTCTGATCGCATCGCGGAACCGGCGCGGGCACCGCTGCTCCCGGGCTTTGCAGAGGCCCAGGACGCGGCACTGGCCGCAGGCGCCCTAGGTGGCTCCATCAGTGGCGCCGGACCGACGGCGTTTGCACTGGTGGAGGACGATGCGATTGGGGCGCGGGTCCTCGCTGCCATGACCGCGGCCTATACCGAGGCGGGAATGCCGAGTCAGGGACGCATCGCGCGAGTCGACCATCACGGGGCGAGGGAAGTGTGACCACGGAACGCAAGAGTTGGCAGCGCTGTGACGCCTGTGGCGCAGAGTTCGATGAACGCGACGCGTCGCCGCGTTGTCGGGAATGCGGCGGCTTGCTGGCGATCGTCCATACGCCACCCGTTGGGACACCCACCGAACTGCGCGCGCGATTCGGGACCGCCGACAATAGGCACTCCTCCGGGGTGTGGCGCTTCGGGGAGATCGTGCTGCCGACCGCCACGGCGACCGCCGTCACACACCCAGAAGGCAATACCCCCCTGCTCTCTCGTCCCGCGATCAGTGCGTGGGCAGATATCGATTCCCTGCTGCTCAAGCACGAGGGGCACAACCCGACCGGCTCCTTCAAGGACCGCGGCATGACGGTCGGCGTGACCCAAGCTGCGCGCATTGGCGCGCGCGCGGTGGCGTGTGCCTCGACCGGAAACACGTCCGCCTCACTTGCGTCCTACGCTGCACAGGCCGGGCTCCCCGCGCTGGTCTTTGTTCCGGAAGGACAGATCGCGATCGGCAAGCTGACCCAGTCACTCGCCTACGGCGCGCGAACCTTGCTGGTGCCGGGTGACTTCGACGCCTGCCTGCGCTTGGTCGAGGAGGCGAGCGACGCGCTGGGGATCTACCTGCTCAATTCGATCAATCCGTTCCGACTCGAGGGACAAAAGACGATCGTCCTCGAGATGCTGATGCAACTAGACTGGACCGTCCCGGACTGGGTTGTCTTTCCGGCCGGGAATCTCGGAAACACCTCGGCCTTCGGGAAAGCGCTCGCGGAAGCACACGCGTGGGGATTGATCTCACGACTCCCACGCCTCGCGGCGATTCAGGCGGAGGGGGCGTCGCCTTTCGCCCGGGCCTTCGCTCGTGGCTTTGATCATCTGGAGCCGATGGCCGCCGAGACGGTGGCGACCGCCATCAAGATCGGCGCACCGGCCAGCTACGAACGCGGTGTCCGGGCCATCCGGGCGACCGATGGGGTGGTCTGCTCCGTGACCGATGCCGAAATCCTGGAGGCAAAGGCGGTGATCGACCGGGCAGGCGTCGGATGTGAACCGGCCAGTGCCGCCACCGTCGCTGGCGTCAGGAAGCTCAGGGAGCAGGGGGTCATTCGCCCAGGAGATCAGGTGGTTGGGGTCCTGACGGGGCACGTACTGAAGGACTCCGGGGTCCTGAAGCTGATGCACCAGGAGATGGAGCCCCCACCAGCGTGGGCGAATCGCCCGATCCGCATCACGCCAGACATCGATGCAGTCCGCCGTGTTCTGGACGCCTCGGCTGATGGGAAATAGCGTCGCGCTTGTTGCAGCTACGCCACAAAACAACCGAAAACTGATGACCCCCTACCGCACTTTGCGTATTTGAGCGGTTGCCTTGAGGCAACACCTGTTGCGCAAGACGTGCAATATCAACACTTTGCCACGGTCTCCGCGGGCTTGGCCTCCCCCTTGCTCCTTGGACGGGGGCGGTGCCATTCCGGTGCCGATGACCGAGGCTCTTATGCGTACCATGACAACCCGAATCTCGCTCGCCTTCGTGGCGCTGCTGACGCTGGCTGGCCCGTTGCGCGCTGACCATCCCAAACTGTTCGGACCAACCTTCGGAATGAGCAGTCCGATTCTCGCCGCTGGGAGCTCCCTCTTCGTCTCCTACTTCGGGTGGGAGAACACGACCGTCTATGGGCACACGGTATGGGCCTTCACGGCGGCTGAATTCTCGGCCAATGCATCGGGCGGAACCTGCTTTGCGTGGGCTGGCGGCAGTTGCTCCGGCGGGACGGCGATGTTCACGAAGAATTATGGCGCGTACACCAACCCCTATCTCGACCTCCCGACCCCGACGGCACCGCAGACCTACACGCTCGCGTGGACGCCCGGCACGGAAGTGATTTTCGGGTTGCAGGTCAACATGAACAACAACTGGCTCTGGTTCTTCTCCGGTGATCCGACGCGCAACTACGACCAACTCGCCCACGTGGCATATTTCGGGACAGCTGGTGTCGCCGGAAACCAAGGGGTTGGCATCATTCCCGGAACCCAGGGATTGCTTGCGTTCGGATTCGAGGACGTCGGCTACGAGCACAGCGACTGGGACTTTGACAACGCGATCTTTACTCTTCGCCCCGACGACATCTCGCCGCCGACCGAAGTCGTTCCCGAGCCCGCCACGATGACCCTGCTGGGGAGTGGCCTGATCGGACTCGCGGCCGCGCGGAAGAAGCGTCGCCTCGCAGCAGCACGGGATGTCTGAACCGACCAACTCCGTGGAGGCACACGGCTCATTGAGGCCGGCCATGATGGCCGGCCTCGTTGCGTTTGTGCTCGGCCTCGTGGCCCAGATCTGGGCGCATCAAGCGGGTGTGGTCTTCGCCTTTTGGGACGCGCAGGCGCACCTTGATATCGCCCGGCGGGTCACCGACTCCTTGACCCCCGGCATCCAGATGCTCGGGACCGTCTGGCTCCCCGTTCCGCACCTCCTGATGATTCCGTTCACGATGGTTGACGCCTGGTGGTGGAACGGCGTCGCCGGTGGCATCCTCGGAATTTGCGCCTTCATGGCGACCGCAGCCGCCGTGCACGATCTCCTGGTTCGACGGACGGGTCATCCCAAGCTTGCCTGGGTCGGCACCCTGCTGGTCGTCGCGAACCCCAGTCTGCTCTACCTCCAGTCCACCGGGATGACGGAGCCGCTGCTCCTGGCGTTCATGACAACCTCTGTCGCGGCGCTTGATCGCTGGGCCGAGGACGGCAGTGCGCGTGCCCTCCGGTGGTCGGGGGTGCTGGCAGCGATGGCGGTCGGCTCTCGATATGATGGCTGGTTCTACGTGGTGATCGCGGTCCCGGTCGTGGCCTGGGTGGCCCACGCCCGCAGGACGGGGTGGTTCCGGGCTTCCTGGCGGTTTGCGTGGCCGAGCGCCGCGATGGTCGCCGCGTGGCTGGGGTACAACGCCTATTACTTCGGGGACGCACTCGAATTTCAGCGCGGTGCGTGGTCCGCCCAGAGCCAGCAAACGGCTTTGGCCGCGCAGGGCCTCCTGCCCACCAAGGGCCATCCCCTGCTGGCCACGACCACCTACCTCGGCGCGACCGGGCTGACGGTGGGGATGCTCCTGACCGTTGTTGGGCTCCTGGCCATCCTCGTACTCCTGCGACACTCCCGGCGCTTTGCTGGGGCACTTCTCCTCTTCGCCGCCCTGCCGTTCAACATCCTTGCCCTCTGGGGCGGCCAGAGCGCGATCTCCCTTCCCTGGAGCGTCCCACCGGGAGTCGCCAACCTGCGCTACGGGGTGATGCTCCTGCCCGCCGTGGCCGTCGCGATCGCCCTGGTGGCATCCCGAGGCCTCCGGCGTGGCGGAATCTGGCAACGGGGCACGCTCCTCGCTCTTGGAGCAGTGATCGTGGCCCAATTCGGCCTCTGGAGCTATGCGGGGACCGCCCACATTGGCGCCCTGCGCGAGGGATTGGCAATCCGCGACGGTGATCCGCGCCAGCAACACGCGTCGGATTGGCTGGCGGCAGAGTACGACGGGGGGCGGGTTCTGGTCGACCAGATGGTCAACATCTCGCCGCGAAGCCGGATCGCGCTGCGCGATCGGATCTACAGCTGGTCGTGGGAGCTTGGGCCAGCAGCTTTGGCGACACCGGAAGAGGTCGTGGATTGGGTGGTCGTAGATACTCGAGCCCAACCGAACGTGGTGACCGAGGCGATCGTGGACCGGGTCGCTTTTCAGGAACGATTTGAACGACGATTTGCTGAGGGTGGACTGGAGATCTGGCGGCGTCGTTGAGGCCGCATGACGGAACGGAGGAAGGACCGATGCAGACGCGAATGAACCCAATGCGGATTCCCTTGGCGACCCTGATGACAGGGCTCACCATCCTCGCAGCGTGCGGCCAAGGGCCCGACACGGAGCAAGTCGACGTACCGGCGGCTCCGACCCCAGCAGTCGTTGATTCGCTTGCCGCAGCGGCGCCAGCACGCGTTGACAGCGGCGGAAACGGGAGCGGCGAGTACCGCCCGAGCCCCCGTGGGCTTGCCAGTGACTGGCTCACCACCGAGTCAACGGCCTTGACCCTCTCGCTCCAAGACATCGGCTACGCATCCGGATTCACGCTCAATGGCTCTTCTGACCAGGCCACAATCACGCTTCCCGTCAACAGCGGGCTGACACCGACCGCTTTGGAATTGCGCCTCATTCCGACTCCAGGGATGCCCGCTGCGACCCTCGTGCTGATGCAGCGCGACCGGATTCTGGCGCAGCGCGCGCTGACGGACACCACCTCGTCGCTCTCGCTTCCGCTGCAGCAGATTCGCGCGGATGATGGGCGTGCGACGCTCACGCTCGGACTGATGGTGCCGGGCCGGGATGTGTGCGAGGCGCAGCGGTACTATCGCACGGTCATCGATCCGTCGAGCGCGATCACCTATAGCGGTGCACCGCGGCCGCCCACGACGGTCAATGGATTCTTCGAGCCCTGGCTCGAATCGGTCACGTTCTACGTCGCCGACCTGCCAAGCCGCGACGCCGCACAAGCCGCGCTGGATGCGTCCGCGTTCATGGGGCGCCGCTATCGCGGCATGAGCACCAAGTTCCTCATTCGCCCTCTTCCGCCGGCTGGCACACCGATGACGGAGCCGGGGCCCTTTGCGCGCGCCCTGGTCTGGTCGCCGACCGGGACCACGGAACTCCTGCGCTCGGATAGTTCCGCGGGCACCATGCTCGCGATCGCCGCACGGCGTGATGCCAGGCAGCTCTTCACGCTCGCCGATGGCGATGCCGTCGTGGCCGCTCCCGGGTTCAGCGGGACGACCGCTTCGCTCGACCACAATGCTCCGGTCGGTGGTGCCGGGACGGTGACGTTCGAGACGCTTGGCTTCCCGAGTCGCACCGTCGAAGGGGCGACACTGATGAGTGCCGCATACCCGTTCGCCCTCGCCGACCTCGGAGGGACGACGATCCCCTCGGCGCTCCGGCTCGTGGTACAGCACTCCGTCTTGCCGCCGGCTGGCAACGGATCGTTGCGTGTGCATCTCAACGGCGCGCTCGTCTACTCCCGAACCCTTGAACGCTCGTCCCTCGACGTCGTGGTTCCCCTCCCGTCGCACCTGCTGCTGCGCGACAATGTGCTCGAAGTGCGATTCCAGGTGGTTCTCGGCGAGGGTGCCTGCGTGTTGGGTGGTGCGGTGTTCACTGCGACGATCGACCCCTCGTCCTCGTTTGTGACGGATCGCGCCAATGCCCTCCCTCCGGGCTTCGGTCGCTTCCCGTCCGCGTACATCCCCGCGTTCTCGGTGCTACTCGATCCAATGGATCGCTTCCGCGTGGAATTGGCGGCCCAGACGATCGGCGCGATGCAGCAGACCACGCGCACTCCGCTCGCACCCGCGGTGGCACGGGACGCGGGAGAGGCCGTCGGTCCACTCCTGGCAATTGGGACCAGTCATCTCGCGGATGTCCTTGAGGCGCCAATTCATTCCGATGGCTTCCGTCTGCGGGATCGTGACGGCAAGGTCTGGGACGAATTCTCGCCCAGCACAACCTATGCGACGATGCAGGGATGGTCTGCCGGTGGCCGCGACATTCTCCTGCTCCACCACACCGGCGCAGAGGGTGCCCCGCTGCTCCAGTTGCTCGACGAAACCCTCGCACCCTACGGCTGGTTCGGCACACGCGGCGACCTGGTGATCCGCGGCGTCGATGGCCCAGCACGATCGCTGACGTTGGCGAACGCGGGATGGCGGCTGGAGCAACTCCCCGAAAACGCTGCCAGTTGGTGGGCGCGCTATCGCACGGTTCTCTTCATTTTGGCGGGGCTGCTGATCGTCGGCCTTCTCGTGTGGTTCTACCCGAGGGTGGTGCGGCGTGAGCTCGATCCGGCTGGGTGAATACCTCGTCCAGCGAGGTCTGATCACTGAGCAACAGCTCGCCGTCGCGCTCCAGCAACAGGAGCGGACCGGCGAGCGGCTTGGTCGATTGCTGTTGATTCTGGGATTCATTCGTCGACTCGACCTCGGTCGGGCCTTGGCGGATCTCTGGAACCTGCCGTTCATCACGATCACCGACACGGCGCTGGTCCCTGCGGTGGCGCAACGCTTCCCGCTCGATGCCACGATGCGCTTCCGCGCCGTGCCACTGCGCGACGACGGCACGACGCTCACCGTTGCCGTGGCCGACGCTCCCACTGCCGAATTACGTGAGACCTTGGCCGTGGTGTATCCCGGCCGGACGCTGGACATTCGCGTCACCACGGAATGGGACATCGACCAGGCGATTGGACTCGCGAATCGGCGGAAGGTCGTCGACGCCTCGATCTACGGCCTCTACTTCCGGGACCAGTCCGAATCCGCCTTCACGGTGTTCACATTGCCGCAGTACGTGCTCTTCGGCGCGTTGATCATCCTGGTTCTGGCTGGGCTCTGGTCCGCGCCGTACGCGACCCTTCTGGCGATCAATGTCCCGATCACCATCTTCTTTCTCACCGTCATCATCTTCCGGACGGTGGTTGGCATCAGCGGCGCGGCCTCCGAAACGACGGTCTCGGTCACCGCCGACGAGCTCCGAGCACTCGACGAGCGCGATCTGCCGATCTACAGCATCCTCGTCCCCGCCTACCGGGAAGCTGCGGTATTGCCCCAGCTGCTCCGCTCCCTCAAGGCGCTGGATTATCCAGCAGACAAGCTCGACATCCTGCTCTTGCTGGAAGAAGATGACCCCTCGACGCTCGCCGCCGCGAAAGCCGCCGCGCCAGGGGCCAACGTCCGCATTCTCGTGGTGCCGGCAGGGCAACCCCAGACCAAGCCGAAGGCCTGCAACGTCGGACTGCTGTTCGCACTGGGTGAGTATCTGGTGATCTATGACGCCGAGGATCAACCCGAGTCGGACCAATTGAAGAAGGCGGTGTTGGCCTTCCGTCGTGGGCCAGCCGAACTGGTCTGCCTGCAGGCCGCGCTGAACTATTACAACGCGAGCGAGAACTTCCTCACTCGGATGTTTACCCTCGAGTATTCGTTCTGGTTTGACTACCTGCTCCCTGGGCTCGACAAGTTGCGCATGCCGATTCCGCTCGGGGGCACCAGCAATCATTTCAAGACGAAAGTGCTGCGCGATCTCGGGGGCTGGGACCCATTCAATGTCACCGAAGATGCCGACCTCGGCATTCGGGCCGCGATGCACGGCTACCGTGTCGGGATCGTGAACTCGACGACCTTTGAGGAGGCGAACAAGAACGTCGGCAACTGGATTCGGCAGCGTTCGCGCTGGATCAAAGGGTATATGCAGACGGCGTTGGTCTTCTCGCGCGATCCCATGGGATTGGTGCGACGCGCTGGGCTCCGCCAAACACTCGGCTTCACCCTGCTGATCGCCGGCACGCCGTTGATCTTCCTGCTCCAACCCATCTCCGTCCTGCTGACGATTGGCTGGGTCATCACGCGGACCACAGCACTCGACCCGCTCTTTCCGCCGATCATTCTGTACCTCTCGTTGTTCAATCTCCTGTTGGGCAATGCCCTGGCGATCTACATCAACATGTTCGCGGTCTTCCGGCGGGGATTGCACGGACTGGTGCTCTTTTCCTTGCTGAATCCGTTCTACTGGGTCCTGCACTCGATCGCGGCCTACAAGGCGCTCGGACAGCTCTTCACTCGCCCCTACTACTGGGAGAAGACCACGCATGGTCTCACCCGCCACCCCGCCGCCGCTACCCACTGAGCCGCGCGCGCCGCGGTGGGTGCGGGCGACCCTGGCTCTGCTGGCGGCACTGCCGCCGGCGGTCGCCGCGTGGTTGCTGATCGGGGAGGGATGGCGCAGTGATCCGCACGGCGCCTTCATCCAACGCGTGCTATTCGCCGCGGATCGTGGTCGGTTGGAGTTGTTGGGATTCGAGTACCCGCCGCTCCCCTTCCTGCTCCTGTTGCCCTCGCCAACCGACTACTGGGCCGTCGCGCTCGGTGCATTCGGTCTCATGGGACTGGCGTGGTACGTCGTCGACGAGTGCACCTCGCGACGTACCATTCTGCCATATCTCCTGTTGCTCGCCATCCTCTGGACGCCCCTCGGCCTCCACTTCACGGCCGGCAATTTCAACGAGGCGCTCGGACTGGCGGCACTCTTTGTCGGCTGGCGGCATTACCGCCGTTGGTGGTCCACGCGGCGCACGATTCACGGACTGTACACCGGCCTCTGGCTCGGACTCGCCTTCTACAGCTCTCCGCTCGGTCTCGGCTTGGCGCTGATTGCCGGCGCGATCCTGCCCGTACTTTTTCCGCGCTTGCAGATCCCGCCGTTTGCCTCGCAGATGGTATTGCTGGTGTTCCCGGGATTCGCCGCGACCGTCACGTGGGCCTATCTCTCGTGGGTGTTCACAGGCCGCGTGGCATTCCCCTTCACGCCGTGGGAACGCGACTCACCGGCGATCCTCGAACTTCTTCGCTGGACCATTCCGTACTTGGTGGTCTCCGCGGCGGCGCTCGTCCGTCCGAAGGCGACGACGGCGGGAATGCTCTTGCCGTTCCTGCTCCTCGCCGCCGCAACACAAACCGGATGGCATTTCTCGCTCGCGTTCGCGGCGACGCTGCTGATGCTGGTCGCGATCGTGGCACTCCCACGCGATGTATCGCGGCTCCAGCGTTGGTCCCTCGTCGTCCTCGCCGCTGGACAGGCAGTGGCCTCCTGGTGGTTCATCCCACTGCCGACACCGAGTGATGCCGACCGTCGAGACCGTGCCGTCGCGCAGGCGCTGGCGGTTGCGCCACCGCGGAGCATCCTGGTCGACGATCGGCGTGCCGACGGGCTGCTGAAATGGGTCCCTTCGCTCGATGCGTATCTCACGACGCGGGACATCGGCTTTGATCTCGCGGTCGGCATGCCGCGCGAGGCAGTCCAGTACGTGTTGGTCACGGAAGATGCGGACGGGTTGAGCCTCGATGCGGCGCGACACCCACCGGCCGGGTTCGTGGAAGACTGGAGCTGGAGCGGATACACGCTCTATCGCCTTCCGAACGCCCCACGACTCCCCGTCCGGTTCAGTGCCGCGATTGCCCCTCCTGCTCGAGGACTGCTGCGATGAAGACGTTTCTTCTCCTCCTGCTGCTTCCTGCGTCGCTCGCGGCGCAATGGACCGTGCAGCCCGGCGGCTGGTTCATGTCGCATGGGTTCAACTCGGGGCGCTTCCCGGATCGCTTCTCGAGCGGGCCGGGCGCGACGGAGAATGCACTCGAGAAGTTGGATTGGGGGATGTACGCGATCTACGGCTTGGCCGACGGCCTGAGCATCGGGATGGGACAGGGATTTGCGCGCCTTGAAGACAAGCGCAACGGGACCTCACAGGTGACCACGGGCTTTGGCGCCACGGGCCTCTTCGTGATGAAGCGGATCGCCCAAGGACGCGGTGGCATCGTCTCCATTCAGGGACGCGTGGACCTACCCCTGCTCTATGACACGAAGGCCCGTCCGGTTCTGGGCCCGGTCAGCAGCGACACCGACCTCCGACTGCTCTATGGCACCGGCTTTGGAGCTCTCGGGCGTCGCGGCTTCCTGTCCGCCGCCGCGGGAGGATCGGTCTGGCGCACCGGCGCGAGAGAGATTCGCTACGATCTCACGGTGGGCCTCGACGCCGCGCCACGTCTCCTCATCATGGCGCAGGCGTTCAATGTCGCCGCGTTTCAGGATGGCGGCTTGGCGTACAGCGCTACCAAACTGGGAGGCTCAGCGGTCTTCCGGGTATCGAAGGGCGTCGGGTTGCAGGCGGGCTACTACGGTGGCGTGTCCGGGAAGAACACCGCCCGGGAGCGCACGCTCTCGCTTGGCGTCTGGCTGAATGGAGAACCTAGGGCAACCAGCTCGCTTCCCCAGTAGCCGCCCGACCACCGCCCTTGGGGGGCCACTCCGCTACCTTCCTGCTCCGCAACGCGCCGCGATGGCGCACGCGCTCACGCTGAGCCCAGGTGTTGGTCGCTGATGGCATTGCTGGCCCTGCAGGACGTATCGCTCACTTTCGGCGGCCCCCGCCTTCTCGATGACGCCAACCTCGTCATCGAGCGGGGGGAGCGTGTCTGTCTCCTCGGCCGCAACGGCGCGGGCAAGAGCACCGTCATGAAGTTGCTGGATGGTTCCCTGCAGCCAGACAGCGGCGAGCTCGTGCGCCAGACCGGCGTGACCGTCACACGGCTCGAACAAGAGGTGCCCGGCGACGTGGCGGGGACCATGTACGACATCGTGGCGGAAGGTCTCGGCCGCGAGGGGCAACTCCTCGCCGACTATCACCACGCGAGTCATCGCGTCGTGACCGACCACAGCGACGCCGCCCTCGCCGAACTGGACCGCCTGCATCACGCGCTCGACGCCGCCAACGCATGGCAGATCAAGAGTCGCGTGGAGACAGTGCTGGAGCATCTCGCGCTGGACCCCGAAGCGCCGTTTGCCGAGGCATCCGGTGGGCGGAAGCGGCAAGCGCTGCTTGCCCGTGCACTGGTGCGCGAGCCGGACGTGCTGTTGCTCGACGAGCCGACCAACCACCTCGATGTCGAAGCGGTCGAGTGGCTCGAAGAGTTTCTGATCGCCCGAGGCACGACGCTGGTCTTTGTGACCCACGACCGGACTTTCCTGCGGCGGGTTGCCACGCGGATCGTGGACCTCGACCGCGGGCAGTTGATCGACTGGGGCACGGGATACGATACGTATCTCGAACGGAAGGAAGCCGCGCTCGCCTCGCAGCAGAAAGAGTGGGCCGAGTTCGACAAGAAGCTCGCGCGTGAGGAAGTATGGATCCGCACGGGTATTCAAGCACGACGGACGCGCAACGAAGGTCGGGTGCGCGCCTTGGAGGCACTCCGGCTGGAGCGCAGCGCCCGTCGCGAACGGGTTGGGACCGTGCGCCTGCAGGCGCAGGAAGCCGAACGCTCCGGCAAGCTGGTGCTCGAGGCAAAGGACGTCAGCTTCGCGTATGGCGATCGTCCGATCGTGCGCGACCTGACGACGACCATCGCGCGCGGCGACCGCATCGGCTTGATCGGCCCCAATGGCTCCGGCAAGACGACGCTGCTGCGGCTGTTGCTCGGGACACTCGAGCCGGATACCGGGACGGTGCGACACGGCACCAACCTGGAAGTCGCCTACTTCGACCAATTGCGCGAACAGCTCGACCCCGAACAGACGGTGGTCCAGAGCATCGGTGATGGGACGGAGTTCATCGAGATCAACGGGATGCGCAAACACGTCCTCGGCTATCTGCAGGACTTCCTCTTTTCGCCAGACCGGGCACGCACCCCGATCAAGGTGCTCTCGGGCGGTGAACGGAATCGCCTGCTGTTGGCGCGACTCTTCACGCGCCGCTTCAACGTGCTGGTACTGGACGAACCGACGAACGATCTCGACATCGAAACGCTCGACCTGTTGGAAGAACTGCTCCTCGACCTCAAGGCGACGCTGTTGGTGGTGAGCCACGACCGGACCTTCCTCGACAATGTCGTGACCAGCACCCTGGTGATGGAAGGTGGCGGACGCATCGGGGAGTACGTTGGGGGCTATTCGGATTGGGCGCGGCACCGCGCGGCCGCGATTCTCGCGCAACGTGCCCCCGCGCCCACGAAGTCCAAGGGGCCAACGGCTCCCAAGCCGAAGCCCAAGAAGCGCCTCAGCCACAAGGAAGCGACGGAGCTGACCGGGTTGCCAGATCGAATCGACCGCGCGGAACGACGGCGCGTTGCACTCTTCGAGGCATTGAGTGATCCGGCCCTGCTCCGCGATGGAGCGGCGGCGGCGAAGGCCAAGGCAGATCTCGCGGCCGTCGACCAGGAGATCGCCACCTTGACGACCCGTTGGGAAGCGCTGGAATTGCTCGCCGCGGAGGCAGAATGAAGTGGCATCCGCTGGTGCTCGCGTTCCTCGCGCTGGGTTGCAGTGACTCGACAGCGACCGTCCGCGAGGGATTGGTCGTCGTGCCGACCGCCCAATTGCACTATCGCGTTGTTGGGACGGGGAGCGGCACGCCACTCTTGGTGATCCACGGCGGCCCCGGCGGTCGCAGCTGTGAGCTCGCCACCCTCGAAGCGATCGGCCGTGATCGGCCAGTCATCTTTTACGATCAACGCGGCAGTGGCCGGTCCTCCATCGCCACCGACACCGCGTCGTGGAACCTGCCGAACTTCGTGAGCGACTTGGACTCGCTGCGGCGCGCGCTGGGCCTGCCGCAGGTCCACCTGTATGGTCACTCGTGGGGCGCCGCGCTTGCGATCGAATACCTGCTGACACACGGAAGCGAAGGGATTGCCTCCCTCACCCTCGCGGGACCACTCGTCAGCACACCGCGTTGGTTGCATGTGACGGACTCACTCCTCGGCACCATGCCTGGGGAGGCCCGAGAGGTCGCTCGGCGCTTCGAGGATCGCGACGCCACGGACGCCGCGGGATATCAGCAGATCGTCAGTCGCTTTCACCGGACGTTTGTCCAGCGAGAGGAGACGCCCTTTGTGGTGCAACAGCGCTGTGCGGTGGGCGGCGACACGAACTGGCAGGTCTACCAGTACCTCTGGGGCAAGAGCGAGTTCCGGGCGACCGGCACGCTTACCGCGTTCAATCGCTTCGATCGATTGCATGAGATTGTGCTCCGCACCCTCGTCATCGTCGGCGAGCATGACGAAGTCCCGCCGCCCGAGGCTCAGGCCATTGCCGGCGAGTTGCCGCGCGCCGAGGTCGTCGTGATCCCGGGCGCGGGACACATGGCGATGCAGGACAAGCCGGATGCCTACATCGCCGCGCTGCGTCGTTTTCTGACGGCGGCCGACGCGCACTAGTTTGCGCGCCGGCCGGTGACGTCACTGCAGGTCGGCGGGGAGTCGTGGTGAGGAGAGCAACGCATTGAACGCGCGCCACCGCGCCGCGCGGTCCGCCCCACCCTCCCGCTCGACCCACGCGGCGACAAGATCTCGTCCCAGGTTGTAGTTGATCACATAGCTGCGATTGACCTGGATGAACCGGAGCGTCTTCGCCGCGGCCGCGGGAGTCTGCAGCCACCACCGTTCGATCAGGCCGATTGCCGCCGTTGAATCAATCACTCCGTCCAGATACCGGCGAGCGACCTCGTTGCGGCCGTAGTTCAATTCTTCCATCACGACGCGCACGGCGGAGTTCTGTTCCGCCAACGCTGGGTCGAGCCCCGCCAGCGGAAAGAGCGAGTCGCGCTCGAATGCGGTGCGTTCTTCGCCGGGGAATGCCATGTCGATGCCGAAGTTGGCGCTCCCTTCCGCAATCAGCGACTGGGGTGAGAAGAGGGGATAGACGGAAAACTCGACCCAACCGCGCCCGTTGACGAGTGCTTCCTCGAGCCGGCTGTTGTACACATGGTGTCCCGGGTACCCCTCGTGGCACGCCAAGTCGACCGCGCGTTCCACAGCGATCGGAAAATCGAGATTGACCTGAATCAACGACTGTGCCTTCCCCTTGTACCAGTTATAGCCGCTCCAAGGGGTGCCCTTCACATACTCCAGCGCAAACCCCTCACCCGCGGGGAGCGAGGCATAGGCCAGCGTGCGTGTGCGGCATGCGGCGATTGCCACCTTGAAGACGGTGTCCACCAACTCCGCCGGAATCATGACACCTGCCCGGAAGCGTGTGTACCGTTCGATGAGCGGACCGTTCCCGGGCAGCAAGAGATCCAACCGGGCCACCAACGAATCGAAATGGGCATCAGAGAAGGTCGGTGGCGTCGCGCCATAGAGGCGTTGGGCCTCTTCATCGAAGTTGAACTTCTGGCCATTCACCATCGCCGCCCGTGCGGAGAGCGATTGCAACTGGGTTCGGAGATAGCGGTGCCGCATCACGACGAGGCTGTCGGCGTAGGCCGGCGTCGCCGTCCCGAGGATGCCGACGAGCGAGTCTGCTGAGGCAGCGATCGTCATCACCGGGAGCGTATCCCGATCCGCGAGCACCTTCAACGAATCTGGCCCATACCACGCATCGACATAACTCGGGTCATGGTGACCGAGCTGGAGGGCGAGCACGACGTACCGCCGGGCGATGCCATCGAGGAGGGCGGGATCGGGTGTGGCCGCGCCCGGCGCACAGGCGGAAACCGCCAGCAGCGCCAGCAGTGAGGAATAGGTCAGTCGCATGGGAAGGCTCCGTTGAGGTTCCGAATACTAGCCCGCATGGGCCGCCGAGACCTCCGCGAGGCCGCATCGTCCCGCCACGCCATCGAGGGCCCGGAGGAGATCCCGGACGAGGTCGTCTGCCGCTTCGATCCCGACAGACAGTCGCAGGAGCGAGTCGCGAATGCCAGCCACGCGCCTCGCCTCAGGGTCCATCGCGGCATGGGTCATCGTGGCGGGATGCGCGATCAGGCTCTCAACGCCCCCGAGCGATTCCGCGAGCGTGAACAGCTCGAGGCCAGTGGCGACATCCTCCACCGCCCGCATCCCGCCCCGTACTTCGAACGAGACCATCGCCCCGAATCCCTGTTGCTGCCGGCGTGCCAGCCCGTGTCCCGGATGGGATGGGAGCCCAGGATAGTGGACCTCGGCTACCAACGGATGCGCCGACAGCGCAGTCGCGACCTCGTGAGCATTCTCCTCATGCAGGCGCATCCTGGCGTGCAATGTCCGGATCCCCCGGAGCGTCAGGAATGCATCGAACGGCGCCCCAGTCAGGCCCAGGCAATTCCCCCACCACCCCAACTCCTCTGCGAGGGCCTGTTCGGCTGCGACCACCGCGCCACCGACCACGTCACTATGGCCGTTGAGGTACTTCGTCGTGGAATGGACCACGATGTCTGCGCCGAGCGCGATCGGCTGCTGGAGCGCCGGCGAGAGAAAGGTGTTGTCGACCACGCAGAGGGCACCAACGGCATGCGCCGACGCCGCGGCGGCGCGCACATCGGTAATCCGAAGCAACGGGTTACTCGGCGTCTCGACCCACACGAGCCGAGGACGGCGTACCAACGCGGCGTGCCACGCGAGGGGATCTGCGAAATCAACAAACGCCACCTCGAAATGCCCGCGCCGGGCGAGGTGTGTCAGGAGTCGATGCGTCCCGCCATAGCAGTCGTGCGTCGCAACGACCAGTTGACCCGGCTGGACCAATTGCAGCACGAGCGTGACCGCCGCCATGCCGGACGCGGTGATCACAGCGGCCGCACCACCTTCCAGTTCGGCAATAGCCTCGGCGAGTTGATCTCGCGTCGGGTTGCCGGATCGGGAGTAGTCGTACCGTCCCTTCACGCCGAAGGCAGGGAACGCGAACGTCGACGTCAGGTAGATCGGTGGGACGACTGCACCGCACTGGCGGTCGGTCGCAATTCCGGCACGGACCGCACGTGTGGCGGAGGACTGCCTCTCACGCGGCATGATGCGCCCCCCGGTCCAATGCAGAGGAGATCAAATCGGAAACAGCGCTGACTTCCTTGAGAAAGGCATCGTGTCCGAATCGTGACGCGATTTCCACCACGCGCCCGGGACCAGCGAGCTGGCCAAAGAGCTCGTGTACTTGCCAGAGCGGGACGAGTTGATCCCCTTCCACACCGAAGAGCGTGATCGGCGTCGTGATCTCGGCGGGGTTGACCCGATGCAGATCGATCGACTCGGACAACGCGAGATAACGCTCCGCCTCACACCGCACCGCGAAGCGCGTGCCCCCGTGTTCGAGATAGTCCTCCACGGGAAACCGGTAGCCATCTGGCGTCCGCGCGGGTGCCGGTGAGAAGCGCTCGGCGAATTCCTCGGCCGTGCGATAGGTCGCAATGCCCAGGGCGCGGGCGAGCGCCACCGCCTCATGTGCCCTACCACTCTTGATACCGAGCCGCACGACGCCGCGTTGAATGGTGCGCCACGCCGTGGCCATCGGATGACTTTCGTGTGCGGCGCACAGCACGATGAGCTGGCCCACTCGTGCGGGGAAGAGGGCAGCGAACACGAGCGCGACCATGCCACCGTAGGAGGCACCGACAATGGCGTCGACCGCAGTAATTCCCAACGTGTCGAGCGCGTGGGCGAGGGCGCGCGCTTGGTCCCGCGAGTCCACCGGATGCCCAGACACCGTCACCCAATCGATGCTCAGCACGCGATACCGGGCAGGGTCGATCGCTCCACCCACGGTCACCACCTCGTCCCACCATCCTGGGCTGGGATCCCCCGCGTGCGCCGCGACATGACCGCTGGCGGAAATCCCGCCCAAGACCACAATCACAGGACCATGAGGGTTGCCGTGGTCCTCGACTCGAACAGTGGTGAGATCCAGGATCCCGCCATGGTGGGATGGCACGACGGGCACAGGCGCGCGTGCACTTCGATCGGCGGCAGTCCGCCGGAACAACGTGGGCAATGACATCAGGTCCTCTTGTGCGTCAGGGTGGCAATGCAAAGCGCCCCGGCCCTCTCCGAAGAGAGGCCGGGGCGCCGCGCCGACAGTGTGTCGGCTGGTTGAGGCTACGCGGAGATGCGCAGCTGCCCGTCCGTCTCTCCCAAGGGAGCGCCGGTCATCCGAATCATTCGCATGAGAATTCGAGCAGCGTGGTGCGTCATCGTGTGCAGTTCCTCGGTTCACCAAAGTCCCAAGACGCGAAAAACGCCTGGGCGGAATGCGCCGCCAGGCGTAGTGAGCACTTTAGCATTTGTTTAACGTGGCTGCAAGCAGCGGCAAATGACCACGGGGCCGATCGATTGTGGCGGAAGAGTATCGGCGATGGGGGGATGCGTCAAGAGGAGTGAGGGGAGGGACTTGAGCAAGCGGTGCCTTACGGCCAAGCTTCTCCCAACAGCTTCTCTCCTCTCTCTTTCCTCTTCTCTCGTTCCCGGAGGTCCCGATGCCCCCCATCCCTCCCTTCCACCTCGCCTTCCCGGTCAACGACCTCGATGCCGCACGGGCGTTCTATGGGGGCCGCCTTGGGTGTCCCGAGGGTCGGTCATCCGAGCAGTGGGTGGATTTCAATTTCTATGGTCACCAGATCGTGGCGCATCTGGCACCCGAAGAGCTCGGTCGGACGGCTGCCAATCAGGTGGACGGTCACGCCGTCCCGGTGCGGCACTTCGGCGTGATTCTCGACTGGGAGGAATGGCATGCGATGGCTGGTCGTCTTCGGGCGGCCGGCACGGCGTTCATCATCGAGCCTGGGATCCGGTTCGCGGGGCAAGTGGGCGAGCAGGCCACCATGTTCTTTCTGGACCCGTCGGGGAACGCGCTGGAGTTCAAGGCGTTCAAGGAACCCGCGATGGTATTCGCGAAGTAGGGCATCGCGCGTATCGCAGCAGCCCTCCTCCAGCAATGCTGGGGGAGGGCTGCTGTGTACCAGAGGCGGGGTCTACGGCTTGGAAATCGTGATGGCGGAGGCAGCGTTATTGGTCGCGTCGTAGGCCAAACTCGGCCCTGCCACCGTGCTGACCTGCCACACCGTGTTCAACTTTCGCAGCTTCAATGCCGCCGATGCCAGCGAACAGACTCCTGCACTATTGGTGACGCAGGAGACCACGCTCCCCCCGTCCCATCTACCGGAGACCGTTGCCCCGCCAATCACCACTTTGGCAGACGAGAGGACGGTGATGGAGACCGTAGCAGTCCAGTTCTTCCCCTTGACCACCCCGCTCCCGCTCAAGCTGCCAATCGCGACACTCGTCGTAGAGGACGGCGGCGGCGGCGGGGCCAGCGCACCCCCGACAAAGAGCAACCGATTCGGGGAGCCGACGCCGAGGCTCGCCACGACGTTGCCGGTCGCGTTACCAAGCAGCGTGGTCGTGATGGCGGCCGGCGTCGCAGTCGGAGTCGCCTGCAAGAGCAGTGCGACGGCCCCCGCGACGTGGGGGGACGCCATAGAGGTGCCGCTCTTCACGGCGGTGCCCGTGGGGTCCGTATGCGAGGCGGACGTGATGCTCGTTCCCGGAGCATACAGGTCGACACAACTGCCGAAGTTCGAATAGCTCGCCTGCGCGTCATCGCTCCCGGTGGCGGCGACCGTGATCGCACTCGGTGCGCGAGCGGGCGAGTAGTTGCAGGCATCGGTGCTGTAATTTGCCGCGGCCACCACGACCGTGATGCCGGCAGCCGTCGCGTTGGCCACGGCGTTGTCCATGGTCGAGCTCACGGCCGACGCGATGGACATGTTGATCACTGCCGGCATCTGCTTGTTGGTGATCACCCAATTGATCCCGGCCACGAAGCCTGAGACATAGCCCGCGGCACTACAATCCAACACACGGACCGGAACCAGGGTCACCCCCTTCGCGACACCGAACGTCGTCCCCCCGAGGGTCCCGGCGACGTGCGTACCGTGGCCATTACAATCCGCTGTGCCGAGCCCGTCCGTGATCGTGGTGTATCCTGCACGGACCCGGCCCGTGAACTCCACATGGTCCGCACGGAGTCCGGTGTCCAGGATGTACGCCGAGACGCCGGCTCCCGTCATGCCGTAGGCATAGCTCCCGGAGAGCGGAAGCGCCCGTTGATCGACCCGATCGATCCCCCAGGTGGCCCCCGACTGCACCGTCTCACTGCCACGCACCTCGGCGTCCGCCTCGACGTAGGCGACGTTCGGATTCCGACGCACCCCTTCCAGCGCTGCCGCGGGGAGGGTGGCGGCAAATCCCTCGAGCGCCACGTCATAGCGGAAGTGCACCGTGCCGCCTTGCGCCAACTGGTCGGTCAATTGGTCTTGGTTGGGGGTGCCGGGCCGGAAGACCACGATATAGCGATCGCGGAGCCCGCCATCCCCTTGTGCGCTGTACAGCGGGGCGGTCGATGCACCAGTGGGAAGAGGCGTGGAATCCGAGCATGCGACGACACAAAGCATCAGGGCTGCCGCGGTGCGGCAGTCGGAAAGTCGAATCAACGGTGTCCCCTTCGGTGTGCGTGTGGTGTCGTGCTGGTGACCAGCGGGGGATGAAGGTCCACTCCAGTACAAGTCCGCGCTAGTGTGGCGAAAGTGCGACGGAATCAGCACGACACCGGATCTCGATCCGGTGCATCCGCACCGCAGGGAGGCCTCGGCCAAGCATGGAGCCCGGGCGGTCCGAATGAGAACGCCCTCCCACACACGAGGTGCGGGAGGGCGTTCCCGTTCCGGTTGGAAGGTGCTCTGAACTACTGAACCACGATGGACCGCAGCCAAGTTGCACTGGAATCCCACGTCATTCCAACACCCGAAATTCCGGTGACTGTCCAGGTCGTGTTCGTCCTGTTCTTATAGTTCGGAGAACTGACGGAGCAGCCGCCGGACCCATCGGTGGTACAGCTGATCGAGCCTTCGCCGGTGAAGTTTCCAGTCACCGTCGCGCCGCTGACAGGTGCACCAGCGACGTCGGCCACGCTAATGTCCACGGTTGCGGCCCAATTCCGACCACGACTCACGGAACTGCCGGTGAGTCCTGCGACGTGGACGTCGACGGTCGTGGGTGGCGGCGGTGGCGGTGGCGGTGGCGGTGGCGCTGCTCCACCCCCGGTGAAGAGGAGCAGATTCGGGGAACCGCTCCCTGCCCCACTAACGACGCCTGCAGTCGCGCTGCCGGTCAGTCCCGCGGTGATCGCGGCGGGTGTCGCGCTCGGCGACCCCTGGAGCAGAAGCGCCGCCGCCCCTGCCACGTGCGGTGAGGCCATCGAGGTGCCGCTGATCGTATTGGTTGCCGTGCTACTGGTGTACCACGACGACGTGATGCCGCTCCCGGGTGCGAAGATGTCGAGGCAGTTGCCATAGTTGGAGTAGCTCGCCCGCGCATCGCTCGAGGTCGTCGCCCCGACGGTGATCGCGGCCGGTGCCCGTGCTGGCGACGCGGTACAGGCATCGGCGTTGCTATTGCCGGCGGCGACGACGAAGGTGACGCCGCTGTTAACTGCGTTGGTCACTGCCGCGTCCAGTGCGGTGCTCGCCCCGCCACCAAGCGACATATTGGCCACAGCGGGCTTGCTGGCATTCGTCGCAACCCAGTCGATCCCCGCGATGACCCCCGAGGTCGACCCGGATCCTCGGCAGTCGAGCACCCGGACCGGCACCAACGTCACGCCCTTGGCCACGCCGTAGGTCGACCCACCCACCGTCCCGGAAACGTGCGTCCCGTGGCCGTTGCAATCTTCGGTTCCGCGTCCGTCGGAAATCGCCGTGAACCCGCCGACGACGCGCCCACCGAACTCGCCATGATCGGAACGGATCCCGGTGTCGAGGATGTAGGCGCGCACGCCGGTGCCAGTGGCGGTGTAGTTGTATGTGCCATTTAGCGGGAGCGCCGCCTGGTCGATGCGGTCCAATCCCCAGGTCGCCCCGGTCTGAGTCTCGCTCGCCTGGACCTCCGCATCTGCTTCGACGAGCAGCACATTGGGATTCCGACGAATTCCTTCGAGCGCCGCCGCCGGCAGCGTGGCGGCGAAACCCTGCAGGGCGGTCTGGTAGCGGAAGTGCACGCTCCCGCCGCGGGAGAGCTCGTCGGTCAGCTGATCGGCACCGCGCGTCCCGGGACGGAAGACCACGATGTAGTCGGCAGCGACGGGACTGTCACCCTTGGCGAACGCCGGGGCATCCAAGGCCGAGACGGGGGTCGCCTGATCGGCACAGGCAGCACCGAAGAGGACGAGCAACGCGGCCACTCCGGAACGAAGCGCAAAACGCATGGGAGGGACTCCTGTAGACGGAAAGGTTCGGGGCCGGTCGGCCACCTACCTCTCTATGATCGGCAGATGTACCGGAAGCAACAAGGGGCCCTCGACGACGAGGGCCCCTTGTTGCGGCGCCGCCACACTCGCTCAGGAAATCGGAGGGGCCTTCATCACCAGATTCTCGATGAAAAACTCCATCATCCGCTGCGAGTTCACACCGGTATGCCCAGCATCGGGACCAACCTGGACCTCGAAGCTCTTTCCGGCTTGCTGCAGCGCCTTGATCAACTGCATCGCGTTGTTGGGATGCACGTTGTTGTCCGCGGTGCCGTAGTAGATCAGCAGGCTCCCCTTGAGGTCCTTGGCGTAGGTCATCGCCGACCCCTTGGCGTAACCGTCAACGTTTTCCTGCGGAATCCACATGAAGCGCTCGGTGTAGATCGTGTCGTAATGGTTCCATGCTGTCACCGCCGACGAGGCGGCCGCAGCAGCCACCAGATCCGGGAACCGCAGCAACATCATCGCGGAGGAGTAACCGCCGTACGAGGTCCCGTAGACGCCCACCCGCTTGCTGTCGATATAGGGACGTTTGGCCAACGCCTTGAGCCCTTCGGCCATGTCATTCATTTCCGTCTGACCCAACTTCTCGTACAGCGCGTCCAGGGTGCGCTTTCCCTGCCCCGGTGCAGCACGGGTGTCGAAGTTCACGACGATGAACCCGTATTCGGTCATCGCGGACGGCGTGCTCCACCGCTCGTTCGCCGTGCTGCTCGCTGAGGCCGGTCCACCATAGACCGGCATCAGCACGGGATACTTCTTGGCCGGATCGAAGTTGGATGGATAGTGGATCATGCCGAGCAGGGGCGTCTTGCCGTCGGCCGCCGTGAAGCGGAACATCTCGACCTTCTTGAGGCCGAGTTCGTTGAACTTGGTCAGATCGCTGGTGGCCAACTCTTTCACGAGCTTGCCTGAGGCATCGAAGATGCGCGTGGTCGGCGGCACATCGTGCGCCTGCGCCACATCCACAAAGAACTTCCCATCAGGAGAAAGCGTGACGGCATGATTGAGCGTCGGGTCGGTCAGGCGCACATCACCCTTCCCGTTCAATCCGACCCGGTGCAACTGGAGCTTGAGGTAGTTGTCACCGTCGCGCGCCATGTACCAGAGCTGTCCGGACTTCTCATCGACCTTCACGATGTTGGCCACCTCGAACGGGTGCTGCGTGATGGTGTTGATCAGCTTCCCGCTCAGATCGTACAGATAGTAGTTACCGAAACCGCTGCGCTCGGAATCCCAGATGAAGCGGTTGCTGTCCGCGAGAAACGTCATCCCGGGATGGTTCTCAACCCACCCGGTTGG
>JAHECN010000188.1 GCA_024641735.1 Gemmatimonadota bacterium | reverse complement strand
ACATCCTGCCGCTCTTCGATTCCGGGGTCGCGGACTCCTTCCTCTTCTATGTGATGCCGTACGTGCAGGGCGAATCGCTCCGCGACCGGATCACGCGCGAGCATCAGTTGCCGGTGAACGATGCCGTGCGGCTCGCGACGGAGATCGCCGGGGCGCTCGACTACGCCCACCGCCAGGGCGTGATCCACCGTGACATCAAGCCCGAAAATGTCATGCTGCACGACGGTCAGGCCTTGGTCGCCGACTTCGGCATCGCGCTCGCGATGGCCAATACCACTGGCACGCGGATGACGGAAACGGGGATGAGTCTCGGCACGCCGCACTACATGTCGCCGGAACAGGCGATGGGCGAGCGGGAGATCACCGGGCGCAGTGACGTGTACGCGCTCGGCGCGATCACCTACGAAATGCTCTGTGGCGAACCGCCCTTCTCCGGGCCGACCGCGCAGGCGATCATCGCCCGTGTGATGACCGAGGAGCCGCGCGGATTGACACTGCAGCGGAAGAGCGTGTCACTTGGGGTGGAAGCCGCGGTCTTCACGGCCCTCGAGAAATTGCCGGCCGATCGGTATGCCACGGCGGCGGAATTTGCCGCGGCGCTAACCGATGAACGCACGACGACGCGCTACACCGCCGCGATCACCCCCGCACCGATGCCGCGCAGTCGTCGCATCCTGACCGCAGCGGTCGCCTCGGGCGCACTCCTTGGAGCGGTGGTGCTTGGCCGGATGCTCGCCCCGTCGAACTCGGAGCTGTCCGGGGTCATTCGGGCCTCACTCGACTTGGGTGACAGCACCACGATTCGACCGATCGGCAACGTGCGGCTTGCCATCTCGCCATCCGGGCAGCGTGTCGCCTTCGTCGGGCCGGACGGTGCCGATGCCGGGCTCTGGGTACGTGACCTCGATCAACCGAAGGCGCGTCTGCTTCCTGATACGAAGGGAGCGTTTGCGCCGTTCTTCTCCCCCGACGGCGAATCGATCGGTTTTTATACCGGGAGCGGCGCACGAATTCAGCTCAAGGTCATCGGCGCCACGGCAGGAGTCGCGCGCACCGTGGTCCAGGATTCTCTGCCAGGCTTTGGGGCGGACTGGGCCGATGACGGCAACATCTACTTCACGCATGAGAACCGGGGGCTCGCCCGTGTCGCAGCCACTGGCGGAGTGGTCACGCAGATCTCTCGCATCGACTCTGGCGGTGCGATCAAGGAACATGACTTTCCGGACGTCCTTCCCGGGAGTCGGCTCGCCGTCGTGATGCTGTGGAAGGGCTCGGCTGGGTCGAATGTGGTCGGGTTGATTGATCTGACGAAGGGGACGGTCACGGAACTGACGGCGGGTTCCTATGTGCGGTATCTCGCACCAGGATACCTCGTCATCGGGGCATCTGGTGGCCGACTGTTGGCGGCACGCATCGATCCCAAGTCCGGGAAACTGTTGAGCGAACCCATCCTCATGTTGCAGGGAGTCCAGGAAGAGAATTCCAACGGGACCTCGGTGTTTGCATTATCGGAGAGCGGTACCCTCGCCTTCCAGGCGCAGGGGGATGAACAAGTCGGGTTGCGCTGGGTTGATCGGAGCGGCAATTCCTCCGCTGTGGATAGCACGATCCAGTCAATGGTCACCGGACTCGCACTCTCGCCGGATGGCACCCAGATCGCTCTGGCACAAGCGTTGTCTGGGGGGAGTGAAGTCTGGGTAAAGCAGCTGACGACGGGAACGTTCTCGCGCCTCTCCGGGGAAGTGAAGGATGCGGACCGGCCCGTCTGGTCTCCGGACGGGCGCAATGTGGTGTTTCTGGCCACCCGTGGGACGCGCCGTTCTGCATGGATTCGCCGAGCGGACGGGAGCGACAGCGCACGAAGCCTGATTGCGGGGACAGCGACCTTTGATGAGGTCTTCTTTGATCGGGCTGGTCGCTTCACGATCCTCCGCTCCGAGGGCGTGGGCGTCGGCTCGCGGTACCTGATGGTGATGGAGCAGGGCGTGGATACCATCCCGCGTGTTCTGCTCAAGCGAAGCTTCGACCATTTCGCGCCGGTCCTCTCCCCGGATGGCAAGTGGTTGGCCTTTGTCTCAGAGGAATCCGGCAGCAAGGAAGTCTACGTGCGGCCCTTTCCCAACGTCGATTCCGCCAAGATCGCGATCTCGGTGGGCGGCGGGTTGGAGCCGCTCTGGCGTCGGGATGGGACCGAGCTCTTCTACCGCAACGCCCGGGGAGATTTCTACTCCGTGCCGGTGGCGTCGGGTGCCCAGTTCGAGCATCTCCCGCCGGTTCTCCTCTTTTCGGATCCGGGGTTCATGTTGCAGGAGTATTGGCGGAGCTACGACATCTCGCCTGACGGCACGCGCTTCCTCATGTTGAAGAGTGGCGGGAGCGAGAGTGGGTCCATCAATATCATCTTCAACTGGCGGCAGGAACTCGAGAAGCTGAAGGCGGGGTCGTGACGAGGGCGGTTTACGAGGCGACATCGACCGAGCGCGAGGGTCACGAGTTGGCATCCGCCGCGCGCGAGGGACATGAGTTGGCATCCGTCGAGCGCGAGGGACACGAGCTTGCATCCACCGAGCGCGAGGCCGAAGGCCCCGGCTCGGAACTGCCAGTCGCTGAAGCGACCGGGGGATTGTACCAACCCGGAATGATCTCGTTGGGATGGCGGGCGTTCTGATGGCGCACATATGCAGCGACCTTTTCGATTGCCATCGGGCTCACCGACGTCACACTGTAGCCTCGTGCCCACCGGAGGTGCCGAGGATGTCGAGCGGTTCCCCGGTTGATGCTATGGGCGGTGCCGCCCTTCATGCGCTGCAACATCTGGGAGAGCTGGGTCGAAACATGAATGCCAGCCAGGACGTGCACGTGCGTCGACACCATGCCGAGCTCCAGAATGCGCGTGCGGTGCTGCAATGCAATTCGGGGCAGCTCCTGCCAGAGGAAGGTGGCACGTGCGAGGTCGATGCTCGCCTCTCGATCGCGAGTGGTCCACACGATATGAATCAGAAGTCGATGATGCATGCTCCAGAATGGACCTACCCGCGGATGACGCGCACCCATTTCCAACGCAGCCGGGAGCCGATTCGTCGCGAACGTCCCCTGGGTCGCCGCCGTCGCTTTAGCGACGTGTTGCGAGCCGACGCTTTAGCGTCGAGCGCTTGTCGAGCCGACGCCGTGACGTCGCGCTCGGAGAGTGATTCGCCGTGATCCCCATGCTCGAGCGTCTCACCGCCGCCCTCGCCGATCGCTACGCAATCGAGCGTGAGCTCGGTGCCGGCGGGATGGCTCGGGTGTATCTCGCCCGGGATCTGAAGCATGACCGTCAGGTCGCGATCAAGGTGTTGCGACCGCAGCTGGCGGCCTCGGTTGGCGCCGAACGCTTCCTGCGTGAGATCGGGACGATGGGGGCGCTGCGGCATCCCCATATCCTGCCAATGTACGAATCGGGTGAAGCGGACTCCTTCCTCTACTACGTGATGCCCGTCATCGCGGGCGAATCACTGGCCGACCGCCTGCAACGCGAGGGCCAGCTCCCGATCGACGAAGCGGTCCAGATCGCGCGCGAAGTTGCGGGTGCCTTGGGCTACGCGCACGGCCAAGGAATTGTCCATCGCGATGTGAAGCCGGCCAATATCCTGCTCGATCAGGGACACGCCGTGCTGGCGGACTTCGGGATCGCGCGCGCGGTCGGCAGCTCCGGCGGCGAAAAGTTGACGGCGAGCGGGCTCTCCATCGGCACCCCCACCTACATGAGTCCGGAGCAGTCGTTCGCCGAGGATTCGGTCGACAGCCGAACCGATCTGTACGCCTTGGGCTGCGTCCTCTATGAGATGCTCGGGGGCGAACCCCCGCACACCGGGTCGACGCCACACGCGATTATTGCGAAGCGGATGTCGGAACCGGTGCCGAAGATCAGCACGCTTCGGGAAACGGTGCCACCCCACATCGAGGCCGCGATCACGCGGATGCTTGCCAAGTCGGCAGTGGATCGCTTTCCAACAGCCGAGGCGTTCCTGCAGGCGCTATCGAATCGGGCACCGGTCACGGCACCGCGCGCGGTCAGTGATGCGCCATCCAAGCGATCGTGGCGTCTCGGACGTTTCGTGGCTGCCGGGCTCATGGTCCTTGCCCTCGCACTCGGTGCGCGCTGCTTCGCGAACAGCAGCAACGTGACCGCATCCGTCG
>JAHECN010000187.1:1620-4217 GCA_024641735.1 Gemmatimonadota bacterium | reverse complement strand
GCCGGCGGAGCGACTTCCGCCTTGCAGGCGGCGAGCAAGAGGAGTGGCAGGAAAGCGTAACGCATCAACGGCTCCATCCAGAGAAGTGGTTTATGGTCGTGGTGCACGAACAAGTGTTGCCCAAACAGCAAAATGGTCCGACGGCCAGAGCGCCCCAAATCGACGACGATCAATTCCGGCGTCATGGACCTGCCACCCGGGATCGGTCAGGATGTAATCGATCTTGCCTCGCGTTGAGTCTCCACCGAACCCATTGAACGTCCCGAAGACCGTGGCGTTCGGGTGGATCACACGGAAGGCATCGCGGAGCGGGGCGCGGGTCGAGGAAATCATCGCGCGAGCGGCCGGGTTCTCTTCGTCCGCATTGAAGTCGCCCGTCACCACGATGGCATCGCGAGGTGAACCATCGGTCGCGATCCGTTGCAACACCATGGCGGCACTCTGCTCCCGCGACGGCTGCGAGATGTGATCCCAGTGATTGTTGTAGACGCGAATCGTGTCGCTGGTGGCGCGATCGACCACACGGATCCAGCTCGCAATTCTGGTGATCCCGTTGCCCCAATGCTTGGAACCCGGAACCTCCGGCGTATCGGAAAACCAGAACGTGCCGTTGGTGAGCACCCTGAATCGGAGCGTATCCACCAGGATCGCGGCATACTCACCCGCTGCCTTGCCATCGTCCCGTCCAACCCCGAATCGCTGATACTGCGGCAGTGCCGCGCCAAGCTCCGTCAATTGGAAGTCGAGCGCCTCCTGCAATCCAATCAGGTGCGGCGCGTGATCTCGGATCACCGTCACCACGTGATTCCGGCGATTCGGCCACGCATGGTCACCATCATTGGCGGTGCCATAGCGAATATTGAAGGAGAGCACGCGCACCGGCGCCTGCGCGGCGAGCGGTCCGGCCAGAAGCAGCAGGGTGAGCGCGAGGAATCGCATGGGGGAATGATAATCGGCGCACCGAATCCCGGGATTCCCGCTCCCCATTCACGACCCCCGGGTATGCTAGCTTTCGGGATACCTCTGTGAGGAATCCCTGTATGCGCCGTCGACATTTTCTTGGTCTTACTGCTGCCGCGCTCCCCGCCGCCGCCTTGCTCCGCAACCGCATTCCCGTGGAAGCCGCGGAACGCGCCCCCTTGATCATCCCGCCGGAATTCAAGCCGAACGGCAAGCGGCTGGTGGGAAAGGAGCTGCGCACCGAGATCGCGCCGGGAAGGCAGGCCACCGTCTGGACGGTGACGACGGGAGAGCCGCGTCCGACCGGCGTGACCATTCGCACCCGGACCGGTGACTCGGCCAGCGTCCTCTTCCAGAATGACCTGCGCCAAACGAGCATCCTCCATTGGCACGGTCTCTCCGTGCCGGAAAAGGCAGACGGGCATCCGCGCCTCGCCATCGGGACGGGAGAGCAGTATCGCTACGCATTCCCGGTGAAGAACCGTGCTGGGACCTATTGGTACCACTCCCACCCGCACCACATGACGGGGGAGCAGGTCTATCGCGGCATGGCCGGGCTCTTCCTGATCAACGACGCGGACGAGGATGCGCTTGGCTTGCCACGTGGTGCGCGAGAAATCCCCGTGCTCTTGGGAGAGCGCCGTTTTGATGCGTCAGGCGAATTCGCCTTCAATCCCGTGATGCATGAGCGGATGGAAGGCTTCTTCGGGAGCGACGTCTTTGTGAACGGGATCAAGGATCCGACGCACAATGTCGACTCCGCGCTCTATCGGCTTCGCGTCGTGAATGCGACGCCGTCCCGCATTCATCGCCTCGGACTCTCGACCGGCGCACAAATGACGCTGATCGGGGTCGACGGCGGTCTCCTCCCAGCCCCCATCCGTGTCGATTACGTCGAGCTCGGCACGGGCGAACGCGCTGACCTGCTGGTCGATTTCTCCGGCATGGCCGTCGGCTCGAAGGTGATGCTCAAGTCCCTCCCCTACAAACCACCCTACGCCATGGCGATGGGCATGGGGATGGGGCGCATGGGAGCCGGTGGCAACCCGCAGGGCACCGAGCTCGACCTGCTCGAATTTGTGGTGACCAAGGCCGTCACGGAGCGGGGTTGGGCGGCACGCCCCTTCCCCGCCATCGCGCCGATTGCTTCGGCCACCGCGTCACGCACCCGCGAGTTCGTGATGCAAAGCGCGATGATGCAGCACACCATCAACGGCAAGGCGTTCGAGATGGATCGCATCGACGAGGTCGTTCCGTTCGGTGCCACGGAGATCTGGCGCTTCAGCAACCCATCCCAATTCCCGCACCCGGTCCATCTGCACGAGGTCCAGTTCCAGGTCCTCTCGCGCACCGGCGGCCGCGCCGCGCTCTTCCCGTGGGAAGGCGGGTGGAAGGACACCGTGATGGTCTATCCGGGTGAGACGGTCGAGGTGATCGCGACCTTCGATCAGCATCGCGGCCGCTACCTGATGCACTGCCATAATCTGGTGCATGAGGATGGCGGGATGATGATGAACTACGAGATCAAATAGAAGAGGAGAGAAGAGAGAAGAGCGCAGCCACACCGCATTGTCGTGGTCGTCCTCCTCTCTCTTTTCTCCTTTCTCTTTTCTCCTTTCTCTTTTCTCCTTTCTCTT
>JAHECN010000187.1:0-1520 GCA_024641735.1 Gemmatimonadota bacterium | reverse complement strand
TCTCTTTTCTCCTTTCTCTTTTCTCCTTTCTCTTTTCTCCTTTCTCTTCTCTCCCTTTATTCCACCGTCTTATGAAACCTCCGCACCGCCAGCGTAATGAACAGCACCGAGAACACCATCAAAATCGCCATCTGTGGCCAGAGCGCGTCGACGCCGACACCCTTCAGCAAGATTCCCCGCAGGACCTGCAGGAAGTAGGTGAGCGGGAGGGCCGCGCCGATCCATTGTGCTGCTTCCGGCATCGCGGCGCGCGGGAACATGAATCCGGACAACAACAGATTCGGTAGCAGGAAGAGGAAACCGGCTTGCATCGCCTGCGCCTGGGTGCGCGCGATGGTCGAGAGCCAGAGTCCGATGGCGAGCGTGGCGCCGATGAAGCCCATGGCGGAGACATAGAGCAGCAGGAGCGACCCGCGAATGGGAACATCGAACACCAGTCGTCCCAAGGCCAGAATCACGGTCATCTGTACGTAGCCGACCAATACAAAGGGCAGCACCTTGCCGAGCATCAGGGAGGTACGGGAAATCGGCGTCACGACGAGTTGCTCAAGCGTCCCGCGTTCACGCTCACGCACCACCGACATCCCCATCACCACCACGAGCGTCATCGAGAGCAGCACGCCGATGATGCCGGGAACGATGTACGTCGCGCTGCGCATGGTCGGGTTGTAGAGCGGGCGGAGGACGATCTCGATCGGCACACTCCCGCCCCCGCGCGCGGTCACAATCTCCAGCGCCTTCTGTTGGCCACCGAGCGCCGCGCCACTCATCGCCGCCTGCGACGCCAGCGGATCCGAGGCATCGACGATGACCTGCACCTTGGCGGTGCGCCCGCGTGCGAGGTTCTCCGAGTAATCCGGCGGAATGATGATCGCTGCGGCCACATCACCCGACTCGATCCACGCCGTGACTTCGGCGCGACTCATCGCGTCGGCGCGATGCTTGAAGTTTCCGGTGTTGAGGATCGTCTGTACCAGAGCGCGCGAATCGCTGGTCTTGGCCTCGTCGTACACTGCCGTCGGGAGGTCGCGGACTTCCGTCCGAATCGCGAAGCCGAAGAGCATCAACTGGATGGCCGGAACTCCCACCATCATGATGATCGTCGGGCGATCCCGCCGCAGTTGGATGAATTCCTTCTTCAGCATCGGCCAGATCGTCAATGCCACGATCCGTTCCCAGAGCCGCGTCATGTGAGCGGTCCCTCGTCCTGTTCCTGCAGGGCGATGAAGACATCCTCGACGGTCGGTTGGCCGAACTGCTTGGTGACTTCGTCTGGTGTGCCGAGCCCGATGAGATGGCCACGCGAAAGGAAAGCGAGACGATCACAACGATTCGCCTCATCCATGTAGTGCGTCGTGACCAGAATCGTCATGCCGGAGTCGGCAAACTCCCGGATCAACTCCCAGAAGCGACGCCGCGCGGCGGGATCGACACCGGCCGTCGGTTCATCGAGAAAGACGAGGTCGGGTTTGTGCGCCGTGGCACAGGCCAAGGCCAACTTCTGCTTCCACCCGCCGGAG
>JAHECN010000045.1 GCA_024641735.1 Gemmatimonadota bacterium | reverse complement strand
CTCACTCAGCCGGCAACACCGGCGAGGACCGTGGCAGGCGGGTAGTTTGACTGGGGCGGTCGCCTCCTAAAAAGTACCGGAGGCGCGCAATGGTTGGCTCAGTGCGGTCGGTAATCGCACGACGAGTGTATACGCAGAAGCCAGCCTGACTGCGAGCGCGACAGCGCGAGCAGGGACGAAAGTCGGCGTAAGTGATCCGGCGGGACCGTGTGGACGGCCCGTCGCTCATCGGATAAAAGGTACGCTGGGGATAACAGGCTTATCGCGCCCGAGAGTTCACATCGACGGCGCGGTTTGGCACCTCGATGTCGGCTTGTCACATCCTGGGGCTGGAGAAGGTCCCAAGGGTCCGGCTGTTCGCCGGTTAAAGTGGCACATGAGCTGGGTTCAGAACGTCGTGAGACAGTTCGGTCTGTATCCGTCGTGGGCGTGGGAATGTTGAGGGATGTCGACCTTAGTACGAGAGGACCGGGTCGAAGTGACCGCTCGTGTACGGGCTATCCCGCCAGGGGTATCGCCCGGTAGCGATGTCGCGCGCAGATAACCGCTGAAAGCATCTAAGTGGGAAACTGTTCCCAAGATGAACATTCCTGGATCTTAAGATCCCTAAAGGGCCCTAGGAGACTACTAGGTTGATAGGCGGTAGATGTAAGGCGTGTAAGCGCTTCAGTCGAGCCGTACTAATCGCCCGTGAAGTTTGATCTCTCCCAATTATTATGGTTTTCGGTTGCCTTCCCAGGCACATCATCCCTCCCTTCGCTTGTTAATTCAGCCAAATAGATTTTGGCTGGCGACCAGCGCGCAGGGGCCACACCCGTTCCCATTCCGAACACGGTAGTTAAGCCCTGCAGCGTCGATGGTACTGCCACCGCGAGGTGGTGGGAGAGTAGACCGTCGTCAGCCACCCCATTGAAGCCCGAGTGTCCGCAAGGATGCTCGGGCTTCTTGGCGTTCTCCCGGGAGAGTCGAGTCGTGGGTCGCGAGTCGTGAGAGTGCCCGAGGAACATCGCACGAGAGAAGTGAGTCGTTGGTCGCGAGTAGTGAGAGTGTCCGGCTCATATCGCAGTCGGAGGCGACCTCCCCTTCGCCTCGGGACCTTGTGACAATATGACAGTACGACTCTACGACCGCAGGGCCCCACGCCTCCAGCCAACACCACCCCTCTCACGACTCATGACTAGCGACTCACGACTATCTTCCAGCCCATGCAACGCACTGCCCGAATCGCCCTCGCGGGCCAGCCGAACGTCGGCAAGTCCTCGCTCCTCAATGCCATCCTCGGCACCCCGCTCGCCATGGTTTCCCCCAAGGCGCAGGCGACCAGAATGCCCACTACCGGCATTCTCACCGAGGGAGACATCCAATACGTCTTCGTGGACCTGCCAGGACTCCTCGATCCCGCCTATCTCCTCCAGAATTCCCTGCGGCACCTGGCGCTCGAGGCGCTGCCGACGGTGGATGTCATTCTCCACCTGCATCCTGCCGACGAAGGCGCGCACAAGGACTTCGCCTCCCTGGTGACAGACGCGCCGGCGTTTACCGCGCCGGTGATCAAGGTGTACACCAAGGGTGACCTGGTCGGTGGGCCCGCACGCGAAGCGCTGATGAAGGAGGCCGTCGTCACCGAACTCGGTCGGCCGGCATCCATCAAGGCCCTGCTCAAGGCGATCGAGCCCTACCTGCGCGAGGCGCACTTCGAGTACGACGCCGATGACATCGGAACGCAACCGGTCCGCTTCTTTGTGGGCGAGTACCTGCGGGAAGCCGCGTTCAATGAACTGGGCGACGAGGTGCCGTATTCCTTCGCGGCGGAAGTCGATGAGTTCCGCGAAAGCCCGCCGCCAGTGTACATTCGGGCAACGCTCTTCGTAGAGCGGGAGTCGCAGAAGGGGATCGTGATCGGAAAGCAGGGCGCCACGCTCAAGCGCATTGGGGCGCACGCCCGGGCTCGACTCGAGACCCTCCTCGGAGAACAGGTGTATCTCGAGACGTGGGTGAAGGTGCTGCCGAAATGGCGCCGCTCCGCGACTGCGCTCACCCGCTTTGGTTTCCCTGTCCCTGATCCCGAGATCCGCTGATGTCGTTGGCCCAGGAGCTTCTCGATGTACTCGTCTGCCCGCAGTGCAAGGGCGACCTGATCTACCGCACTGAACCGGTGGAATCACTCGCATGCCCTGCCTGCCGTCTGGTGTTCGCGGTCGAGGATGACATCCCGATCATGTTGCTCGACGAAGCCACTCCACTCGACTGAGATCCGTGCCCCCACTCGAAGACCTGCGCGCTGCCGCCGGTACCATCGCCGCTGCGCTTGAAGCCGACTTCGTCGGAACCGAACACCTGCTCCTCGCCTGGCTCGAAACCGCCGAAGGCCCCCTCGCGGAAGCCGTTGCCGTCGGCGGCCTGACGGCCGATTCGCTCAAGACGCTGATGGCGCAATCCAAGGGCCGACGTCGCGGCGGGTCACCCGCCGGCGAAGCCGGCGGACTCTCGTCCCAGGCACAGCGGGTCATGGACCTCGCGACGGAACAGGCCACCCTGCAGGAACGCGCGGAACCCACCGCGGACGACCTGTTCCTCGCGATGATTCATGAGCCGCGTGGTGTGGTCGCGCGTGCCTTGACGGAGCATGGACTGAAGCCCTCCAAGCTGCGGGCCGCGGTTCGGGCCGAGGCACCGCGGGGCCGGCAGCAAGATCCCGCCGAAGCGGCTGCGCGTGCCGAGGCACGAGCAGCAGAAAAGGCCGCCCGCCGGGCGGCGCGCGAAGCCGCACCGAAACCCGAGCGTCAGGCGGCCCCACCGAAAAGTGAGCGTCCGGCACGTAGCGAGCCGAAGCGCGGGCGCGAGAACGACGGCGACGACATTCCACCGCAGCGCGCACCGCAGCGACCGAAATTGACTCCCGCCCCGCGTCCGGTTGCGGAAGTCGAGGAGGAGCGTCCGCGTCGGTTCGGGCTCCTCACACCGCTCTATCTTGCCATCCCAGCCGCGATCTACTTCCATCTGCAGGCCGCGGATCCGACGCTGATCTTCTTCGTCGCCTGCGCCGGTGTCCTGCCGTTGGCCGGTCTCATGGGGACAGCGACCGAACACATCGCGACCAAGACCGGTCCCACCCTGGGCGGCTTGATCAACGCGACCTTCGGCAATGCCGCCGAACTGATCATCGCCCTCGCCGCCCTGCGGGCAGGGTATGTCGAGTTGGTGAAGGCCTCGATCACCGGATCCATCCTCGGCAACCTCCTGCTCATCTTGGGGCTGTCGCTCTTGGCCGGCGGCACCAGGAAGTCGATGCTCCGCTTCAACCGCACCAACGCCGGGATGAGCGCCGCGATGCTCGCTCTGGCGGTGGCAGGGATGATCTTCCCGGCCCTCTTCCACGCGACCCATCCAGGGGCGGCGCTGCTCGTCGAGCTCCATCTCTCGGAATGGGTCGCCGGCATCCTGGCCGTGACGTACCTCTTCTCGCTGCTCTTCGTGCTGCGGACCCACCGCCCCCTCTTTGGTGGCGCGAGCCACGCGCCGGACGGTCCGCCGTGGCCGATCTGGCGGGCGGTGCTCATGTTGGCGCTGGCAACGGTCGGCGTCGTCGTGCTTTCCGAGATTCTGGTCCACGCGATCGAACCCGTGACGGCCACGCTCGGCATCTCCCAGGTCTTCCTCGGCTTGATCATCATCCCGATTATCGGCAATGCCGCGGAACATGCGTCCGCGATCATGGTGGCCCGGAAGGGGAACACCGATTTGGCCTTCCAGATCGCGCTGGGCTCCAGTACCCAAATTGCCCTGTTGGTCGCACCGATACTTGTCTTTGCCGGGGCGTTCATGGGCGTAGCCGGGATGAACCTCGTCTTCCCGGCATTTGAGGTCATGGCGCTTTCGGTGGCGGTCATCGTCTCAGCCATCATCACGCTCGACGGCGAATCCCATTGGTTCGAGGGCGTGCAGCTGTTGGCCTTGTATGCGATGCTCGCTGCGGCGGCGTGGTTCATTTGACGCCCCTCTCGGGAACAGATACGTTCAAACGTTCCTTCACCTTCGGCTTGGAGTGCTCGCGTGCCGCTGCCGCGCCGCACCATCCTGCACTGCGCCACCGCTGATCGCCCGCTGCCGGATGTCCTCCGGCGATGGGCGGAGACCACCGGTCTGGCCTTGGAGGAAAGTGACTCGCTCGCCGAGATCGAGGCACGCGTCCTCCGTGGGCGCGGGGCACTGCTGGTCGTCGATGACGACCCAGCCCACCCGGAACGGGAAGCGATGGTCCGCCGGTTGAAGGCGGACTCCTTCACGGCCATCGTGCCCATCACCATTCTTTCGGGAACCCATGACGCCGATCGGATCGCCGCATGGTATGCGGCCGGAGCCGATGAGATCCTGACGCCGCTCTTTTCCCCGGTGGAGCAGCGTGCCCGGATGAACGCCTTGATGGTGCGGACCGAGCGTGACGTCGGCGTGCATCCGTCGACCCGACTGCCGGGCACGATCGAAATCGAACGGGAGTTTCGTCGGCGACTCGACGCCGGTGCGCCGTTCGCGGTCTGTTACGCCGATCTCGATCACTTCAAGGAGTTCAACGACCGCTACAGTTATTACGATGGCGACCGGGTGATCTTCATCCTCTCGCGAATTCTGCATGACGTCGTGCGCGGCATCGCGGAGGAGCAGGGGTTTGTGGGGCACATCGGCGGCGACGACTTCATCTTCGTCGTGCCGCTGGAGCGTCACCCGGAGATCTGCACCGAAATTCTTGCGGTCTTCGACACGCTGGTGCCATTGCAGTACAGTGAGCAGGATCGTCGCGCAGGGTATTTCTTTGGCAAGGACCGTCGCGGGCAATTGCACCGCGTGCCACTGATGACGTTGTCGATCGGTGTCGTGACCAATGCAAATCGTATCTTTACGCATCCGGCCCAGGTCAGCGAGTTGGCCACCGAGATGAAGAGCTATGCCAAGACGCTCCCGGGATCCGTCTATGTCGTCGATCGGCGGCGGGGCGACTATGAACTCCGTAGCGGGCCGGACGGGCGCGACGCCCGGGGCTCCTGAAGCCGTGAGGGCTCCATGAACGTCACCTGTCCCCAGTGCACTTCGGTGTTTCGTGTCGATCCGGCCAAGGTCCCACTGACCGGAGTGCGCGCGCGCTGTTCGGTCTGTAGCGGATTGATCGCCGTGCGCCGACCCGTGGCCAGTGCCCCGGTCCTCCCGCCGATCGATGTGCCAGCCCCCGAGGTGGTGCCCCCCCCCGTGCCGGAGCCGGTGCAACAGGCTCCCGTCGCACCGCCTCCAACGCCGCCCGCGCCCACTCCGGTGGTGGAGGAGGCGCGGCCGGAGCGGCAGGAACCGATCGCGCCTGTCGTGCCGTCGACGGTGTCGTTCACCTCCATGCCAGTCGAGACGCCGCCGGCCCCTGTCGCGGCGGCACCACCACCTCCCTCGGCACCGGCACCAGCGCCGACCGCAGGTCGCTTCGCGAATCCCTTCCTGCAGCAGGATCCTGCCACGCGTGCACGACGGCTCGCCCGGGCCTTGGTCTCCGATCTCGTCGTCTATCATCCCGAGAAGCGGCAGCGGGGCCTGGCGGATGGGACGCTGAAGGAGCTCTTCTCGGAGGAGATCCGGAAGAGCTGGGAGGAGTACTCGGAGCAAGTGGGCGAGGAGCTGGCGACCTCGACACCGTGGTTCAAGGAGGCGCTCAATGAGATCCTCGCCGAGGGGCGGCCGCTCTTCGGATAGATGGAACGCCGATTCGCCGCGCTTGGGCGTGGTTGTTATCTTACGATGCTGAGTCCGGGTCGTTCTCCGCCACCGGGCGGGGACCGACCCGGACCTGTCTCTGGTCCCATGAGGTTGTACGATGGCTGATCTTTCCGAACGCGCCGCCGGGTTGAAGCAACGGGTTGTCGAACTCCGAGACTTTCTTTGACGTCCCAAGGAAGGCTGCGCGACTGAACGACCTCGAATCCCGGCAAGCCGACCCCGCCTTTTGGGCGGACGCGGAGCGCGCCCGGGAGCTGGTGCAGGAGATCAAGGAACTCAAGTCCTGGATCACCCCGTACGAAGCCCTCTCGACGCGGACCGACGACGCCATCAGCATGCTGGAGCTGCTGGAATTGGAGCCGGACACCGAGATGCTGACGGAGCTCGAAGGGGAGCTTGGTCGAATCGATGCCGGGCTGAACAAGCTCGAACTGCAGACCATGCTCCAGGGTCCCGACGATCATCGCGATGCCATGCTGACGATTCATCCCGGCGCCGGCGGCACCGAGTCCCAGGACTGGGCCGAAATGCTGATGCGGATGTATGTCCGCTGGGCTGAGCGGCGCGGCTTTACCGTGTCGGTGCTCGATATCCAGGAAGGCGAAGAGGCGGGGATCAAGTCCGCGACCATCATGATCAAGGGCGAGTACGCCTACGGCTACCTGAAGGCGGAGAAGGGGGTCCATCGACTCGTCCGGATCTCGCCGTACGATTCGCAGGCGCGTCGGCACACCTCGTTCGCCTCCGTGTTTGTGTATCCGGACATCGACGACACGATCGTGATCGACATCCGCGACGAGGACATCAAGATGGATGTCTACCGTGCGTCGGGCGCCGGTGGGCAGCACATCAACAAGACCTCGTCGGCGGTGCGGCTGACGCACATGCCGACCGGCACGGTGGTGGCCTGCCAACAGGAACGCTCGCAGCACAAGAACAAGGACACGGCGATGAAGATGCTGCGGGCGGCACTCTATGCGCTGAAGCTCGAGGAACAGGAGGCCGCCAAGGCCGTCCTCGAGGCGACCAAGAGTGACAACTCGTGGGGCAACCAGATCCGATCCTATGTGTTCCAGCCGTACACGATGGTCAATGACCACCGGATGGATTTCAAGGACAGCGACGTGCACGGCGTGATGGATGGGGACCTCGATGCCCTGATCCATGCCTTCCTCAAGCGCAATGGAGAAACTGCGGCGTGAGTGAGCATCTACTGGAGCGCGGACACGTCGAAGAAGGGCGACGGGCCAAGCGTGCTGAACTGGAAGCGATGGGGACGGCGGCGTTCGCCTATGCATTTGCCCGCAGCCACACGGCCGCGCAGGCGCTTGCCCTGTGGGACGACGCAATGGGGGAAGACGGTCCGACGGTCGAAGTCGCCGGCCGCCTCGTCGCCATGCGCGGGCAAGGCAAGACCGTCTTCGCGCATCTCGAGGATCGGAGTGGGCGGATTCAACTCTATATGCGTCGTGACGCGCTTGCCGAGCAATGGGCGACACTTGAACTGCTCGACCTCGATGACCACGTCGGCATTTCGGGACGGCTCTTCCGGACGCGGACGGGGGAAGTCTCACTGGCGGTGAGTGCACTGACGTTGTTGACGAAGAGCCTCCGCCCGTTGCCGCGTGGCAAGGTCGAAACCCTCGAGGATGGCTCGACGGTGACGCATGGTGGCCTGACCGATCCCGAAGTGCGCTATCGGCAGCGGTATGTGGACTTCGCCGTCCACCCACATCTGCGCGAGACGTTTCGCCTCCGCGCCAGAGTGATTGCCCACATCCGGCACTTCCTGGATGCGCGGGATTTTCTGGAAGTGGAGACGCCGGTACTCCAACCGCTCTATGGCGGTGCGTCGGCGCGGCCATTCGTGACGCATCACAATGCGCTGGACATGCCGCTCTTCTTGCGGATCGCCGACGAGTTGTACCTGAAGCGGTTGATCGTCGGGGGATTTGAGCGCGTCTACGAGATTGGCCATGACTTCCGCAACGAAGGGATGGATCGGACGCACAACCCCGAATTCACCATGCTCGAGTGGTACATGGCGTACGCGGACTACCACGAAGTTCTCGAGCTCTTCGAGGAGCTGCTGGTCGGCCTGGTCCAGACGACCCTCGGGACGCTCCAGGTGGAACGTCAGGGCGTGGCCCTCGATTTCAGTGCACCCTACCGTCGGGTCTCGTTCGTCGAGGGAATCCGCGAGACCTCCGGCCTCGATGTCCTCGAGGATTCGGAAGAGAAGTTGCGCGCGTTCCTTCGTGGCAACGGTGAGCCGGCCGAGGACGTCGCCACGATGAGCGGTGGTCGGCTCCTCGACGAGGTGTTCAAGGTCACCCTCGAGCCGACCCTGGTGCAGCCGACCTTCGTGCTGGACTACCCGCGGGCGCTCTCGCCACTGGCCAAGCCGCACCGCAGTGATCCGCGGCTCACCGAGCGCTTCGAGTTCTTCGTGCTCGGCCGGGAAATTGCCAACGCCTTCTCCGAGCTCAATGATCCCGACGATCAGCGCGCGCGCTTCGAAGATCAGGTGTCACAACGCGCTGCCGGCGACGACGAGGCGCAGCAGTTCGACGCCGACTACATCCGCGCCCTCGAGTTCGGCATGCCGCCGACCGGTGGCATTGGCGTCGGCATCGATCGGCTGGTGATGCTGCTCGCGGACGAGGCCTCCATCCGTGACGTGATCCTTTTCCCGGCGATGCGCCCAGAGCGCGACGCCGCGGACGACGACGCGGCGGAGTGATGGCCCGCCGCTGGTGGCCGACCGCCCTCGAGCGGCGCATTGCGTTCCGCTACTTGCGCGGACAGCGCGGCACCCGGAGCGCGTCGCTGCAGACGGTGATCGCCATTGGCGGGATTGCAGTCGGCGTAGCCGCCCTGATCGTGGTCCTCGGCGTGATGAACGGCCTGCGCAACGACCTCCGCGACCGGATTCTTGTCGCGGCACCGCATCTGCGCGTCCTCACCTATGGGGAAGGACTGCGCGTGGATGACTGGCAGGCGCAGATGCCCAAGATTCTGAGCGTCCCCGGCGTGGTGAGTGCCGCCCCGGAGGTGAACACCCAGACCATCACGCTGAACCCCGCCGGGTATCCGGAACCGGTCTCGGTCCTCGGTGTCGAGCCAGGGGTCGGTACCACGGGGGTGATTCGCCTCGACTCGGTCATCACCCAGGGAAACCTCGAATTCCAGGCAACCGCGCCGGACGTCGACGCGGCGGTTGTGCTCGGGAGTCGGTTGGCGCAACGACTCTCGGCGTATCCGGGCGATCTCCTCGCTGTCATTCCGCCGACGGTCGTAACACGCAGTCGCATTCTTGGGACGCTCGTGCCGACCAACGTCACCGCGTGGACGGTCGAGGTCACCGGCATCTTCGAAACAGGGATGTACAGCTACGACAATGCGTTCTTGGTCATGTCCCGAAATGACGCGCAACGCTTCGCCGGCCTCGACAGTGCCGTCTCGGATATTGCTGTCCGGGTGGCCGACCCGTGGCAGGCCGTCGCGATCGCGAGGCAACTCGACACGCTCCTTGGCGGAGAGTACCGCACCGAAGCGTGGCAGGAACAGAATGCCACGCTCTTCTCGGCGCTCGAACTCGAGAAGAAGGCCATGGGACTGGTGATCTTTTTCATCATGATCGTCGCCGCCTTCAACATCGTCGGCACCCTGACGATGGTTGTGGCGTTCAAGACTCGGGAAATCGGCATCCTGCGGGCGATGGGTGTCACGGCCTCGGGAGTCGGCCGGATCTTCCGCACGCAGGGCACCGCCATTGGCCTGGTCGGAACGTCGATCGGACTCTTCCTCGGGTTGGCGGTGTCGATCGCGGTCGATCGCGGGCGGCTGATCAAGCTCGACCCAACCGTGTACTTCATCGACCGGTTGCCCATCCGCACCGAGCCCCTCGACCTGTTGGTCGTCGTGGTCGCGTCTCTCGCCATCGCAGTCTTCGCCACAATTCCAGCATCGCGCAATGCGTCGCGTCTGGAGCCCGTGGAGGCGATCCGCGCCGAATGACCACGATTCTCGAAGCCCACGATCTGACGCGCCGCTTCACCGGTGGCGATGGCCGCCCGGTGGAAGTGCTGAGCGGGGCGTCCTTGACGCTCGCTCCCGGCGAGTGTGTTGCCATCGTTGGGGCGAGCGGCACCGGCAAGAGCACACTCCTGCATCTGCTCGGGGCACTGGATCGTCCCGATAGCGGTGTGATCCGACTCGAAGGAAAGAGCTACGCCGACTTTGGCGTCGGGGAATTGGAGACCGTCCGAAACCGCCGGATCGGATTTGTGTTCCAGTTTCATCACCTCCTGCGTGATTTCAGCGCGCTCGAGAATGTGATGATGCCGCTGTTGATCGCCGGGAAGTCGGACACCGAGGCCCAGGCACGTGCCGCCGCCGAACTGGAGCGCGTCGGGTTGACCGCGCGTGCCGTCTCCCGCGTCGCGGTGCTTTCGGGTGGAGAGCAGCAGCGGGTGGCGTTGGCGCGCGCACTGGTCACTCGCCCCGCTGTCTTGCTCGCCGACGAGCCAACCGGGAATCTCGATGCCCCGACCGCGAGTCGGATGCACGACCTGCTGCTGTCGGTGGCACGCGATGCCGGGGCCGCCGCGGTTGTCGTCACGCACAATCCCGCGCTGGCCGCCTTGGCGGATCGGATCCTCACGCTCGAGGGTGGCGTGCTACGGGAGGCGGACTCGGGGTGACCCATTGCGAGGTGTGCCATGAGCGCGAGGCGGTCGTCCACCTGACAGAAGGGGAGGGCAATCAGGCGCGGACGCTCCATCTCTGCAGCCGGTGCGCCGTGGAGCGGGGAGCGGCCATCGATGCGGGCACGGTTGGGATGCCGCTGGCTGCCTTCCTGGCCGCGATGGGCGGCGGCGGGGTGATGCTCGCCTCGGCAGGGGCCCAGTCGGTCCATTGCCCAGCCTGTGATGCAACGCTGGGCGACTTCCAGGCATCAGGGCGATTGGGGTGTCCCACCTGTTGGACGACCTTCGAACGGAGCCTCCGAGAGCTGTTGCGGCGAATCCATGGGGCGGCCCGCCATGTCGGGGGGCGTCCCGCCGACGGTGACGTGGTGGAAGGCGGGGGGTCTGCCGTCTCCCAACAAGTCGAGCGGCTCCGGGCAGGACTGGCGGCAGCCATTCGCGAAGAGCGCTTCGAGGAGGCCGCGGTCCTCAGGGATCGCCTGCATACCCTGACGGAGGAGGCCGAGGGTGAGTGAGCATCCGCGAGCCGGTGGGGAACTGCCCTGGCTGGACGGGTCAGGGCCGGAAAGCAACCTCGTGGTCTCCACTCGAGTCCGGCTGGCCCGCAATCTGGCGGAAACGCCCTTCTGGGGCAGAAACACGGCGCTGCACCGGGAAGGCGTCCTGCGGAGCGTCATGGGCGCCGCTGAGGGCACCACGGGGCTTGCGGGGGCATCGCTGGTGCGCGTGGACACACTTTCCCGGACTGAGCGGCTCTGGTTCCATGAACGGCACCTGATTTCGCGTGATTTGGCTGGATTGGATGCGGTCGGCAGGGTCCGGAGCGCTGCAGCCTTCCTCGCCGCGGGAGCAGGGCCGTCCGTGATGCTGAATGAGGAGGATCATCTGCGGCTGCAGGCCTTCCGATCTGGCTTCGCGTTGAGTGCCGCGCACGCGGATGTGGCGCTGGTCGAAGCCGAGTTGGGAGCGCGCCTTTCCTTCGCCTTCCACCCCGAGTTCGGCTATCTTACGAGTTGTCCGACAAACGTCGGAACGGGGCTCCGAGCCTCAGTTCTCATCCATTTGCCGGCGCTCGTGATGACCCGGGAAGTGGGAAAGGTGTTGCGTGGGCTGGGCCAGGTCGGCTTGACCCATCGTGGGCTCTCTGGCGAGGGGAGCGGGCTCCTTGGGAACCTGTTCCAGTTGTCCAATCAGACGACATTGGGGAAGAGCGAATCGGAACTGCTCGACCACTTGGCCCGTCTGGTGCAGCAGGTGATGGAGTACGAGGAACGGGCCCGCACCGTATTGCGGCGCGACGCCCCGACCGCCCTCGACGACCAGGTGTGGCGTGCGTGGGGGCTTCTTCGACATGCCCGAGCATTGGGGTTCGAGGAGGCGGTCAGTTTGCTGAGCGCGGTCCGGCTCGGCGTGGGGATGGGGATTCTCCCTGCAATGGAGATGGCGACACTCAACCGGCTCTTGGTGCTGGCGCAACCTGCGCACGTGGCCCAAGCCGTCGGCACTGGTCTCGAAGACGAGACGCTGCCAGCACACCGCGCCACATTGGTGCGCCGGCAGCTTGAGGGCAAGGAGGAAGGCGGATGAACGGATACAATTTCACCGATCGCGTGCGGAAAGTGCTGCAGATGGCTCGGGAGGAGGCCGCACGCCTCCACCACGAGTACGTCGGCACCGAACATATTCTGCTCGGCTTGATCCGTGAGGGTGAGGGTGTCGCCGCCGCTGTGCTCACCAACCTCGGCGTCGAACTTGAGGAAGTGCAGCAGAAGATCGAGGAGACGGTCAAGAAGGGGAAGGCGGCCTCCGCGGCTGGTCCGGAGTTGCCCTACACCTCGCGCGCCAAGAAGGTGCTCGAGCTCGCGATGCTCGAAGCGCGGGAGCTGAACCATTCCTACGTCGGGACGGAGCATCTGCTGCTCGGGCTCCTCAAGGAAGAGAAGGGGATCGCGGCGCAGGTCCTGACCGATGCGGGCATCTCGCTTGAACAGGCGCGTGCCGAAACGCTGCGGCTGCTGGGTAGCGACCTCCCCTCACCGCAGCCGACGTCCTCCAGTCCGGCTGCTGGGCCGCAGAGTGTGCCGCCCAAGGGAGAGAAGAAGTCCAAGACTCCCGCGCTGGATCATTTCTGTCGCGACCTGACAATCCTTGCCGCCGAGGGGGCGCTCGACCCGACCATCGGCCGCGAGAAAGAAATCGAGCGGGTGATGGAAATTCTCGCGCGCCGGAAGAAGAACAATCCGGTGTTGATCGGCGAGCCAGGGGTCGGCAAGACGGCCATCGTTGAAGGCCTCGCCTTGTTGGTGGCGAACGCCCAATGCCCGGACGTGCTGCGGGATCATCGAGTGCTCTCGCTCGACATGGCGGCGGTCATTGCCGGCACCAAGTATCGCGGTCAGTTCGAGGAACGGCTCAAGGCCGTCATGAACGAGATCGCCCAGAGCAAGAACGTGATTCTCTTCATCGACGAATTGCACACGCTGGTCGGTGCGGGTGCGGCCGAAGGTGCCATCGACGCCTCGAACATGTTGAAGCCCGCGCTCGCCCGTGGCGAGTTGCAGTGCGTCGGTGCGTCGACCCTGAACGAATACCGGAAGTACATCGAGAAGGACGGCGCGCTCGAGCGACGCTTCCAGACCGTGGTTGTCGATCCCCCGTCGGTGGATGAGACGGTTGAGATTCTGAAGGGGCTCCGCTCGAAGTATGAGGAGCACCACCGGGTGACCATTCCGGACGCCACCCTGCGTGCTGCGGCGGAGTTGGCCGAGCGCTACATCACCGATCGCTTCCTGCCGGACAAGGCCATCGACGTCATCGATGAGGCCGGTGCCCGCGCCCGGTTGGCGTCACAGCATCCCCCCGCCGAAGTCGGCGCGCTCAAGACGCAGCTGGAACAGGTGACCGCCGAGAAGGAAGAGGCGGTGCGGGATCAGAACTTCGAGAAGGCCGCCGCATTGCGGGATCGCGAGCGCGATGTCCAGCAGCAGATTCGCCAAGTCCAGGAGGACTGGGAACGCGAACGGCAGACGACGCGTCCGATCATTGACGAGGAAGCCGTCGCTTTCATCGTCGGCCGCTGGACCGGGATCCCCGTGATGCGGATCCAGGAAGCCGAGGCGTCGCGTTTGCTCCGCATGGAGGATGAATTGCACGTGGCAGTGGTTGGGCAGGACGAGGCCATCAAGGCCGTGTCCCGCGCCATCCGTCGGTCCCGTGCAGGGCTCAAGGACCCACAACGTCCGATCGGCTCGTTCATCTTCTCTGGCCCAACCGGTGTGGGCAAGACCGAACTCGCGCGCGCCTTGGCGAAGTTTCTCTTCTCGGATCCCTCGGCGCTGATTCGCGTGGACATGTCCGAGTACATGGAGAAATTCTCCTTGTCGCGGCTGATTGGTGCCCCACCGGGATACGTGGGCTACGAGGAGTCGGGGACACTCACCAAGGCCGTGCGCCGGAAGCCCTACTCGGTCGTCCTGCTCGACGAAATCGAGAAGGCACATCCGGATGTGTTCAATATCCTGTTGCAGGTGCTGGATGAAGGACACCTGACGGACAACTATGGCCGAATGATCGACTTCAAGAACACGGTCGTGATCATGACCTCCAACGTCGGGGCGCGCGACATCATGCAGGGGAAGTCGCTTGGCTTCCACGCATCGGATGGTGCCCAGTCCTTTGACAAGATGTCCGAGACGGTGAAGGAAGAGATCGGCAAGGTGTTCAATCCGGAGTTTATCAACCGGTTGGACGAAGTGATTGTCTTCCATCCGCTGGCAAAGGAGCACATTGCCCAGATCGTCACGGTCCTCCTGAAGGATGTGGTCCGGCGGCTTGGCGATGAGGTGCGCTTGACGCCGGCGGCCATCGACTTCCTGGTGGAGCATGGCTACGACCAGAGCTACGGTGCACGACCGCTCAAGCGCGCCATTCAGCGCTACATCGAGGACCCATTGAGTGAACGTATTTTGGCCGGTGATTTCACCACTGGCGATGAGGTTGAAGTGGACGTGACTCCCGAAGGCGACAAGCTGACGTTCCGGGCCCTGACTGAGAGCAAGGCCTGACCGCCGCTGCGTGGTGCCGGCGGCTGGTGCTGATCGCGGCGCTGTGCGCGACGGCGGGCGTCACGCCCGCCGTCGCACAGGACCCGCCGCCGGAGCTTCCGCTCGTCGACTCGTTGGTCGTCGAGGGGAACGTGCGCAACCCGTCGGCCCAAATCCTCGCGGTCGGGGGGCTGGTGCGCGGCACGTCGATCAGCTGGCGCGACATCCAGCGCGCGATCTCCACGCTCTATCGCTCGGGGCAATTCGACCGGATTGACGTGGAGCAGCGCGAAGCGGACGGCTTGCTGATTTTGGCGGTCGTGGTCGTGGAGCGGCCGCTGCTCCGGGGGTGGACGCTGGAAGGTCCGGAGAAGCTCCCGGCGAGAAATTCGCGCGAGTACATCCGTCTCGCGATCGGGCAGCCGGTCGATCGGGTGTCTGCGGCACGGGCACGCTACCAGATCGACTCGGTGTATCACAAGCAAGGGTATTACACCGCCACCGTGGGCATGACCGAAACCAAGACGGAGGACGGCGGCGTCACGCTGGCCTTCAAGGTCAACGAAGGAAACCGCGTGGCGATCGCGCGAGTCGAGGTCACTGGCAATACGGAAATGTCCGCCGAGCAGTTGGTCGGTGCGATGTCGACCAAACCCGAAGGATTCTGGTGGTTCCGCTCCGGCGAGTACAACGAGCGGGAACTCGAGCTGGACCTGCGCGAGCGACTCCCTCGGTACTATGGGGATCGTGGCTTCATTGATTTCCAGGTTGTCAAGGACACCCTTGTCGACGACGGCACCAACGGAAAGGCCACGCTGCAACTGACGGTGGAGGAGGGAGAGCCCTATCAGGTGGGCACCTTCGAGATCCTCGGCAACCGGCGGTTCTCGCTCGAAGAGCTGTCACAGAATTTCCCCTTCGGGCCGCCGGGCGCCGTGGGAACCGGCAAGGAACTCGGAGGGATGTTCTCCCGCGGTGAGTGGGAAAAGATCACTGGGAAGGTGCAGGACACCTACTTGAACGCGGGGTACATCACCGCGCAGGTGGAACCGGAGCAGGCCCGTCGCACACTCGAGGATGGCACGAAGGTGCTCGACCTGCGGTGGCGCGTGCGCGAAGGCGAGCCCGCGACGGTCAACAAGGTCGAGATCATCGGGAACGAGGTCACCCATGAGCGCGTGATCCGTGAGGCGATCGTCATCCTGCCGGGCCAGCTGTTCAATCGTGATGCCCTGATGCGGTCCTATCAGCAGATCTCGAACCTCGGCTACTTCCATCCTCTTCCCAATCCTGACATTCGGCCGGCGCCGAATGGCGTGGACGTCGACATCGTATTCCGGGTGGAAGAGAAGCGCACCGGCAACATCAACTTTGGTGCGTCGGTGGGGCAGGGGACTGGATTGGGTGGATTCCTCGGACTCGAGGAGCCCAATCTCTTTGGCCGTGGTAAGCGGGGTCGGTTGCAGTGGCAGTTCGGCCGCAACATCAATGACTT
>JAHECN010000186.1 GCA_024641735.1 Gemmatimonadota bacterium | reverse complement strand
GTGGTGAGTGGTGGCGGCGGCGGTGGTGGTGGCGGCGGCGGGCTCGGCGCCGCCCGCGGACGCGGTGCCGGTGGTGTCGGTAACCTGCGGGTGTTCATGCAGGAGTTCCGGTCGCTCCCCACGATGGTGCTTGGCCTGACCGAAACGACCGCGGTGACCGCGGATGCCGGTGGCTTCGAGACGACCTGGCAGACGGACGGGAAGAAGCACCCGGTGGCGCAGATGGAAGGGGGCGTAATCGAGTTCTTCGGCGGCTGGCGCGGCAAGGTGCTCACGCTGGAGAAGATCATCCCGAACAACGGCAGCGTGAAGCGCGAGTTCAAGACGCTGCCCGACGGCGCGCTCGAGGTGAAGGTGACGCTGGCGTTGGGAAGTCGGAAGCTGGATCACAAGGTGGTCTACGTGCGGGCAACCGACGGACAGTAGGCCCAGCCGCCATTTGACGCTCGGCATCGGGACCCCGCGGCAGCTGCCGTGGGGTCCTTTGGCGTCCAGGGGATCGCAGGGGTCGGTCTGGCGGGGCCACCCCCAGCACGTTGCGTTTTTCCGAAAGCGGGATATTGTATACAATCATGCTGATTCCACGCCAAACCCTGAGTGACGCTGCCGCCGACGCCCTGCGGCAGCGCATTCTTGATGGGGTCTACCCCGCCGGGACGCCGTTGCGTCAGGAAGCCTTGGCGGCGGAGCTCGGTGTCAGCCGGATTCCTCTCCGTGAGGGGCTTAGGCGCCTCGAGGCGGAGGGATTGGTCACCGTGCTGCCGCATCGCGGCGCCATGGTGGCGTCGCTACCGATGGACGAAGTCGCCGAGTTGTTTGAGCTCCGCGCCATGCTGGAGGAAGATCTCGTCCGACGCGCACTCCCGCACTTCACCCCGGCCGATGATCTTGCACTGAAGCGCCACGCGCTCGCCTTCGAGCAGGCGGTCGCGACCGACCAGACCGCGGCCTGGGGCGAAGCAAATCGGCAGTTCCACTTTGCGCTCTACGCACCTGCCGCGCGTCCGCTGACGCTGGACACGCTTTCCCGGCTGCACGCGCAATGCGACCGGTTCCTGCGGTTGCAGTTGATCTTGACGCGAGGGACTGCGCGTGCCGTCAAGGAGCATCGCGCGATCCTCGCTGCCGCGCGCGCCCGCCACATCGATACGACCGCGCGCCTCGTGCGCGATCACATTCTGACCGCTGGGATGGCGCTGACCGAAGCGTTGGCCCGGCATCGCACTGCGGAGTCTGCCTGATGCATCCCACCCTTCCACGTTTTGTCGCCGGAGAGTTCCACGCACCGAGCGGCACGGACGTCCACGATCACCTGAATCCTTCCGACGCCAACGACATCGTGAGCCGTCACGTCACCACCTCGGCACACGAAGTTGCCGGGGCGGTGGACGCGGCGACGGCAGCGGCCTCCGGTTGGCGTGCCACGACCGGGCCGGCTCGGGCCGATGCGCTGTACCGGTGGGGCGATGCGATCGCGGCGCGCGCGGAACCGCTGGCGCAGGCCATCGCCCGGGAAGTTGGCAAGCCGATCGGCGAGGCACGTGGTGAAGTCGGGCGGGCAGTGGTCATCTGTCGCTACTACGCCGGCGAGGCCGTCCGGGACGTCGGCGAAGTGATTCCGCCACAAACGGCGGAGACGCTGCAATTCACCTTGCGTGATCCGCTCGGTCCGGTGGCACTCATCACGCCCTGGAATTTTCCGTTGGCGATTCCGCTCTGGAAGGCCGCGCCGGCGATCGCCTTCGGCAACACGGTGTTGTTGAAACCCTCGGAACACGCCGTCGGGATCGCGCATGCCTTGGCAGAAACCGCAGTGGCCGCGGCCTTGCCGGCGGGTGTCTTCAATGTGCTGCCAGGTGACGGGACGACTGGCGAAGCCCTGACCCGGCACGAGGGTGTGCGCGGTATTTCCTTCACCGGTTCGCAGGGTGTCGGTGGCAGAGTCGCTGCCATCGCCGCGTCACGGAATGTCCGTGTGCAAACGGAGATGGGCGGCAAGAACGTCGTGATCGTCGCGGCGGATGGTGACCTGGACCGCGCGGCAGCCCTGACCGCAGCCGGCGCGATGCGCTACGCCGGACAGAAGTGCACGGCGACCTCACGCGTGATTGTTGAACGGAAGGCGCTCGAGGCCTTCCTGCCGAAGTTGCGCGCCGCCATTACGGCGCTGCCCCTTGCCGCGGTCACGGATGCGTCATGTGCCGTTGGCCCGGTCATCACCGCAGCAGCGCGCGACAGAATTCAGGCCGCAATGCAGGAGCATCCGGCCGAGGTTCTGCTCGGTGATGCGCTCCCCTCCGCTCCGGAGTTTGCACGAGGCAACTGGTGTGCTCCCCGTCTGCTGCGCTTCGACACGGCACAGCATCCGTTGGCACAGCAGGAATTGTTTGGTCCGGTCCTCGGCCTTTTGGTGGCAGACGACCTCGACGAGGCGGTCGCGATGGCCAACGCGACACCGTTCGGGTTGTCGGCGTCCCTCTTCACGAGCGACCTCTTCGCCGCCATGCGCTACCTCCGGACGATTGAGGTCGGGTTGGTGCGGATCAATGGGGACACCACGGGAGTAGACCCGCACGCGCCCTTCGGCGGGTTGAAAGGGTCTTCCTCGGGGAGCAGAGAGCAGGGCAGGGCCGCACGCGATTTCTATACTGAGATTCGAACCATCCAGATTCACGCTTAAGAGGATCCTCCATGTCGTCGATGACTGCAGATCAGTGGCGCGGAGTCTTTCCCGCCATCACTACTCCCTTCGCCGCCGATGGCTCGGTGGATCATGCCTTCCTCGCAGGCCACGCCCGGCGGATGATTGCCTCGGGCTGCCGTGGGATCGTCGCGCTCGGCTCGCTGGGCGAAGGCGCCACACTGACGCACGAAGAGAAGGTCGCCATTCTGCGCACCCTCGTCGCGGCGGTCGGTGATCGCGTCCCCGTGGTCGCGGGCATTTCCGCCCTCAGCACAACGGAGGCTGTGACGCTGGCGCGCGCCGCGGCGGGGGCCGGATGCAACGGCCTGATGGTGCTTCCGCCCTATGTGTATGTCAGCGATTGGCACGAGATGCGTGCCCATGTCGAGGCCATCATGGAAGCGACGCCGCTCTCGTGCATGCTGTACAACAACCCGATTGCCTACGGAACCGATTTCCTGCCGGAACAGGTGCGGCAACTCTGTGCCCATCAGAATTTGCATGCCATCAAGGATTCCAGTGGCAACATTCGGCGCATAACTGCGCTGCGGGCTCTCCTCGGGGATCGGTTGGCGCTCTTCGTCGGGCTCGATGACGCGCTGGTCGAGGGTGTGGCCGCCGGCGCCGTGGGCTGGGTGGCCGGACTCGTCAATGCGCTGCCCGATGAATCGGTGCTCCTCTTCGAGCACGCATCGGCCGGTCGGAGCACCGAAGCGCGTGCCCTGTACGATTGGTTTCTGCCGTTGCTCCGGATGGATACCGTGCCGAAGTTCGTGCAACTCATCAAACTGGTCCAACAGGAGGTCGGCTTGGGATCGGAGCAGGTGCGTGCGCCGCGGTTGGTCCTCGAGGGTGCCGAACGGGAGATGGCGTTGGCGACAATCGCCGAAGCGCTGGCCGCTCGCCCGGTGCAGGCGCCGTGATTTCCGCCAGCGCGATCGAGGTCGTCGATTCGCACACCGAAGGAGAACCGACGCGCGTCGTGACGGCGGGGTGGCCCCAGCCGGAAGGCGCCACGATGGCGGCGCGGCGCGACTTCATGCAAGCCGAACAGGACCATCTGCGCCGTGCGGTCGTGCTCGAACCACGGGGCCATGATGCGGTGGTCGGTGCCTTGCTGACCCCGCCGATCCGACCGGAGGCCGTGGCGGGGGTCGTCTTCTTCAACGACGTCTCCTACCTCGGGATGTGTGGTCACGGATTGATTGGTGTGATCCGCACACTCCAGTACCTCGGCCGAGTCGCTCCCGGCACGATCGCGATCGATACCCCCGCAGGACCGGTCAGCGCCACGCTGGCCCAGGATGGTCAGGTCACCATTCGGAATGTGCCGTCCTACCTGCATCAACGCGACGTGACCATCGAGGTCCCGGGGATTGGGGCCGTGACGGGAGATGTGGCCTACGGGGGAAATTGGTTCTTCCTGACATCCCTCCCCGATCCACCCTTGGAGTTCCGGCACCGCGCCGATCTGTTGCAGCGGTCCACCGCGATTCGCGAGACGCTTGCCTCGAGCGGGGTCACGGGAGCCGATGGCGCATGGATCGACCACGTGGAACTCTTTGGACCGCCGGTTCGACCGGATGCAGA
>JAHECN010000044.1 GCA_024641735.1 Gemmatimonadota bacterium | reverse complement strand
CGGAACTCGCGCTCTTCCGTGCGGCCCAGGAAGCGCTGGCGAATGTGGTGCGACACGCCTCGGCGTCTGCCGTCTCCATTAGGTTGGGGCGGTGTGAGCTGGGCATTCGCCTCACCGTCTCCGACGACGGACGGGGTCTCGCCAATGGCGCGGACCTGGCGACCTTTCAGCGCGAAGGGCACCTGGGACTCGCCGGAATGCGCGAGCGCATCGTCGCTTTGGGCGGCACTGTACAGATCTCTGCCGAGAAGGGAGTCACCGTGACCGTTGAGGTACCCGCATGAGCACGATCCGCGTAGCCGTGGTGGATGATCACGCCGTCGTCCGCGAAGGGATCCGACGCGTGCTCGAAGGGGAGCCGGGTGTGATCGTGGTGGGTGAAGGGGCGAATGGCACCGAAGCGTTGGCGCTCGTCGCGCGCGAGAAGCCCGATGTCTTAGTGATGGACGTCGCGATGCCAGGACAGACCGGCATCCAGGTCGCCGCCGAACTGCATCGCCTGGGCGGTACCACACGCGTGCTGATCCTCTCGATGTACGATCAACCCGAGTACGTGTTGGAGAGTGTCCGAGCTGGCGCGCGGGGCTATCTCCTCAAGGACTCACCGCCGGCCGAGCTCCGCCGGGCGGTGCGTGCCGTCTTTCAGGGGGAGCAATTCTTCCCGCCCGCCATCGCGGCGCGGTTGACCGATGCCCTCCGCCCGCAAGTGCCCGACGCTGTTGCCACCGACGTGCTCACCCCGCGCGAGAAGGATGTGCTGATCGGCATCGCGACGGGTGAGACGAACAAGCAGATCGCCGCGCGCTTCGGGATTTCCCACCGTACCGTGGAGACGCATCGTGAGTCGCTGATGGCGAAGCTCGACATCCGTACGGTGGCGGGCCTGACGAAGCTCGCCCTCGAAGAGGGATTGATCGAGGGCTGAGGGTCAGGCCGCGCTCAGCCGAGCCGACGCAACGCCTCCGCGACGCGCAGCATTCGCGCGTGGCCGTCCGCGGCGACTTCCCGCATCCCGACCGAGACGGCTCCCGGTGCCGACGCCAGCATGGCCTCGGGATCCATCAACCGCACCACGGAATGGCTGCCCCCCTCCGCTTCGACGGTCACGTTGCAGGGCAAGAGCAACCCGACCGAAGAGTCAGCAGTGATGGCGGCATACGCCAGCTTCGGATTGCAGGCCCCCAGGATGGCATAGGGACGGAACGCGTACCCCAGCTTTTCCTGGAACGTGGCCTCCAAATCGATCTCCGTGATCACGCCGAAGCCCTCTGCCAAGAGGGTCTCGCGCGTGGCGTTCAGTGCTGCCTCGAAATCACAGGACAGGTGCACCTCGAAACCTTCAACGGACGATGTCATCCGAGACTCCTTGATGAATTCGGTTACCCCAAGGGGATCCTAACGTCGAACTTTTTCCAGCGCCAGCAGGATGGCCTGCTCCGCCAGCGGCGCCATCATTCGATAGCCGGCCTCATTGGGATGCACGCCATCCTGCGAGATCGACGGATCCAATCCGAGCGCAGCATTCGCCATCGCCGAATGGTAGTCGAGATACACCACGTCGTGTGACGCGGCATACTCCCGCATCCAGGCATTCAGTGCCACGATCTTCGGGCCGGGCTCCAGGCCGGGCCGCCAGCGATACTCCGAGGCGGGCAACACGGAGGAGAGCACCACCTGAATGCCATTCGCCTGCGCGAGCTCGACCATCGAGATGATGTTGTCGGCAATCATCGCCTGCGTGGACGGCCCCGTGTTCCCGGCGATGTCATTGGTCCCTGCCAGGATGACCACCACCGCCGGGTGGAGCGCGATCACATCCTGCCGGAAGCGCACCAGCATCTGCGGCGTGGTCTGTCCACTGATTCCCCGCCCCACGTAAGGTTTTCCCGGAAACATCGCCGGAAAATGCTTCGCCCAGGCATCGGTGATCGAGTTGCCGTAGAACACGACGCGCCGATCGTCGCGTCGTGGTGGCCCGAGCTCGGCGTTGGCCTGACGGTAGCGATTCAGCTGCGCCCAATCTTGTTCCTGTGCCGAGAGCGGCGTGTCAGCCATGACGGCCGTGCCGAGCAGGGCCAGGAGGAAGGCAGCGCGACGTCGGCGAGACATGGTGGACTCCGGAGTGGTGGTCGGCGTGCAACGGTGTGGTCAGGAGGTCCCGGCCGTGTGGGTGAGTAGCAGGGCGACGGCGGCCTTGGGATCCGCCACCTCTACCACAAGCTGATCATAGCGTTCATCGGCCAATTCGATCACGATCACCCCTGCCGGATCATGCACGTCCCAGAAGACGCACTTCCCGTCCTGATAGAACGTCCCGGCCGTGATGACGCCCGGCAGGTGGGTGCCCGGCGCCTTGAGTCCGTGCCACCAGCCGATCCCGATGACTGGGTCCGCGCGGACGCCGCGGATATGCCCCAGCGGGATCTCGAGACGACTCCGCAGGGACCAGAGCTTGTCCAGTCCCCGCACTTCCAGCGTGACCACACCATTGGCAATGGACAGTTCGACCATGACAACCTCCTGCGCCTGATGAAGCGGCGCTCCGACCCAGAACCCGATTCGGGCAGGACAGAGACCCGCACCGACTAATGACCGTAGCTGACCACGCGGGCGATCTGCCACTGGTTCTGGGCCAATCGCCAGATCTGAACAAACTTGAATGTCCCGCAATCATCGCGTCCGTTCTCCTGGTGGCAAAAGCGATGTGACCCGGTTTCAATGGCTCCAAAGCCCTTCACGGGATACACCTCGAGGGTCCCGGCGACGAGCTGACGTCGCATGCCATCGTTTCGCCCGAGCAGATTGGTAAAGCCCCCGTGCACCATGGCATAGGACTGCAGCCCACCCGCGTCGTGGTAGAACTCGAGGTCGGGCGCGAACAGCGCCATCAATGCCGGGACGTCGTGTGCATTGAAGGCGAGCGACATGGAGTCATCCATGCGGGCGATGGCTTCGTAGAGTGGCGCAGTGGGCGATGCCGTCTCCACGGCCGGCACCGCCGTCCGACGAAACGGCATGTCCCGCAACCTTGGCATGCCCATATGCATCGTCGTCACCGTCCCTGCCGCGTCACGGGTGAACCAGACCGGGAGCTCGGCACCCGGACCGCGAGCGAAATGATCCGGCGTCTGCGGACGCAGCCGGCCTCGCCGCGTGGGACGTTGCACCAGGAAGAGTGATCCCGAGTCCACGACCACCGTGAACGTCGCATCTGCCTCATCGCTGTGCCACACCCCGGTGAAGGTGGCCAGCTCAGCCGACGTGGGATTCCACCGCGCAGCGGGGGCGGCCGGCGCGGGTGGAGTGACGGCGACCGTTGGCGTCGTGGGACGTGGCGGGAGCAAGCCATCCACGATGCCGTGCGCGATGGCCGTCGGGCCGACGCTGAGTCCCGCACCGTTGCACAGCACAGCGACGGAAAGCTTCCAAGCTGGATAGCGCGCCAAATACGTCGAGTACCCAGCTGTCGACCCACCGTGCCCGATCTGGCGTTGCCCACGGTACGAGTCGACGACGAGTCCGAGCGCGTAGGGGATTCGGGAGCCATCCTGCAGAGTGCCACGGGTCTCGAGCGAGTCCACCAGTGCCCCGCCGAGCGACCGAGCATCCAGCATGGCATTCCAGCGCAGCCAGTCGCCGACGGTCGTCAGCATGCCGCCATTGCCGTAGACATTCATGAATGGCATCTCAAGTCGCCATGGACCAGTGCCCTGCCGGGCGTACGCCTGAGCACGCCCGGGCACCAATGTCTTGTAGTTGATCCGCCAGGACGAGTGGGTCATGCCCAACGGCTTGAAGAAGCGTGCTTCCGTGAATTCCGTGAGACTCTGTCCCGAGACACGCTCGACGATCTCGGTGAGGAGGGTGTAGCCACTGTTGGAATAGGAGTACTCGGCTGCGGGCGTGAAGTCGAGCGCACGCTGGTGCACGATCACGTCCAGTGCGAGCTCCTGCGACACCACCCGATCGCCGCGACCGACGCCGGTCAGTGCGAGCACCGAACCCCAGTCTCGGACGCCGCCAGTGTGATTGAGCAAGTGACGTACCGTGAGCGGAGTGCCGTAGTCAGGGAGCTCGGGGATATACCGACGGGCCGGCTCGTCCAATCCCACCTTGCCGTCGATGGCGAGCAATACGATCGACGCCGCCACGAACTGCTTCGCGACCGACCCGGACTCGAAGACCGTTTCGGGCGTATTCGGAATGCCGAACTCCATCTCGGCCAAGCCGAAGGCCTTCTGATAGATCGACCGCCCCTCATGCGCGACGCCGACCGCACATCCCGGTGCAGGGGTGGCGAGTGTTGCCGTGGCAATGGCACGATCCGCCGAGGCGACAATCTGGGCGGAGTCGGGGATTTGGGCGTGGAGCGAACTCCCCGCCGCGGCAAACGACACAAAGAGTGTGAACACCGCGGATCGACACAGCATGGAAGACTCCTCAAGCGTCTTGCGACGGCTCGTGTAGGGGAGCGAGTCGCGGTTACGACTGGCCAGGTTTCCACTCGGCGGTGGCAAGCATCGGCGTGAAGCCACACCGCACCAGGATGTTGCCCACGAGGCAGAAGCCAGTCAGCGACACCCCGATGGACGCCAACCCTGTCGCGATGACGAGGAGGATCCAGTAGGGCTGGACCAGCGCGGCCAGCGTCGTACTGCTGAGCAGGACGAAACCGGCGATGAGCCAGACCGTACGCTCGATGTACCAGCGGTGGGTGGGGACGACGTAGACTCCAGAACGGAATGCCATGGCGCGCTCCTCCGTGGCGCTGGCGATGGATGAGGGGGCACCCACCGGTGGGTCAAACGACAGGGCTCAGGAACCGAGCGTGAGTCCGATGCGCAGCGGGACCCACTGCGTCCAGTAGTCACCACTCCCATTCCCGCCTGCAATACGGATCACGCGGAGCACCGAGCCAGCGCGGAGCTTCCCGCGAACGATTCCCAGGTACGCCTGACCACTCGGATAGACGGTCCCGAAATCGTTTCCGATGATTGCGGCGACACCGATCGGCGAGAGGTCCGCCTCGATGCCGTGCCTGGTGCGGAACCCGATGGTGGCGTAGGCGGAGCCCCAGTTCCTGATGTCATCTGAAATGTCCTTCGACACGCGTACGCCGTAGGTTGGCCCCACGACGGCAGTGACACCGGCACGCCAACCCTGGCCGAGGTAGCGGAGGTACTGCACACCTCCCGCCAACGACTCCCCGAAGAGGGTGACTTCGTTTCGGACGGGTGCTGGCGCCTGCGCGCGCAACGCGATCGGCGAGATCGCGAGCGCTACCACCGCCCCCATCGCGCAGGCACGACGCACCCCACATCCTTTTTGCATATCACCAACTCCTACTGCTTGTAGACCACCTTCCCACCAACCACCGTCATCACATTGGTCGTCTTCAGAATCTCGGCCTCGGGAATCGTCATGATGTCCTTGTCGAGCACGGTAAAGTCGCCGCGCTTCCCAAGGACGATGCTTCCCGCGCGATCTTCCTCAAACGCAGCAAAGGCCGGATAGATCGTGAACATCTTCAGCGCCTGCTCGCGCGTCACCTTCTCCTCAGGATGCCATCCGGGACCATCTTTCCCGTCGAGCGACTTTCGTGCGACGGCCGCGTAGAACTCGATCATCGGTTCACCACGCTCGACCGGCGCGTCCGAGCCACCTGCCACTGGCACGCCCATCGCCAGCATGGAGTGCCAGGCGTAGGCGCCCGCCGTGCGACCCAGTCCGATGCGCCGCGGCACAAAGAAGAGATCGCCAATCGCGTGCGACGGCTGCATCGAGGCGATCAACCCCAGCGTCTTGAAGCGTGGCAGGTCGGACGGCTCGATGATCTGGGCATGCTCGATCCGCCACCGCGGCTCAGCGACCTTCCGTTCCGCCGCCGGCACTGCATTGAACGCCGCCTCGAAGAGATCGAGGCTCAGACGGTTGCCGCGATCCCCGATGGCGTGAATTTCCACCTGCACCCCAGCACGGAGTGCGCGCTGCAGCATGCCGCTGACGGCGGCGGTGTCGGTCGTGATCAAGCCGATATTGGTCGGATCGTCGCTGTACGGCGTCAGCAATGCCGCGCCGCGTGACCCCAAAGCGCCGTCCATGACGAGCTTGACCGTGCGAATGGTGAGATGGTCCTCGAACTCTGGGGCAAAGGGACCGTGCGCGATGAGCGAATCCGCAGCATCCCCTGGCCCACTGATGGTCTTAATGAGTCGGACCTTGATCCGTCCCTCGCCGATCAGCTTCCGCATCCGTGCCACCTCGGCCCAGGATCCGTGGGCGTCCTGCACCTGCGTCCACCCCAAGCGGACTTCCCGGTCACTCGCCAGCTCCAGAGCCCGCTCCAACTGCGCCTCGCTCGGCGGCGGCACCAACTGGCGCACCATCCCCTGCGCCGCGTCGATCAACATGCCGGTCGGCTCGCCATCAGGATCGAGGTTCACCGCGCCACCCGGCGGGGCAAGGCTCGCACCCGTGACGCCCGCAAGCTTCAACGCGGCACTGTTCGCGATCAACGCGTGTCCATCAGCGCGTGTCAGAATGACGGGATTGTTCGGCGCAATACGGTCGAGATCGTGGCGCGTCGGGAAGATCGGTGGCGACCAGAACGTCTCGATCCAGCCACGTCCCGTCACCCACTCGCCTGGCTGCGCCTTGGCCACGGCCTCTTCGACCTTGGCCAAGAACGCGTCCTTCGTGGATGTGCCCTCCAAGTTCAGCACCAATTCCCGCTGCCCGATGCCGGTGAAGTGCGCGTGCGCGTCCACGAAGCCGGGGTAGACGTAGCGCCCCGCGAGATCGATGACTTCAGTGCCCTCGCCGATGAACGCGGAGACGCCAGAGTCGGGGCCCACATAGACGATCTTGCCATCCTGCACCGCCACGGCGGTTGCCGACGGCTGCAGGGAGTCGCCGGTGTAGATCGTCGCGTTGCGAAGCACGAGCTCGGTGGGAGCAGGGGCCGGTGCGGAGGAGCAGGCGGCGAGGAGGAGGACGACGAGCAGTGATGAGCGCATGGGACCAAGGAGAGAAGAGAGAAGAGAGAAGAGAGAAGAGCGATCAGAAGGCGTAAGAGTGGTGAGGCCTCTGCCTCTTCTCTCCTTTCTCCTCTCTCTTCTCTCGTGTATCACGCTGCCGGCCGACTCCGTTTCAACTTCGCCAGCATCGCATTGATCGCGATGACATCGACATAGCCGGGATCAAAGTCGTCCACGGGCCATTCGCCGGAGCGCGGATCATGCGGATCCTGCAGCACATCCAGGAGCGCCCGGTATTCGGGAGCGCCGGAACAATACTCAGGTGGGGCAGCACGTCCGGCGGCAAGGCACACGGGAAGCCGCTGACCAACCAGGCGTGGCGCCACCTGTTCGACCGTGATCCGGTGGGACCACCCTTCCCCGTGACACTCTGCCCCATGCAAGAACTGCCCTCCGACGTGCAGCCCGAGTTGCTCGACCGCGATCTCGTCGGCAGCGTGCCCGGGAACCGGATCATCCTCGGGATCGAGAAAGGCGACACCGTCGACATCAAATCGGTAGCCGAACCCGGATGCCTCCTCGCAGGCATAGCACCGTTGCACGGTCTGGTGGAGCTCATGCAGAGAGGCACGACCCGAAATCGCGATGCGCCGCCAGACGGTCGGGTGAATGCCTTCCAGTTCGATGCGGAGCTGATACACATCGCCATCGCCGAAACGGATGCGCGGGCGGGGAGAGAATCCCATCGTCACCTCAGGGTCGGGGTGGTGCGGGGACCGCTCAAGCAGAGACAACCGCAAGGTATACAATTGACCGCTCGACGCAAAAGGCCGCTCAGCCGCGAGGCGTGATCACCTGCCATTCTCCCGAGAAGTGCAAGACCACGCAGGCAACCAGCGAGGTGGGCGCTTCGGGCGGGAGATGGAGCTCCAGCCCCTTGGCCCCAGCCACCACACGCGCCCGACCACTCCCTGCACCGAGCAGCTGAGCCGCGACGGGTGCAGTCCGCAGGCCGGGGAGCGGGACCGGTCCGGTCGGCCACTCGGAGAAGAAGAGATTGCAACGCCGAGCCTGCGTCGTCGAACGGAACGGCACCGGTCCCGCAAAGCGAGACGCCCAGCTCCCACGGATGGCCCCGTGGTGCACCGCCATCCACTCACCGATCGCCTCGAGGCGTTCCGCCGATTCCACCGGGAAACTCCCGTCTCCCTTGGGCCCCACATTGAGGAGCAAGTTGCCGCCCTTGGATGCGGTCTCGACCAGGATCTCGACCAGGCGTTTGGGCGACTTCCACTTGGTGTCCTGCGCCTTGTAGCCCCAGTTGTCGTTCATGGTGATGCACGACTCCCAGTCACGTTCTGGCGTCCCGGTGGCGGGAATCTCCTGCTCCGGTGTCCCGAAGTCGCCGAGGCGCCCACCCGGGGGCGTTCCCTTGCCGTTGATGCGATCGTTGATCACGATCTGCGGCGCACGCGCCCGGATGCGTTGTTCCAGCGCGACGCCAAGCTCGTGTGTCCAGGTGGACTCCCACTGTCCATCGAACCAGAGGATGTCGATCGGGCCGTAGCCGGTGAGCAATTCGTCCACCTGCGCGTGGAGGTAATCGATGTAACGCGAAAACTTCGCATCGCCCACCGGGCGCGTGGCCACTTCCCAGTCGCGGCGTGGCAGATAATCGGGGTGATGCCAATCCATGATCGAGTGATACCACCCCACCCGGATCTTTCGCTTCCGAAGTGCGGTCGCCAAGTCACGACAGATATCGCGATGCGATGGGGTGCTGGCCACATCGAAATCCGTCTGGGCAGACGGCCACAAGCAGAAGCCATCGTGGTGTTTGGTGGTGAGCACGGCGTACTGCATCCCGGCGCGTTGAACCATCGCCGCCCACGCGTCCGGATCGAACTCGGTCGGGTTCCAGCGCTCGCGCAGGCGATCGTACTCCTGAATGGGAATCTTGGCGTTGTGGCGAATCCATTCGGCCCACCGCTCGTCATCCTGCCACTTCCCTGCCAGAATCGAGTAGAGCCCCCAGTGCAGAAACATCCCGAACCGTGCCTCACGCCACCACGCCATCCGGTCAGCGCTTGGCGCCACGGTCAACTGGGGCGTCAGCCCGCGCAGTGCAGGAATGGCTGCCATGCCGGCAGCCACGAAATCGCGGCGTGGAAGAGTCATGGTGTCCCTCGGAGGCGGAGTTGGGCGGCGCGATAGGGTGCGGTCTTGGGGAGATCGTTCCACGTCGGGCGAACGGCAGCGTTGGCGACTTGGCGGACCACCTGCACCATCGCGTCAGCATCTTCGGCCGCGCCGCGCAAATCCCAGTCGCCCTGCACTTCATCACTCGGGCGGTGATAGTGACTCAGGAGATACGCATCGGCCTGCGACTTCCCCCATCCCGCCGGACGCCCGATGTAATCGAAGCCCGCCGCGCCGAACATGGCAGGAATGCCGACCCGCGCGAAGACCACATGATCCGATCGCTCCCAAAACTCCTGCTCAGGATACGGATCGAGCGCACGCCGCCGTCCCTGCGTCGCAGCAGCCACCAGAAAGAGCGAGTCGAGCGACGAGAGCCCATCACCCAGCGTGATCACATCGCGCGTGCGTCCCCAGGGGGTGCCGAAATCGAGATTGATCGCGCCGACCGTCTTCGCGAGTGGAAAGCGCGGATGCTGCACGTACCATTCGGCGCCGAACAACCCCGCCTCTTCGGCGGTCGTGGCGATGAAGAGCACGGAGCGCTTGGGGCGCGGGCCGGTCGCCAGCACCCGCGCCATCTCCAGCATCTGTGAGACCCCGATCGCATTGTCGAGCGCACCGTTGAAGATCTGGTCGCCTGCGAGCGTCATGTCACGACCAAGGTGATCCCAATGGGCGGTGACGAGCACCACTTCGTCCTTCAGGCGGGGATCGCTTCCTTCCAGCAGGCCGAGCACGTTCGGCGTGGTGAATGCTCGACGGCGGGGCGTGTACTCGATCGTGATCTTCCCCGTCAGCGGACGAGGCCGAAACGTCGGGAGCGCCGCGTCCGCACGAATCTGCGCGAGTGGTGCCCACGTCCCGAGCATGCGAACAGCGGCATCGGGGTGCACCAAGAGCGTGAGCAGTGTCGTAGCGTCCGGCGCGGTGTCCAACAAGGGCAGCTCGCGCGTGTAGGAGTCGCGGGCACCATTCCAATTCGCCTCGGAACTCAGGGTCACGACCGCCCATGCCCCGCGCTCCATTGCGACACGACTCTTCAGACCCTGTGTCAGTCGCGCACCGGAGCTGCTCCACGCTGGACCGGACGGCGTGCCCTGCAGTATGACGACGACCTTCCCGCGCACATCAACATTCTTGTAATCGTCCCACTTCCCGTCTTCGGTTACGATGCCGTGTCCGACGAAGATCAGATCTCCTTCCTTCAGGGAGCGCGGCCCATCGGGGCCAGCGGTCGCCATCAGGATTTCATGGGGTCCGAAGGTCGACCTCGTCGGGGCGTCGACCCATCGCTCCACAGTACCACCAGGTGTCACGCCGACCATGGCCACGGGTTGCGCCCACGTTCCCCCCACAGCGCCGGCCGTCAACCCGGCCTTTTTCATTGCCGCCATGACATAGCGCGTCGCGAGCGTGTCACCCCGTGTCCCGGGAGCACGTCCTTCGAAGAAATCCGAGGAGAGCGTCACGAGGTGGGAGCGCATGCGGTCGGGTGACACACCGGGCTCGGCGGCACCACGCAATACGGTGCGCACGCTGTCGAGCGTGCCGTCATTCGGGGCGGGCACGATGCCGAGGATGTGGGCGAGGAGTTCGTAGACGTGAATGTTCTGAAAGGGTGCGACGGTTACGCCTTGGCGAAAGGCCGGTCCAGCCGCGATGAAGAGCGCGCCCATGCCACGCGCGTCTGGGTCCCAACCGTGACTGGCCCCACCCTTCCACGTGGCGGCGCGCACCTTGGTGGCGATGCTCCACCCCGGGTCGGCTACCAGAATGAGCGGCGTGATGCGCGGATTGCTGTCGAAGTGGAATCGCGCCGGCACCTCTCCCTTGCGATAGACCTTCAGGTGCGGATGCGCGTTGACCAGCGCACGATACACCGCTTCCTCCTTGCCCGGCTTCGGCGAGACCGCCCCCACGGGAGTCCAATCGACGACATCGACGTCGTCGAGGTTGATGTAGTTGTCGAGGGCAATCACCTGATTCGCCGGCGTCTCGATCATCCCGTGATCGCTGACGATGATCAGGTTGACGTGGTCTGACAGCCCACGGGCAATCAACCCATCCACCAACAGCCCGATCATCGAATCGACCACGCCGAGTGCGGCATCGACTTCGGGCGAATCGGGGCCGAAGTTGTGGCCGGCGTCATCCATGTCGCTGTAGTAGAGCGTGACGAACGTCGGCGCCTCCCCCCGGGGGAGCGACAGCCAACTCAACACGGAATCGACCCGGGCCGCTTTGGGGAAAGCGTTGTCAAAGCGACGCCACTTCCAAGGATGCGCCCCGCCGATCGCCGCTTCCGAGCCCGGCCAGGAGAAGGGCGCTGCCCGTCCACCCTGACGCTGCAGCGTCCGCCAGATCGGTTCCCCACCCCACCAGCGTGACTCACTCTGCGCCATCGTGTCCGCCAGCCGGAACCGCCCCAACACCGAGTCGTACATGTTGTTGGCGACGATCCCGTGATGCTCTGGATAGAGTCCGGTGACGATGGTGTAGTGATTGGGGAAGGTCTTGGAGGGAAAGGATGGCGTCATCCACTGCGCCCGGACACCGCGCTCGGCGAGCCGCGTCATGCTCGGCGTCAGCCCGCGATCGAGGTAGTCCCATCGGAACCCGTCGAGCGAGACGAGCAGCACGCTTTGGCCCGTCGGTGCGGGGCGTGGCGCGACGCCAGATCGGGGCGTGCCCGCGCAGGCGGCGAGGAGCAGCAGGAGAACCAGTGGGTGTTTTTGCATCCCTGAGGATCGCCCCATTCGGGAACTGCCGCCAGTCTCGGTCAGGGAATGGCAAATTTTTCTCGTGGCAGGTATGCTTTCGAATACCCTCGATTCATCAGCGGTCCCCCCGAACCAGGAGGTCCTGATCACCTCCGTCCTTGTCGCCTTGGCCTCGAATGTCCTGTTCCTGCTGGGCATGGTCACATGCTACGACATGGTACTGGCCCGCACCCAATTCAGCTCTCCCCGCAGCCGCGCGGTCTGTCTGGGGCTACTCCTCGGCCTGATTGCGGTGCTCGTCCGCATGGCGACTTTTGGATTGGCGGGTGACATCAGCATCAATTCCCAGCCTGTCGTCCTCGGGCTCGCCGGACTCTTCGGCGGATTTGTTCCCGCCGCCATCGCGGTCGGAATCAGTGCGCTGCATCGGATCTCCCTCGGAGGACCTGCGCTCGCGGCCGGACTGATCGTCATCGTGGCATCCGCTGCCGTTGGACTGCTCTGGCGGAGACTTCGGAAAGACCAACTCCACGCACTCAAGGCCTGGGAGTTCCTCGTGCTTGGCGGGGTAATTCTCCTGGTCACCCTCGTCGCCGGCGTCCTGCTCCCGACGCCCCTGCGATCGGACACCTTTTCGCTCGACAACCTCGCGGTGATTCCGATCTTTCCGCTGGCCACGGCTCTCGCGGGGATCATGCTGGCTGACCGCCTCCGGCGCACGACCGAAACGGCCGATTTGATGGAAGCGGAGGCGCGCGCGCAGCTTGCGGCCACGGCGGGGCACCATGGCGTCTTCGATCTGGACTTGCTTACTGGCAAGACAACAGTCAACCCCGAATACTCCAGACTGCTCGGATATGAGCCGAGCACGTTCGAGCCCTCACAGGCTGCCTGGCTGGAACGGATCCACCCTGAGGATCGTGCCCGCGTCGCCGCGGCCTTCCAGGAGTGTGCTGCGGGCGTCCAGCGTGAGACTCGGGCCGAATATCGGATGCGGACAGCCGGCGGGGGCTTCATCTGGGTTTCCTCCGTCGTAAGCGCCCTGGGCGAAGGTCCCACTGGTGCACCCACCCGAATCGTTGGGACGCACACCGACATCACCTCCTGGCGGGAACTGCAGTCGATGCAGCGCCTGCAACTCGCCGCCCTTGAGGCGACCGCGGACGCCGTTGTTGTCACCGATCTGGAGGGCACCATCGAATGGTGCAACCCGGCCTTCACCACCGTGACGGGCTTCTCTTCGGAGGAGGCGCTTGGGAAGAACCCACGGGACCTGCTCAAGTCCGGCTCCCATGATGCGACGTTCTACGCGGAGATGTGGCAGACGTTGCTCAGCGGCGAGATCTGGTCTGGTGAATTGATCAACCGTCGCGCCAACGGGGCCACCTACATTGAGTTTCAGACGATCACCCCGGTGCGCGAGGCGGACGGTCGGATCACACACTTCGTCGCCATCAAACGCGACATCACGGCGCGGCGCCAACTCGAGATGCAGTTCCACCAGGCCCAGAAGATGGAAACCATCGGTCGGCTGGCGGGTACCGTGGCCCACGACTTCAACAACCTGCTCACCGTCATCGTCTCCTCCCTCGACCTTGCCCGCACCGGTGTTTCCTTGAGTGACCCCGTCCGCGCCGAGCTGGTCGAGGCGCAGCGTGCCGCGGAGCGTGGCGCCGCACTGACCCGACAGCTCCTCGGCTTCAGCCGACTGAAGCCGATCAATCAGGAGGAGCTCGATCTCGCCGAAATCGTTCGCGATCTCACGCCGATGTTCCTGCGCTTGATCGGCGACAACATCCGTGTGGAACTCCACCTGCCGCCGGCTCTCCCGACCATCCGAGGCGACTCGGGGCAGCTCGGGCAGGTGCTCCTCAATCTTGTGGTGAACGCGCGCGATGCGATGCCAAGCGGCGGGTTGCTCACAATCACCGGAGCGAGCATCACGGAGACCGACGGGACCGTCGTGGAGATTCGGGTTGCTGATTCCGGTGTCGGAATCACCCCGGAGCTGGTGAGCAAAATCTTCGACCCCTTCTTCACGACCAAGCCACCGGGCGAGGGAACAGGGCTTGGCCTCTCCACAGTGCGCGGAATCGTGGAGGAGGCGAATGGGACAATTCACGTCGACAGCGTTTCCGGCGCAGGCACCACTTTCACCTTGAGCTTCCCGGCCACCGACGCCCTCGTGGTGCATCCCACCAGAGCAACAACAGCACACACCCCGCCGTACGGTCAGCCGGTCACCCCCTCCGACTCCGCCATGATCCTCCTCGTGGAAGACGAGGAGACGATCCGGCGCGTCGCACGACGCGTGCTCGAGCGTGAGGGACACCGTGTCCTGGAGGCCGACAGCGGCGATGGGGCGCTCGAAGCAATTGCGGAGCATGGCAGTGCGATCGGCCTGGTGATCACGGACCTTGTCATGCCCGGCATGTCAGGCGCCGACTTCCTCGCCGAACTTCGCGTGCAGCTACCAAGCACCCCAATCATCCTGATGTCCGGCTACACGGCGGAGGCGGCCCGTGCGCGCGCCGAAGCGGAAGATGACATCTACTTCCTCGGCAAACCGTTCGGTGTGAGTGAGCTGCAGGACATCGTCCGGGCGGCGCTCGGCGGAAGCGCGCAACCGCACGCTTCCGCCTGACACTGTCGTCTACCCGATCGTGACCGGCACCTGTCTCGGCTGCGCCTCCGGCGCCTTCGGGAGCGTCAGCGTCAACACCCCCAGATCCAGTCGCGCCTGCACCTGACCGATATCGTACTTGGCCCCGATGGTGTACTGGCGGGTGAAGGACCCCCGCCCCTCACGCTCCACTTCGATCTTCAACGTGCGCCCCTCGGCACTGACGGTGATCTGCTCCGGCTTCACGCCAGGCACATCCAACGCGACCTCGACGCGGTCATCGAGCTCCAACACGTCGGCTTGGCCGCTCCAGACCGGGACGTCGAGCGCCCGAGCCATGAACCGATCGATCGTCGGCTCGAAGCCAACTCCATTCCGTGCACCCCACGGTGCAATGGCATGACGAACCATGGCATTCCCCTCCTGCCCACGCTGGGCAAAACAATAGTGAACAGTGACGACCACCTTGGTCGCCCTGCCCACGGAAAAAGCATCTGGCGTGCCAGCGGGAGTCTGCCAGCTCTGGCAGAGTGGAGCGGGGCGCGGGCGCCAACTCGACAGCATGTTTGTCAATTCGACAGCATCGCACCCGGTAGATCACCAGGGGCGAAACGGATCGCGCCGCTCCCCCATTGTGGCGGCAGCGGCGCGTAGACCATGGTCAGCCCGAGACGGTCGCTCGGCTGACGCCGGGCGTGTTGCTTAGGCGATCACCACATGGCGACCGTGTGCCCAGGTCGGGCTGACGGTGGTACTTGGACTACTAGGCAAGGGATCACCTCCTTCGTTGCAGGTGGGACAACGGGCGGACCCTTCCAAGGTAGGAACGGGCGGGCGGGAATTCAATCGTCGTTCCTTGGGAGTGTCCACTCGCGTTTCCTCAACCCCCGGAGGGGGCGGTCGGTCGCGAAGGCAATGTTATCGTCTGGTCACTTCACTCGAGCGAGCTGTAGAAGAGGTACATCATGGCACCGACACCCAGACCCAACCCGAGGCCCCACGCCGGACTCAGATGGATCCAGCCAAAGTAGCCTGCGGTCGCGCCCAGGAAGAGCCCCATGACGGAGCCGCTGATCCAACCTGGCATCGCCTTGAGGCCGAAGTAGATGACGACCGAAAACCCAATCCATACCGCAAGGACGCGCCACCATGACACCGTGAGGAAGGACGGGACGAGTCCGCGATCCAGCAGGAGGCCGGTGACACCCCCCACCGCCCCCAGCAGAATGAAGATCGGCCAGGCGTTCGGGTGATCTCCACCAACAGACCCACGACCAAGGCTCTCTTCGTTCTCTCGCGCAAGCCGACCGGCAGCCCAGCCGAGCGTATCATTTGTACCGAAGACCGAGCCACCGCGCCGTCCCGTATTGAAACCGTCGTTATTCACGCTCATCTGTCTGCCTCCCGTGAAGCCCCACATACCACACTCACATCAGGCTTCCGCATGCTGTGACTGATGAACTGACGCTAGCACTTCGGCGCGGGAGGCGCAAAGAGTGTCCGAATGCGTCCGCTACCCCCTACTGCCCGAACCGCCACGCCGCCGTGAACGTCCGCGTCAACGGCCGCTCCGGCATCAGCTGCGCCCGCACCATTTCGATCGGCATCGGACCAACCTCCAGCACCGCGTCGTGGAATTGTCGATCGGTCATCCGCTTGCTGTCCACCAATTCACGGTGGAGCGCGCGCAACTGCATTCCGCCGAGGAGATAGCCGGCCTGGTAGAGCGGCGAATAGCTCCCGTTGAAGGAGCGGCGAACTTCCCCGGTGGCACTCGCCCGTTCATGCCCGACGGCATCCAC
>JAHECN010000185.1 GCA_024641735.1 Gemmatimonadota bacterium | reverse complement strand
CTCTTCATCACCGTCGGCGCAGCGGTCGAAACCGGGTTGATCGGGACCTTCGCGAAGTCGCTCGCGAGTGCGATTGCCGCAGGACAGACCGGGATGGGACTCGGCCCGGAAGGGACGATGCTCTTCGCCGCGCTGTTGATCCTGTGGGCGGCAGGAATCCTTTCCGGATTGATCGACAACATTCCCTTCGTCGCGGTGGCCATTCCCGTCTTGGCCGATCTGATTCCGACGATGCAGGGCAACGGCGAGGCGCTCTGGTGGGCGCTGGCACTTGGCGCCTGTCTCGGCGGCAACTCGACGCCGATTGGCGCGTCGGCCAACGTCACGACGCTGGATCTGGCGGCGCGAGGCAGGGTGAAGATCTCGTTCCAGGAATACATCCGTTTCGCGATCCCGGTGACCGCGATCACGCTGCTGATCGCCTCACTCTACTTGGCCGCGGACATCTTCCTCAGTTACACGGCCGCGCTGGTCATGTCCCTGGTCTCGGCGGCGATCCTCGCCGTCGCCGCTTGGCGACAGGCGCGCCGCCCACTGACTCCGAGCGTCCCGCGCAGCGAGCAGGCAGCCTCGTGACCCCCTTGTGCCGTGCGAGGCGCGCCAGTACGGTTCTCTGCATGACCGTTGTGTCCTCCCTGCCGGTGGCGAAGAAGTGTGCCCCGACCCGCGCGAAGAAGTGCGCGGGTCGGGGAAACACGACGTGGCCGGCTCTGGCATAATCGCCACTTCCGATTCCTCTCGTGGAGCCCCGCCTGACACCAAGTCCGGCGGGGATTTTTTATGACAGTGCCTATGAGTGTGGCCGAACTCGCCCAGCAGTTGATGCAGATCCCGTCTCCGACGGGATCAGAAGCCGCGGTGATGCAGTTCGTGGCCGAGCGGTTGACGGGCATGGGTTGGACCGTCCAGATCCAGCCCGTCATTGGGGATCGCGTCAACGTCTACGCGACGCGCGGTGTGCCGATGGTGGTGTTGTCGACCCACCTTGACACCGTGCCGCCGGAGCTGCCCATTCACCTGACGGACGGAGTGCTCCATGGTCGCGGCGCCTGCGACGCGAAGGGGATCGCGGCAGCGATGATGGTCGCGGCAGAGCGCCTTGCCGCGGAGGGCGAGACTCGGGTCGCGCTGCTCTTCGTCGTCGGCGAGGAAGACGGCTCCGAGGGAGCCCTTCGCGCCGTGGATCTCACGCCAAAGGGTCGCGTGATGATCAACGGCGAGCCGACCGGGAATCTCCTCGCCACCGCGCAGAAAGGGGCGCTGAAGGTCACCATCGAAGCCCGGGGGAAGGGTGCCCACTCCGGCTATCCGGAGCTGGGCGATTCAGCAGTACACCGGTTGCTCGACGTCTTGGGGCGGATTCAGCGCGAAGCGTGGCCGACCGACCCGCGCCTTGGCGCCACGACCGTGAACATCGGGCGCATCGCCGGCGGCGATGCGCCGAATGTCGTGGCACCCTGGGCCCGTGCGGAGTTGCTGGTCCGGCTCGTCGGACCCGCGGCGCCAATTCGGGAGGCGATCCTCCGCGCTGCGGGAACCGATGTCGAGGTGACCTTTCCGCTTGAAGTTGCGGTGATGCGGTCGCCGTCGATCGAAGGATGGGACGAGGTCACGGTCGCCTATTCCTCGGATTTGCCGCTCCTCGCCGAGTGGGGGGTGGGATATCAGTTGGGCCCCGGCACGATTCACGTCGCGCACACCGATCATGAACAGATCGAGGTCGCGGAGTTGGAGCGGGGTGTGGAGAGTTATATCGCCCTGGTTCGCACCCTCCTCGCGGGAGCAGCGCAGTGATCGTCATGAAGTTCGGGGGAACCTCGGTGGCGGATGCCTCGGCGCTCACAGCGCTCAGGACCGCGGTGGCTAGCGCGACCGGGTCACGCGTGATCGTGGTGTCCGCATTGGCCGGCGTCACCGATCTCCTCGTGGAAGTGACCACGGAGGCAGACCAGGGGAGTCTGGATGGGGTCGCCGTTCGGCTGCAGGCCTTGCTCGATCGTCATCTGGACATCGCGCGTGATCTCGGCTTGGGCGAGCACCCGAGCCTCGAGAGCGACCTGCAGGCAGAACTCACTCGGGTGGCAGCCAGACTGGCGGCTCCGGGGGGCCTGGCCGAGGGGTGGCGCGACGCGGTGCTCGGCACCGGTGAACTCCTTTCCTCTCGCCTCGTGGTGGCGGTCCTGCAATCGGTGGGGCTTCCGGCAGTCTGGTGCGACGCGCGTGAGGTCATTCGGACCGACGCCCGGTTCGGCGGTGCCTTCCCGGATCGTGAGGCGATCGCAGTGCTCTCCCACTCAGTCATCGAACCCCTGCTCTCGGCGGGTCAGATTCCAGTCACGCAGGGGTTCATTGGGTCCACGGCCGACGGGCGACCCACCGTGCTCGGCCGTGGCGGTTCCGACTTCTCCGCGGCACTGCTCGGTGCGGCGCTCGGCGCCGAGCAGGTCGAGATCTGGACCGACGTGAGTGGACTCATGACGGCGGACCCTCGCATTGTTCCCGAGGCGCGAGTCCTCGCCGAGGCGACCTATGACGAAGCGGCTGAGCTGGCAGCCTTTGGCGCCAAGGTGCTCCACCCGGCGACCCAACTGCCACTCATTGAGGCACGGATTCCGATCGTGATTCGGAACACCTTCAAGCCGGAAGCGCCCGGGACACGCATTGTGGGGGAATCGCAGGTCGAGGACGACCTCCCGGTGCGTTCCATTTCGTTCAAGCGCGGTGTGGTCGTGCTGCAGGTGCGTGCCGCCCGAATGCTTGGCGCTTTCGGGTTTCTGCGACGTATCTTCGAAGTCTTCGAACGTCATGAGATTGTGGTGGACGTCCTCGCGACGAGTGAGGTTTCCGTGTCGTTGACCGTGGATCCCTCCCCGCGGCTCGAGGCGGTGGTGGCTGACCTGCGTGTCATCGGGGAAGTGACCATGCGCGATCACCGTGGCATCATCGCCGTGGTGGGGCGGGCGATTCGGGACACGCCGGGGATCACGGCCCGAGTGTATCAGGCAATCGCCGATGTCAACATCGAAATGATCTCGCAGGGCGCGTCGGCGTCCAACCTCACGTTCATTGTTCGGGAAGAGCAGGGACCCGAGACGGTTCGGGCCCTCCATCGCACCTTTTTCGGGAGCGCCCCATGAAGATCGCCCTGATCGGAACCGGTCGAATGGCCGAGGCGCTGCAGGCCGAGGCGCTGGCGGCGGGGGACCAGCTTGCGCTCACGCTCGGGCGCGATGAAAACCTCCACGCGGAGGCCATCACCGCCGAGCGCTTTCGGAACGTGGATGTGGTGTTTGAATTCACGCACGCGGATGCGGTGGTCCACAATCTCGCCGCGCTCCAGCCGTTGGGTGTCGCGGTGGTGTGTGGCACGACAGGGTGGGATGATCGTCGCCCGATGGTCGAGGCCGCGTGGGCGGACGGACCCGGGGCACTCCTCGTGGCCAGCAACTTTGCGCTGGGCGTGCACCTCTTCGTGCGTGCAGCGCAGGCGCTTGCGGCGGCGGCAGCGAGCCAACACACCTTCGACGGATTCCTGCACGAACGGCACCATGCGGGCAAGCGCGATGCGCCATCCGGCACTGGGTTGTGGTTGCAGGACGCGGCACGGCGCGCCGATCCGACGCGTGACTGGCCGATTACGTCCGTCCGCGCTGGCGCGATTCCGGGTGAGCACGAAATGGTGCTCGATGCGCCCTACGAAACCATCACGCTCCGCCACGAGGCGCGCGATCGTCGTGTCTTCGCGGCCGGGGCGTTGACGGCGGGGCGGTGGCTCCATGGCCGCCGCGGTGTGTTCACGCTCGACGCACTCTTTGCGGGAGACTGACATGTTGCCACGGGGAACCGGCACCGCGATCGTGACGCCGTTCACGTCCGATGGCGCGGTGGATGAGTCGTCACTGACGGCACTGGTCGAATGGCAAATCACCGAGGGGATCAATTTTCTGGTGGCGTGCGGCTCGACGGGAGAGGCGGCAACGCTGACGCCGGAGGAACGGGCACTCGTCGTGACCCTCGTGGTCGCAGCAGCGAATGGTCGGGTGCCGGTGCTCGCCGGGGCGACCGACAACAGCACGTCACGGGCCGTCGCCGAGGCCGCACTCCTCAGTTCCCTCGGCGTGGCAGGCATCATGAGTGCCTCCCCGTATTACAACAAGCCGACCCAAGCGGGGCTCGAAGCGCATTTCCACGCGATTGCCGATGCCATCAGTGTGCCGTTGCTGCTCTACAACGTCCCCGGTCGTTCCGGAGTCGATCTCAAGCCGGAAACCGTCGCTGCGCTCGCGATGCACCCGCGCATCGCGG
>JAHECN010000043.1 GCA_024641735.1 Gemmatimonadota bacterium | reverse complement strand
TCCGCGCCGCGTCGATCGTCTGCGCCTCCAGTCCGATCGCCATGAGCAAGTGCGTCTTCCCCAATCCCGGACGTGCATAGATGAAGAGCGGGTTGTACATCGCGCCCGGCGCCTCGGCCACGGCCTTCGCGGCGGTTGCGGCCAATCGATTGGCGGTCCCGACGACAAAGGAGGAGAAACGGCTATGCGGATTCAGCATGCGGTGCTCACTCGCTATCCGGTGGCAACGCTATGACCTGACGCATCGCACTGCCGATGACGGCCTGCAATGCACGGAAGACACCCTCACCGCGTGCGAGGTTGCAGCTGAACACCGGTGCGTTGTCGCGGTTGAGCGCGGCCTCGAGGACCTCGCGCGTCAGCAACAACTCCTCGGGCAGATCTTCCTTGGTCACCACGAAGACGATCGGGATCTCCCGCCGTCCATCCGAGTCCGATACCAGTTGTCCACGAAGTGCGGCCATGGCGTCTTGATTGGCTTCAAGTCGTGAGGTCTGGGCGTCCGCCACGAAGAGAATGCCATCGGCCTGTGCCAGCACGAGGCGGCGCGTGGCGTCGGCATGCTGTTCGGGGGGTACGGCGTAGAGGTGCACGCGGGTACGCCATCCGGCGACGTCTCCCAAATCGAGCGGCACCCAGTCGAGTGGCAGGCCGACGTCCCCTCCCCCTCCAACCGGCGTCTCCTCCCCGCGGTGCTCTTCGGCGATGCGTTCGTGGATCGCCCGAAGCAGGGAGCTCTTCCCGGCGCGGGCCGCACCGAAAACCACCAGGGTGAGCGCAAGGGTGCGTGCTTCGGCATCGGCGCGCGCCATCTCAGTTCCCTCCAAAGAGGGAGCGGAGCGACGCGTCAAGTTCCCGCTCAAATCCTTCAGCCAGCACTTCCCGCACCGGGACGGAGCGCGGCGCGGCCGCAGCCAGTCGTTCCACGAACCGATGAAAGAAGAGACGCACCAATCCGACGGTGGAGGCTTCGCCGAAGACCACGAGCGCGATCCACCGTCCACGGGGCGTGTCGAATCCGGCAAGCCACACGCCGCGCTGCTGTCCTTGGTGCACGACGACTCGGAACCCTTCCGGGGAATCCACCATGCGGGCGAGTTCGCCGGTCGTCGCCAGGATGCCGGCCCCGAGGGTCGCAGCGGCCATCACGTCAAGGGAGCGCGTGAAGCCATGCTGTGCAATCACTTGTCCTGAGGCAGTCGTGATCAGGGCCAATCGCGCGGCAGATTCCCGGAGGAACTCCGCCAGTGGTGCTTCGACCCACGGCTCTAGGACGCGCATCAGGTCACCGCCCCGGCCAAGTCACCGAGCAGGACGCGCAGGCGTCCGATCTCCGCACCCGGCTCCGCAATCGCGACCAACCAGAGCGGCTCGTCGGCGAGCATCCCGAGCAGCGTGCCTCCATCGCCGGCGAGTTGCACCAGACGCGGCGGCGCCGCATGGATGGCGCGCGTGACCCGCGTCGCGCGGCTGACGAGGGCGGAGACGAGCGCGGCAACATCATTGCCGTCCAGTTCATCCATAGCAGCCTCGGCGACCACAAGCCCGTCCTCGGTGGAGATCAAGGACGCTCCGCGCACCCCGGGAATTGCCACCACGTCGCTGAGCAATTGCTCCCATCGCTGCAACATCACGACATCTCCTCGAGCCACTTCTCGGCAGCGCCAGCGGCGCGCTGCGCCATCGCCACGAGCCGACCCGTCGGCGTACTGGGCGTGCGATAGGCCATGAGCGCGGCATCCGGGCGCACCGGGCATACGACGAAGCGCGCGTCGGTGGACTCGATGACCAAGTGCTTCACTGTTCCGAGACCGAGGAGTCGTGCATTGCGTGTCGCCTCGCGCAGCAGCCCTCCCGCTTCGGCGGCCGCGGCGTCGGAGGCGGCACCGGGAGCATCCTGCCCGAGCCCTCCGCGAAGGCGCATGCCGTCGGCATCGGCGAGCAAGAGCCCGTTGGCGGGATCGTCAAATTCACGCGCCTCGTCGTGCACGGACGGACGGACGGCACGGACGCGATCGAGTGCGGTGAGGAGCGAGGCATCGTGGGGCGCGCGATGCGAGGCCGACTCCAGGTGGCGTTCTGCCGTGGCGTAATCCCGGGCGCGAAAGGCCAGAAACGCCAACCCCTTGAGGGCGCCCAGGTGTCCCGGTTCACAGCCCAACGCAGCCCGCCACGAGACCATCGCGGACGCATCATCTCCCTCATCAGCACGAATTCGCCCCAACAGGTCGTGACCAGCCGCCAACGTCGGATCCGCGGCAAGCCCTTCGAGGACCACCGTTGCGGCAGCCGACCATTGCCCACGCTGGCGCAGGCGCTCCCCGAGTTCAAGGTACGCGGGCGGTGCTGTCGTGGTCCGTCGAGAATCAGTCACGATGGTCGCGCAATGCCTCCAACATGGTTCGGGCGGCCGTGATGAGCGTGGTCGCCTCATCCGTCAACGCAGGGTCTCCCGCTTGCCACGATTCCCACGCCCGAATCGCCCGATCGAATCGTCCCGCACCGACCTCGGCCAGCCCGAGCAACCGCCACGCCTCACGATCAGTGCTGACGACTTCCACTCGTGATGCCAACAACGACACCGCGTCGTCGTAGCGCCCAGCTTCGATCGCGGCACGCGCAGCCAACGCGTTGCTTTGTGGTGCGGCCTGCAACTCAAGTATAGCGGCCCCCTGCAGCGCGCGGACCCGTTCGCCGACGCGGTCGAGCGGCTCGTCCAGCAACGCGGCGATCGCCCCGACGTCACGCGTTCCGTCCACGCCATCCAGGACACGCCAGTCCAGCGGCTCGAGCACCAGCGACGTCCCGGCGGCCATGGCCTCGGGAGCGGCAAAGACCGGCACCGCGTGGAAGGCATCCAGTTGCTCCGCGAGCTCCACCCGGCGCGACTCGCTGCCGACCAATTCCAGGAGCACCGTGTCGATCGAAATCTCCAGCGGCCCGGACTCCTCCGCAGACTCCGCGAAGTCGAATCGCCCTCGGGTCCAGTGCAGCATCGTTGCAATGCTCCGCATCGCCAGTTCCTCACGGACAGACTCACCGACGGGACCGAGCAGCTCGGTCACAGCGGTATCTGGGGCAACCAAGTGGCGAGCGACGAGCACCTGATGGACGGCCGCATCGGTCGCTGCAGGCCCGACGGCCACAATGCGCCCGTGCCGCAGATGCAGGCTTCGGGGAACGGTGGGATCGGGTCCCGTCACCTGCAGTGTGCCGGTACGTTCGCCTCGCGCCAGCAACTGCAGCACCTCCACCAATCCGATCTCCTGCAGGGGGCCATGCATCGCTCAGGCCCCCTTGTCCGCAAAGAGTGCCGCGAGCTGTCGGGCAGAGCGCGCATGGCGCAGCGACATCGACCCGAGCGGCCCAGAGGCATCGGCCTCACCAACCAGTTCCCAGTCCGCGAGCGCTTCCGCGTATCGGCGCAGTTTGGCGAGCACGACACCCCGATGAAAGAGCGCAGCGGCTTGGGACGGGTCGCGCAGCAACACCTGATCAAAGACCGCGAGTGATTCACCGAGGTGTCCTGTTTCCAGGAGCGAACGGCCCAGCGCGAGCAACACGTCATCCGTGCCATGGTGCATTCCGGGCGCGTCGCCCGCAGCGGGCAACTCGGCCGGTACGCCACCGGGTGTCGTGGTGAGGAGCCAGAGTTGTGGCAAGTACCAGGGCGAGAGGAGGAGGCCACGGCGGGTGGCGGCGAGCGCCTCGTTCGCGTTGCCCAGTCGATCGTGCGCCAGGCCAAGCGTGAAGTGCGCTCGCGCAAGATCCGGATCGAGCGCGATGGCGAGATCGAGCCCGCGCAGCGCTTCCGTCGGGTCACCATCCAGCAACGCCGCGTATCCCGAGAGGAAGTGTAGCGGCGCTGAGGCGGTCGAAAGTCGGAGGGCCGCGACGAGTGCGTGGCGGGCCTCGGGGAGCGCACCACGTCGCAGCAAGGCGAGCGCCTGATTGTGTCGACCCCAACTGGCCCCGCTCTCGATGGCGGAGGCCCACGCGGCGTCGGCGGCGCCGCGTTCCCCGCGCTGCTCGTGGAGCACGGCGAGCCCATCCGCGGCCGCCGCCGCAAACCCCGGAAGTTGGAGCGCGGCGAGATAGCAGGTCTCCGCCACGGCGAGGGCACCTTCGCGGTGCGCCGCGACGGCCGCGGCGAGCGGCGAGCCCCGACTCGGCTCCACCGGAGAGGGAGTGCCGCCTTCTGGAATCAGCAGGAGCCCGTCATTCCGACCGGTGACCAGTCGCTCCAGCGTGCGCCACGCGTCGCGCGGGGCGCCAGGTCGCGCGACGGCTTCGCGCGCGGCCTCAAGGGCCGCAGCCTGCTCCCCTCGCCGCGCGGCAAACCACGCCAGATTGGTCAGCGTGGCCGCGGAGGCGTCGCCGAGCCGCTGGCGCAGCGCGGCGATGCGCGGCCCCTCTGCTCCCTCAGACGTTGCCATCTAGTCGAGCCGAATCGCCTCAAGAATCGCCTGGATCGAGGCCTGATCGGGCATCAACAGGAACGCACCGGTCAGGGGAGTCTCACTACCATCGGCGCGAAACGCGGTGTCGACACAGAAGACCAGATCCGCCTCCGACTCGTTGGGATCCACGGTGGAGGCGATTGCCGCGGCCGTTGGTCCGATCGTCAGGGCGGGGACCGACGGCAGGAGCATCATCCCCATGAAGTTGCTGAGCGCCGTGAGGTAGGCGGAGCAGACGATGTTGCCGACTTCCTTGAGACCGGATTGCTCCAGCTCGCCCAGGGCGCGTCGAGGATCTGACGGACGCCGGAGGATGAGGTCACAGATCCGGGTGGCGTCTTCCTCGCCAAAGACCAGCAACGACCGGCCCGTGAGATCGCCGAGCATCCGCATGGCGACGACCGCCACATGATCCCCAAACAGGGAGACCATCTTCGGCACCTCGCCAAAATTGACACGCCGCACCTGCGGCACCGAGATCATGATCCGTCGATCCGTCAATTGCGAGAGCGCCGTCGCGGCATGTCCCGCGCCAATCGTGGCGACTTCGCGCAAGCCATCCCGCCGCAGGGAATCGAGATCGTGGGGAAGGGTCATGGGTGGTGCCTCATCAGGGTCGTGAGTCATGAGTCGTGAGTCGTGAGAGACGAGATGCCGTCAGACCACGCTGGCCAGGTCGAGCATGACGGCGGGCCGGCCATTGTCGAGCACCGTGGCGCCAGTGATCCAGCGCGGCATCCCGCGCGGTCGGTCCATCGGCTGCACGACCGCATCCACCTGTCCATGCAACGCATCCGCCAGCAGGGCCACGCGCTGACCATTCGCCTCGAGTACGAATGCGGGACGACGACTCGGCACGGGGGCACCGCGGTAGAGCAGCAACCGTCGGAGATCGACGATGGGAATCGGTTCGCCGCGGAGGTCGATGACGGATCGGCCATCGAGATCGCGCACGGCATCCGGTTCCCACGGAAGAAATTCTGCCACATGCGTCAGTGGCATGACGTAGTGCTCCTCGCCGACGGAGGCGATCAGCGCGCGGACAATGCCCAGTCGTGTCGGAAGTCGCACCACAAAAGTTGAGCCATGCCCCAGCACGGTGGTCAGGCCCAGCGCCGCCCCGAGATCTCGGAGCCGTGAGGCCACCACATCCAGTCCGACGCCGCGTCCAGAGACATCCGAGATGGCGGTCGCCGTGCTGAATCCCGGGCGCGCGAGGAGTGCGAGGAGTCCATCATCATCGAGGTCGGTGTCCTTCTCAAGGATCCCCTGCGCAACGGCTCTGGCCGCCACGGCCTGGCGGTCGATCCCGCGGCCATCATCGCTCAACTCCACAACCACGGCGTCCCGATCGCGGCGGGCATGGACCCGAATCGTCCCGGCAGCGCGTTTTCCCAAGGCGCGCCGGACCTCAGGGGTCTCCAATCCATGGTCCACGGCATTCCGAAGCAGGTGAATCAACGGCTCCGCGATCTGATCAAGGACGGCCCGGTCGACCTCGAGGTCGTCGCCACGGACTTCCACTTTCGTTTCTTTGCCGAGTTGCCGCGCCAGGTCGCGGACCACTGGCGGGATCCGTTCAAATACCTCGCTCAACGGCGCCAGGCGCACGTCGAGGATGCGATCCTGCACGGCATTCAGCCGCCGCCCCATGGCTTGCGCCGCACGCGCCACCGGCGAAAGCGAATCTGCCTCCGCGCGTCGCTCCAGCTCCTGTCGTGCCGTGACGAGGCCGCCGAGGTCGTCGAAGAGTGCGTCGAGTCTGGCAAGATCCACTCGCACGATGCGCACGCTCTCCGGTGCCTCGTCTCGAGCATCCGTCCCCGGCGAGGGCTCTCCCTGTTCCGCCTCGACTGCGGCATCACAGGCGAGTGCCAACGCGTCCATGGTGGCCTCAAGCGTGGCCAGCCAGGATCGTTCGACGGGAGCCTTGGCGTCACGGACGGTGACCAGGTCAGTCTCGGTGTCATGCGACAGGTTGGTGATCGCGTCGAATTCCAAGGACGCGGCCATCCCCTTGATGGTGTGCAGGACCCGAAAGATCTCATCGGCCGGCGCGGGATCATCCGGGGCATCGAGCCAGACGGCCAAGGTGCGCCGGGCGCTGGCGAGGAGCGAACGCGACTCCGCCGCGAAGAGTGCGACGTACCGCGCCCGCCGGGGGTCGGTCATCCCGCCAGAACGCGCTGGACGGCCTCGAGCACGCGGGCCGGTTGGAATGGCTTGACCACGAAGTCCTTGGCGCCGGCCTGAATCGCCTCGACGACGAGCGCCTGCTGGCCCATCGCGGAGCACATCAGGATCTTGGCGTCCGGGTGGGCGGACGTGATCGCCTTCACGGCGTCGATTCCGCCCATGTCGGGCATCACGATGTCCATGGTGACGATATCGGGAAGCAGCGCCTTGTAGCGCTCTACGGCCTGCAAGCCACTTTCGGCCTCTCCCACGACCTCGTAGCCGGCTCCGGTCAGAATATCGGCGATCATCGTCCGCATGAAGATCGCATCGTCACAAATGAGAACCCGATGGGCCACGGTGGCCTCCGGCTGGGGGGTCAGGGAAAGATCGCGGTGGCGACCTGCTCAAGCTCCAGTGTTGCAAGGCCCGTGCGAGTCTCGGTGGCCAATTCTACGACAGCATCCACGGCGATCGCGAAGCGACGCCCACCGGCCTGGACCACGACGACATCCGCAGTCCCACCCACGTCCCCGGGCAGACCCAGCGCGCGGATCGGGTCTGCCACCGTCAGGACCCGGCCGCGATGATTCACGATGCCACGGACCGCTGGAGGGACCCCCGGAAGCCGCGCGACCACGGCATCCCGCAAGACCTCGATGACTCCGTCCACGGGGATGAACCAGCGGGCCCCGGCAACCCGGACCACCAGTCCACCCACCGCGCCGGCTTCAGGCATGGGGATCGAAGAAGCGGAGGGCGGCAAGCGCCCCGGCACGGTCGGCCGAGAGATCCTCCCCCACAGCGGCCTGCAGGAGGGGCCACAAGTCGATTGGCCACGGAGAGCGGAGCTCGAGAGGGTCGCCGCTGATGGGATGGCGGAACGCGAGAAGGGCCGCGTGAAGCGCCTGCCGCGGGGCCAGGAGTTCGAGCGCCTTCGCCTGCTGGCGCCCGATCCCGGTGATCCGCTTGGCGCCGCCACCGGCATAGATCGGGTCACCCACGACGGGATGGCCGATCGACTCGAGGTGGACGCGGATCTGGTGCGTCCGACCGGTGTGGAGTTCGAGGCGAACCAGCGAGACGGGGCCGAAGCGCGCAATCTGATAGGCGTCGGTCCGTGCCGCACGGCCATCCGGAATGATCGCCATCCGCTTCCGGTCCTTCGGGTGGCGGGCAAGCGGCGCATCGATCTCGACCTTGTCGTGGTCCAGATGCCCCCAGATCATCGCGGCATAGACCCGCGTGACCTTGCGGGCGGCAATCATCTGGCCCAATCGGCGATGCGCGAGATCGGTCTTCGAGACGATGATCAAGCCGCTCGTCTCGCGATCGAGTCGGTGCACGATCCCGGGTCGCCCTTCAGCCCCACCGGAGAGCGTCGTACCACGGGCCACCAAGGCGTTGACCAGAGTGTCGTCCCAATGCCCCGGCGCGGGATGGACCACCAATCCTGCCGGCTTGTCGATCACCGCCAGGTCGTCATCCTCATGGATGACGGTGAGCGGGATCGGATTCGGCGGGATGTTGCGCGGTGGCTCGTCCTCGGGCACGGCGACCGAGACGACGTCCCCATGCGCAAGGATGTGCGACGCCCGCAGCACGCGGGCGCCGCAGGAGACGTGGCCACCAGCCACCAGTCGCGCGGCAGCGGTGCGGGAAATCTGGAGTTGGTCGGCGAGAAAGCGATCGACGCGCTCGACCTGCACCGGGACAACAGAGAACTCAACGCCCACGGGGCCGCTCACGTTGGTGGGGCGTCGGTCGCCGCCGCGGTGGCCCGGTCGGAGTCTTCCCGCCAGAAGGAGAGCGCCAGTGCCACCGCGCCACAACTCACGGCGATGTCGGCGACGTTGAAGGTCGGCCAGCGCGTCACGCCGATACCGATGTCGATGAAGTCCACGACGCCCCGGGGAGAGATAATGCGATCAATCAAGTTGCCAGCTGCCCCGCCCGCGACACACGCCAGCGCGAACTGTCGGAAATGGTCCGAGACCTCGGTCTCCTTCCACATCCGATACAGCACCACCACGGCGACGGCGGCAATCACCAAGAAGAGCCAGCGCGAGAACGGCCCCAGATGGAGTCCGAACGCCGCGCCAGGATTGTAGATCAACCGCCACCGCGCGATGTCGCCGATGACGGGGATGCCAGCCTCACCCCACACGAGGCTCCGTTCCGCCATCACCTTGGTGATCCGGTCCAGCACCACGGCAACGAGCATCACGGCCCAGAATGGGACTCGACGACTACCGCTTCTTGGCATCCTCTTCCTTTTCCTTGCAGGAGATGCAGAGCCGCGCATGCGGCAACGCATCGAGGCGCTCAAAATCGATCTGGGTGCCGCACTGATGACACTTCCCAAAGGTCGCCGGCGAATTGTACAGTCGGCGGAGCGCCTCATTGAGGTGCCAGAGGTAGCGCCCCTCCTTCGAGGCCATCAGGAACTGCTTTTCGCGCTCCATGGCATCGGTCCCCTGATCCGCCATGTGCAGTGAGTAGGAGGAAAGATCGCCGTCAGAATTCTGCAACGTCGCGTTGAACTGCTCGTCGTAATAGCCGAGCTCCTTCATGACGCGCGCGCGCTCCTCAAGGAGGCGTCCTTCCAAATGCTTCAACTGTGCCTTGGTCACGATGCTTCACCCTGTTCAGGGCCGGAATGGGTCCGGCCGTTCCCGAGTTGGCGCACCGCGAGTGCGCCAGTCAGCCCTTCGATGTCCACCGCTTCGGTCTTCACTGTGCCCTGCAGTTCCTCGCCAATGAGGAACTCGACTGCCAAGGTTTCCCCGGCAATGTAGTCCGCCTGCCGCCGTGCCGCGTCCAGAAGTGCCGGGACCCCCGTGAGGGACAAGGCGATCCGGGCGGACACCGCAAAGCCCGCCTCTTTGCGCAGTCGCTGGATTCGGCTCACCAGCTCGCGGGCAATTCCTTCCTCGGCCAGTGCCGGGGTGACCGTCGGGTCGAGCGCGACCACGAAGGGTCCCGCGCTCGCCACCGGCCAATCGGTCACGACATCGCGCTCGATCGTGACGTCCTCAGGGAGGAAGGTGTACTCCGCCTCCACCGTTTCGCCACGTTCCAGCGCCTGCAGCTGGTCCCGGGTCAATTGGGACACCGCCGCCGCCACCGCCTTCACCTCGGAACCGTAGCGCTTGCCGAGCGTCCGAAAATTCGGCTTCCCCTTCAGGCGAACCAGATCGGCGTCGGATGTCACGATCTCGACCTGCTTGACATTCGTCTCGCTCTGCAGCAGCGGGAGGAGCGCATCGAACTCGGTGCCGCGGACTTCCGTTGGCACGGCAATACGAATCGTGGCGAGCGGCTGTCGGACCTTGAGCGTGGCGGTCTCGCGCGCCGCGCGCCCCAGCGAGGCGAGGCGGCGGATCGCGTCCATCGCCCGGTCAAGTTCGCGGTCAAGTCGGCCGGCATCTTCCGGGAACGACGCGAGGTGCACGGACGTTCCGGTGAGGGACCGGTGCAGCCAATCGGAGGCGAACGGCGCGGCCGGTGCCAGCAGACGCGCCACCGTCGTCAGCGCCTCGTGCATCGTCGCGACCGCGGCCGGATCGGCCTCACGACCCGGTGCCCAGAAGCGTGCCCGATTGAGTCGCACCCACCAATTGCTGAGGTCGTCCACCACGAAGTCGACCAGGGCGCGCACGCCGGCCGTGACATCGTAGGCATCGAACGCGGTGCGCACTGCCGCGGTCGTCACGTCGAGCCGTCCCAGCAGCCAGCGATCACCCCGCGGCCGGTCCGCGAAGGCCGGCGGTGCCGTGACCTCCGCACCGGCGTAGAGCGCATAGAACTGATAGCTGTTCCGCAACGTGTTGAGGAAGCCGCCCGCGGTCTCCTGCAACTGCCGCTCATCGAAGCGCTTCGGCTGCCAGACCTGACTCGAGAGGAGCAAGTAGAGACGCGCCGCATCGGCGCCGTGCTTCTCCACCAGCTGCCACGGGTCGACCGTGTTCCCACGGCTCTTCGACATCTTCTGGCCCTGCGCGTCGAGCACCAACTCGTTCACGATGACATGGCGGAACGGTGCCGCGTCGAACGCCGCAGTACCGATCGCGAGTAACGAGTAGAACCAACCACGCGTCTGATCGATTCCCTCGCAGATGAAATCTGCCGGGAAGTGCTTCTCGAACTGCTCGACATTCTCGAACGGGTAGTGCCACTGCGCGTACGGCATGGCGCCCGAATCGAACCAGGTGTCGATCACCTCCGGCACCCGACGCATCGTCCCGCCACCCGGCGCCGGCCACGTGATCTCATCGACCCACGGCTTGTGCACATCGAGGTCGCCGCTCGCCACAAAGCCAGCCTTCTCCTTCAGCTCGGCGAGCGACCCGATCACTTCGACATACTCGGGATCGATGTCGCTCACCCAGATCGGCAGCGGCGTGCCCCAGTAGCGCTCGCGCGAGAGCGCCCAATCGATGTTGTTGCCGAGCCACTCGCCGAAGCGCCCAGTGCCAACTTCCGGCGGATGCCACGCGATGTCGGCGTTCAACTCCTGCATCCGTGCCTTGATCGTCGACGTCCGCACAAACCACGACTCGCGGGCGTAGTAGATCAGCTTGCTGCGGCAACGCCAGCAGTGCGGATAGGAGTGGAGATACTGCTCGGTCTTGAGGTGATTGCCGGTCTCCTTCAGACGCCGAATCAGCATCTCATTGGTCGAGTCCGCCGTCACCAGCTCGCCGTTCAACTCCGGCCAGCTCGTGCCGACAAAGGTCCCGTCTGCCGCAACCGGCCGCACCAGGGCGAGGCCATGCTCGCGCCCGGCGGCATAGTCGTCCGCGCCAAAGGCGGGTGCCATGTGGACGAGGCCGGAGCCATCGTCGGCCGTGACAAACTCGCCGGTCACGATCACCGAATGCGCACCATCGGCTGGCATCGTGACGATGTCGAATGGGCGCTGATAACTCAGTCCTGCGAGCTCGCTCCCGGGGAACCGGCGACCGATCACGGCACCTTCCCCAAGGAGGTCAACCGCCTTCGCTTCACGCGACGCGGCGAGCACGAAGGTGCGACCCGGATGCACCGGTGCGGTGAACTCCGCGTACTCCAGCTCCGCGTTGACCGCGACCGCGACATTGCTCGGCAACGTCCACGGCGTCGTCGTCCAGATCACCAGTTCGCGACCACTGCCATCAGCGAGCGGGAAGGTGACGTAGATCGACTTGTCGGCGACGTCGGTGTAGCCCTGCGCCAATTCGTGCGACGAGAGCACCGTGCCGCAGCGCGGGCAGTACGGCGACACGCGGTGCCCACGGTAGAGCAGATCCTTCTGGAAGAGGCGCTGCAAGATCCACCAGACCGACTCGACATATTCCTTCGTGCACGTCACATAGGCGCGCTCGTAGTCGAGCCAGTAGCCGGTCCGATTGGAGAGGTTGACCCACTCGTCCCGATAGGTGAACACACTCTCCAGGCACTTCTTGGAGAACTCCGCCACGCCGTACGCCTCAATGTCCTGCTTCCCCTTGAAGCCGAGTTGCTTCTCCACTTCCAGTTCCACAGGGAGGCCATGCGTGTCCCATCCGGCGATCCGCGTGACCCTTTGCCCCTGCATCGCGTGATAGCGGCAGATCAGGTCCTTGATGGTGCGCGCGAAGACGTGGTGGATCCCTGGGCGGCCATTCGCGGTCGGCGGCCCTTCGTAGAAGACGTACCCCGGACCATCCGCCGTCGCCGACTGCACCTGCTGAAAGAGCCCCTCGGCCTCCCAACGAGCGAGCAGGTCGCGCTCGAGCGCGTCGGCGCCACCCTCCGGCCAGGAGGGGTGTCGCGGTGTCGCGTCAGGAGCAGTCTTCGACGAATCAGTCACGGGATCGCTGGGTCAAAGTGTCGGGCGTGGCCCAAAAAGGAGACTGCCGAGGCGGAGCATCGTCGCTCCTTCGGCCACGGCGGCCGGAAAATCATCAGACATCCCCATCGACAACTCGGGGAGGTGGTGTCCTGCAGTCTGCATCGTGTCGCGAAGCGAACGGAGCAGCGCGAAGGTGCGGCGCTGTTCGGCTTCCGGGACATCGTACGCCGCCATCGTCATCAGTCCATCGACGCGGAGCTTGGGCAACGCGCGCATCCCGTCAAGCAGGGCCGCCAGGTCGGCTGGCTCGACCCCGCCCTTCTGCTCTTCGGCCGAACAGTTCACCTGCACCAAGATCGGCTGCACCGCCTCGGCGCGTCGGTCGAGCTCTTCCGCCAAGTCGAGTCGATCGACCGAGTGGATCAATGCGAACCGTCCGACCACCTGCTTCGCCTTCTTCCGCTGCAGCCCACCGATGAGGTGCCACTCAACGGCGACATCGGCGGTGGCCTCCATCTTGGGCAATGCTTCCTGCACCCGGTTCTCGCCGACAGCATCGAGCCCTGCCGCAAAGGCGGCCCGCACGGCGTCGGGCCCGTGCGTCTTGGTGACCGCCACGATCCGCACCGGATGCGTCCACCCACCCGACCGTTGCTGCGTCGCGATGACCTCGCGTACAGCGCTGAGACGGTCGTTGAGGGCCGATTCTGGCATAGCTTGCAAATATAAGGGGGAGGGCGCCCGGAAGGCCCTAGTTGGCGGGCGCCCGGACGCAGAGGAGCATGAGGGCCAAATCACTGGCAATGACCCGCGGAATGCCATCCACTACCAGAGTCACTGGGCCATCGAACGGCTCGCGGGCCATCAGGGTCACCGCGGTCCCAGGCTGCAGGCCGAGCCCAGCCAGATAGCGGAGCCGTTCTGGGTCATTGGTCGCCACCCGCCGCATGACGACCTCGTCCCCCGGATTGAGCGAGGCGAACTCGAGGTATTCCGGCTCCTGGATCGAGCCATCAGGCCCCGGAATCGGATCGCCATGGGGATCGACGATGGGATGGCCGAGCGCGGCCGCCATCCGCTCCACCAAGAGATCCGAGACGGAGTGTTCGAGTCGCTCGGCTTCCTCGTGCACATCATCCCACTGATAGCCCAGGAACTCGACAAGGTAGGTCTCGATCAATCGGTGTCGGCGCAACATCTTGAGCGCGATCCAACGGCCGGCATCGGTCAGCACCACGCCACGATACCGCTCGTGATCGAGGAGTCCTTGATCGGAGAGTCGCCGGATCATCCCGCTCACCGAGGCCGGTGCGAGGTCGAGTCGTTCGGCGATCTTCGAGGTCGCCGCGGGGGCGTCACCGGAGAGCGCGTAGATCGCCTTCAGGTAGTCCTCGGCGGAATGCGTCAGTGCATCGGTCATCACGTCTCGGGTCATCACCCCTCCCTGCCTAGACTGCAATGAGACGCCACACCTGCGCCACGAGGAAGCAGACCACGAAGCCCAACGCGACCGGCATCAACGTCGCCAAGGTGGTCCAGCGCACGCTTCGCGTCTCCTTGTAGATGGTGTAGATCGTCGTGGAGCACGGATTGTGGAGCAACGAGAAGAGCATCAGATTCACGCCGACGAGCGTGGTCCAGCCGTGCTCCCGGAGCAGCGTGCCGACCGCGGAGATCGACTCGAGTTCGAACATCACACCGTCCCCCGAGCCGACGCCGGCGACGCCACCGACCAGCACCGTCAACATGAGGATCGTCGGGATGACGATTTCGTTGGCGGGGATCGCCACGACGTAGGCGAGTAGGATCACGCCGTTGAGCCCGAGGAGGATGCCGAACGGATTCATCCATTCGACCAGATGCGCGGCGATGCTCGCGTCTCCGATGTGGATGTTCGCGATCAACCAGATGACGGCTCCCGCCGGCATCGCAAAGACGATCGCGCGCCAGAGCACGATGGCAGTGCGGTCGATCAGCGAGGTGTAGAGTGTCTGAAGGAATTGCGGCGGCCGGTACGGCGGCAACTCCAGCGAAAACGTTGAGGCCTCACCACGGAGCACCGTACGCGTGAGTGCCCACGAGACGCCGAGCATGAAGAAGACGCCGAGCAGGGCAATGCCAACGACAGCGGCGGCGGAGACGAGACCGGCCAGATGCGCCGGGACCAGCGTGCCGAGGAAGATCGAGGCGATCAGAATCTGGGTCGGCCAGCGGCCATTGCAGAGCGAGAAGTTGTTGGTGATGATCGCCACTAGACGTTCGCGGGGTGAGTCGATCACCCGCGTGGCCACGACGCCAGCCGCGTTGCAGCCGAAGCCCATGCACATCGTGAGCGCCTGTTTGCCATGCGCGCCGACCCGCTGAAACATCCGGTCCATGTTGAACGCGACGCGCGGCAAATAGCCGAAGTCTTCCAGCAACGTGAAGAGCGGAAAGAAAATCGCCATCGGTGGCAGCATGACGGCGATCACCCAGGCGGTTGCCAGATACATCCCGTCGAAGAGCAGCCCATTCATCCAGCCGGGCATCCCGAGCGCTACCCCAAAGCCTTGCAGGATCGGGTGGAGCTTGTCGATCAACAGCGTCGCGAGCATGGCGGACGGGACATTCGCGCCCGCGATGGTGATCCAGAACACCAGCGCGAGCAGGAGGATCATCAGCGGAAAGCCGGTCCACCGACTCGTCAACAGGCGGTCGAGCTGCTTGTCGAAGTCCACCCGCATCCGGCGGAGCCCAGTTACCTGCACTGCCGCCGTGATCTGTTCCGCCTCGGCGAAGAGTCCTGCCGTCAGCGTGTCATGGAAGTCCGGCGTGAGCCGCCACCGCGTATCGACGACGGCATCGAAGAGCGCCGCGATGGTTGGGTCATCCTCGCCCCCCACGGTGGCGTGAATCGCTGGCGCCGTGGCACCGGTCGGCACCAGCGCGGCGAGTTCACCGGACCGTACGGCCTGCACGACGCGGTCATCCGCGTTCAACAGCCGGAGCGCGACCCACCGCGCATTGGGGAGGCCCGGATAGGCGGCTTCCACGGCGGGAACCACCGCGTTGATGGCGGCATCCACTTCGGGAGCGTGCGCATGGATTCGACGTGGTGTCGTCGCTTCAGCACGTGTTGCCACCGCGAGGATCGCGTCGCGCAATTCGGGTATCCCGACCCCCTGTCGTGCTGCACCGGGGATGACCGGCACGCCGAGTTCGTGGGCGAGCGCCTTGGGATCGACCCCGATGCCGTGCCGCCGCGCCTCATCCATCAGGTTGAGCAGCACTACCACGCGATCGGTCACTTCGAGGATCTGCAGCACCAGATTCAAGTTCCGATCGAGACGCGTGGCATCGACCACAATGACCGTGACATCGGGTTGCCCGAAGAGGAGGAAGTCGCGCGCCACTTCCTCGTCGGTGCTGCCGGCCTGCAGTGAATAGGTGCCTGGGAGGTCCACCACCTTCACGTTGTGGTCTTGATGCCGGAAGGTCCCTTCGGCGCGCGTCACGGTCTTGCCGGGCCAATTGCCGGTGTGCTGTCTGAGACCCGTCAACGCGTTGAAGACGGTGCTCTTGCCTGTGTTGGGATTGCCAGCGAGCGCGACGAGGAAATCCCAGTTCCCCGGCGAGACGCCAAGCTGGACGAGGCTTTCCTCGCGGTTACCGCAGCCACGGCATGGGGCTGCGGTGCTCATGCGGCCTCCGCGTCGGCCACGCGACGGATCAGGATGTCATCGGCCTGCGAGCGGCGCAGCGCGATCACGGCGCCGCGAATCCGATATGCCATCGGATCGCCGGAGACACTCGAGAGTTCGGCACGAATCACCGTGCCAGGAACAACGCCGAGGTCGAGTAAGCGACGGCGTTGCGCACCTTGGACGCCGCCTCCGAGACGGACGACTTCGCCAGACTCCCCGATGTGCAGGGCGTGAAGCCTTTCAACTCCCATATCCATGACTTCGTCGGCGATGACTTCGACGGCGATGTTCCGCG